>NZ_CP009962.1:311307-622614 GCF_000786695.1 Collimonas arenae | reverse complement strand
TCCAGGTGCCAGGTTTCCTGCGCCGTGGTGGCAAAGATGAAAATGTCCTTGCCGCGATTGAGTGGAAAAGTGACGATCTGGCTTTCGGGATTCGACCCCCACCATTTGGTGAATGCCTGCAGGTTCGGTATGCCGGCGACGCTCTCCGCAGGAATCACCGCACGGAAAGCCACCACGCCGGTAAAGCGAGGATTTTCCGCGCCGAACATCGCGGTGCGCACTACCGAGTGAATGCCGTCGCCGCCGATCAGCACATCAACTTTGTCGCTCGTGCCATCGGTGAACTTGAGCGTGATGCCTTGGCTGTCCTGCGTAATCGCCTCGGCGCGCTTGGCAAACCTGACGCGCTCGGCAGGGAAAATCTCTGCCAGCGCCGCCAGCAGGTCAGCGCGGTGTATCGTCAATTGCGGAGCGCCGTATTTTTTTTCGGCGGTGTCACCCATTTCCAGGCGTGAAGTCTCTTCGCCGCTATCCCAGGTACGGCTGATCCGGTGCGTAGGACGCGCAGCAGTACGACGCACCGCCTCGCCTATGCCCAGACCATCCAGAGCACGTACCGCATTCGGTGTCAGGTTAATGTCGGCGCCGACACGCAGGAATTGTTTGGATTGCTCGTACACGACGACGTCGTGGCCGGCGCGGTGCAAGGCAATCGCCGCCGTCAGGCCGCCGATGCCGGCGCCGAGAATACCGATTTTCAACGAAGACATGTTATTTCCTCTTATCAGGACTTGGGACGGTCGGTCAGGAATTTTCCGCTCGGGCCTTCGGCGTTCTTCTGCCGGCGCGTGTTGCCATCGATGCCACCGTCGATCGCCCATTCCGCGAATACGGTCGGGCCTGGTTCAAAGTCGCGCGGCTCCCATTCTTCGTTGAGCTGGTCTTCGTCCGCGTAGTACTCGATCAGGCCGCCTGCCGGATTGCGGAAATACCAGAAATAAGCCGACGAGATCGGATGACGGCCAGGGCCAAGCTGCGTATCCCAGCCTTTGCGCGACATGTGCATGCCGCCGCCGAAGACTTCGTGGATATCGCGCACGGTGAAGGCCACATGATTGAGGCCAGCGCGCGCCTCCGGCGGCTGCAGCAGGAAAATGTCATGATGGCCGCCGTCAGCTGCGCAGCGCAGGAAAGCGCCGCGGCCTGGATAGTGGTCAGACGGCACGAAGCCGAAATTATCGCAATAGAAGCTTTCGCAGGCTTTCACATCCTTGACGAAGAACACCACGTGGCCGACCTCGATCGGTGCAGCGCGCTCGTAAGCCGGGCTGCGCTGGTTGATGCGATGCTTGTGCGACCAGGTATTCATTTCCGCGCATTCGACATCGATCTCGCGCTTCTGCGTAACCTGGAAGCGCACAGCCAAACCGTTAGGATCGGTGCAGCCGATGCGTTTGCCTTGATTCACATAGCCGGGTAAGCCGGCAATACGCACAGCAAAGCGTTCCAGAACCTCTGGCGCCGATACGCCCCAGACCACTTCACGCAGGGTCGGGCCGGCTTCGATGGCCGGCGGCAGGTCGGCGGCGTCGCTATGCTTGACGATCACGCGGCAGCCATTTAGCGTTTCGAACACCAGCGCCTGTTCGCTCTCTTGCGCCAGGGTCATGCCCCAGTCTGAAAAGAATTTCTTGCATAACGGCAGGTCGTCCGCGCCGTAGGTGATTTCATCTATGCCTAGTACATCCATTACTGTGTCTCCTCGCTTTACCTCTTGGTTACCGCTGTGTTGTCGTCAACTTGCCCACGGCAGCGGCTGTTCATTCAAACCCCAGTACATGCTCTTCTGCTCCATGTACTGCAAGATCCCGAGCCGGCCTTTTTCACGGCCCAGGCCGCTGTCGCGCCAGCCGCCGAACGGCGTCGAGATCGACAGCTGCTTATAGGTGTTGATCCAGACATTACCGGCTTGCACCGCACGACCGAAGCGCCAGGCTTTCTTGTAGTCGCGGGTCCAGATGCCGGCCGCCAGCGCATAGACGCTGTCATTGGCCTGGGCAATCAACTCTTCTTCGTTATCGAAAGGCATCGCCACCAGCACCGGGCCGAAAATTTCTTCTTGGCAGATTCGCTGCGTATTGGTTAAACCTTCAATGATGGTTGGCAGATAATAATTACCGCGTTCGAACAGCGCCCCTGCCGGGCGCGTACCGCCGGTGCGGATGCGGCCGCCATCGGCCACGCCCATCGCTACATAGGATTCGATCGAATCGCGATGACGCGGTGTAATCAGCGGTCCTAGTTGCGTGCGTTCATCGGCGGGATCACCAACCCGCAGCGCTGCGGCGCCAGCGGCCAGGCGTTCGATGAAATTGTCGTAAATGCCACGAGCGACGAACAGGCGCGAACCGGCGATGCAAGACTCGCCCGACGAACTGAAAATGCCGTACAACACGCCGGCTACGGCATGATCCAGATCCGCATCTTCGAACACCATGGTCGGTGACTTGCCGCCCAATTCCAGCGATACCGGCATCATCTTGTCTGCCGCGATGTGAGCGATATGTTTACCGGTAGTGGTGCCGCCAGTGAACGACACGCGCCGCACCAGCGGATGCAGGGTGATGGCGTCGCCGATCACCGAGCCCTTGCCGGGCAACACGCTGATCAGTCCTTTTGGCACACCGGCTTCCTCGCAGATACGAGCAAGTTCCAGCGCCATCAGCGGCGTCACTTCTGCAGGCTTGACCACTACCGCATTGCCGGCGGCCAAGGCCGGCGCCATTTTTTGTGCTTCGCTGGCGATCGGCGAATTCCACGGCGTGATGGCGGCGACGACTCCCATCGGCTCATAGACACTCATGGTGAGGTTATCGCCACGCATCGGCGTGATGGTGTCTTCCATGGTTTCGCAAGCAGCGGCGAAGAACTGGAAGGTGCCGGCGGCGCTGGCCACCAGTGCGCGGGTTTCCGTGATCGGCTTGCCATTGTCGAGACGCTGGCGCTGTGCCAGATATTCCGCCTGGTCGCGTATCAGTTGCGCGACGCGATATAGCACAGCCGCCCTTTCGTGCGGTTTGCGCTGGGCCCAGCCGCTGGTGCGGAAAGCATGGTCGGCGCCACTGATTGCTTCCTCGACGTCGGCAAGGCTGGCCGCGTTCAGCCATGCCACTGCTTCACCGGTAGCTGGATACAAAGTGGCGTAGCGGTCGCCCTGTCCCAGACGCCAGTTGCCGGCGATGCAGATCGGCAGCGTTTCGTTAGAATTCATTGCTTTCCTAAGATCTCAGATAGATAAGGCATGGGCGCGATTGCCAAGCGCGCGTACCACGCTGAACACGGTCAGGGCCGAGGTTTTCGGATTGGCTGCCAGCGGCTTGCCGCGCATGGTCAATTCGAATCCGCCGAATGCGCCCTTGGCTTCTACGTGATGGACGTTTTCGGTGACGCCGGGATCGGCCAGCAGGCGCACCTGCGTGTGATCCAGGCCAAGGCCTGCCAGCGACAAGGTGGCTGCGACGTTGGCGTTCTTTGGATACAGGCGCGCTGCTTCACGCGCCGTACCTTCAAAAATCACGGTCGCTGTTTGCAGATTGTCGAGATCGAACAAACCGTCGGCCGGCGTATCCTTCCAGGCGCCCGGTGGTTTGCGGCCGGTATAGACCACGGAATCAAGGCCGCCCACGCGCGCCGCCGACAAGGCATCGATCGCACCGATCGCGCCGGACAGCAGTTGTACCTGGGTCTTGCCTTCACGGGCCGCCGCTTCCAGCTTTTCCACCAGCCCACGTTCGGACAAGGCGCCGATGGAAACCACCATGCAAGGGATGCCGCGTTTCAATGCAGGAATGATGTGTTCTTCGATCGCCTTGTGGCCGGCGCACTCTATCAGCAGGTCCGGTTGCTGGCCCTGCTCTTCCAGGCGATCAGCAACACGGGCATGCGGCGCCAGCGAAAACACGAGCGGCCGCGCTGCTTCCATATGCGCCTCCGGCACGATCACCACATCGAATGCGACTTCCGGATCGCTTTTCAGCAGCTCCATCACGCCCAGGCCGATGGCGCCGCAACCTATCATCGAAACATGCAGCATGTCATTCTCCTCAAGCTACCGTTGCAACGGATTGTTCCGCCGGATTTTCTTCATTCACCGGCGGCCCGGCGAATGCAGTCTTGAATTTGCCGATGGACAGCATGTCGATTTCCAGCATGAACGGGCCCGGCTCCGCCAGTGCCGTACGCAAACCGCTTTCGGCATCGGCCAGGTTGCTGATACGGACATGGCGCAATTTCAACGACTGCGACAACAACGCGTAATCCGGCGTGTGCAGTTCGACGTAATGGCGTCGGCCGCCATATTGCACATCCTGGATATTCTTGATGACGCCGTAGCTCTGGTCGTTCATCAGCACGATCACCATGTCGGCGCGCTCCTGCACTGCAGTCGCCAGTTCACCCAGATTGAGGATGAAGCCGCCGTCGCCGGCGAGGCAGAAAGTCTTCTTGCCAGAAGCGGTCACTGCCGCGCCGACAGCCGCGCCTATCCCCATCGCCAGACCCTGGCCGATACCTCCGCCCAGTGCATGCACACCAGCCAGCGGATCGAAAATGCGCAGATAGCGATTACCCCAGGTGCTGTTGGAGACGGTGACGTCGCGCACCCAGTTGAAGTTGTGGCCGGCGGCTTTTTGCAGCTGCTCGACCAGGGCGTTGTATGGACCGAGTCCATCGACCAGACCATGTACTGCCGCTTCGCGCGCCTGTTGCAGGTCGCCGATGAAACCCGGATCCACCTGCAAGGCTTGCAGCCGGTCGGCCAGGCCATCCAGCGCCAACGCGGCGTCACCGCAAACAAAATAGTCGCTGTTATAGCAGCGGCCTTCGGCGGCAGGATCGGCATCGATGCGATAACGCGTCTGCGGCAACTTCAGTTCATATTTCAGGGTTTCGTTGCCGCGCAAGCGCGAACCTACCACCAGCACCGCATCGCAAGTCTGGTAGAAATTCTCGACCGGCTTGTGCAGATTGAAAGCACCCAACGAACGTGGATCGTCTTCTGGCACTATGCCACGGCCCTGCGTCGTGCTGACGATGCCGAAACCTAGATCGAGCAAACGCTGCACCTGTTTTCCGGCATGTCGTGCGCCGCCGCCGACCCATAGCATCGGCCGCTTGGCTTTGACAAGGCGTGCCGCCAGTTCGTCCAGCGCGTGTTCCGACGGTGTATTGGCGGGAATCGGCAAAGGACGTAAATCGGATGGCATGGCGATCAGCGCTGCCTGGATGTCGATTGGGATTTCCACGCTGACTGGCCCCATCGGCGGTGTCAGCGCGGTTTGCACCGCCAGCTTGACTGTACTGATGGCGGTATCGACGCTGCGCACACGGAATGCGGCTTTCGAGATGGACTTGAGCATGCTCAGCTGGTCCGGCGCTTCGTGGATATAGGACAGGCTTTGATCCAGGTAGGGCGTCTCGATCTGGCCGGTCAGGTGCAGCAAGGGAGTACCCGCGGTCAAAGCTTCGACCATGGCGCCGGCAGCGTTGCCGGCAGCAGTGCCGGTGCTAGTCAGGCAAACCCCGAGGCCGCCGGTGGTGCGGGCGTAGGCGTCGGCCATGTTGGCGCCGCCGGCTTCGCCGCGCGCCATCACGAAACGGATCTTGTCGCGCTCGCCGAAGGCATCCAAAATCGGCATGTTGTGAATCGAGATCACGCCGAAGGCGGCCTTGACATTGCATTGCTCAAGAAAGGCGGCGATGGCGCAGCCGACGGTAACTTGTTG
The DNA here is from genome assembly GCF_000786695.1 of Collimonas arenae. Taxonomy (NCBI): domain Bacteria; kingdom Pseudomonadati; phylum Pseudomonadota; class Betaproteobacteria; order Burkholderiales; family Oxalobacteraceae; genus Collimonas; species Collimonas arenae. Next base: position 616,891 of record NZ_CP009962.1, on the reverse strand, counting down.
CTGATTCTTTTTAGGCATGGCGGGAAAGTCCTCCTGAAACGTCGATATGACTGCCAGTTGTGTACGAAGAAAGGGGCGTCGCCAAAAATACAATGGCGCGTGCTGCTTCCTGGGGATGGCCGAGACGACCGAGTTGGATATGTTTTTTCCGCGCCAGCTCCTGGGTCCATTGTTCCCAGGACATCTCGCGTTCGGCGCGCGCTTCATAGCGGCGACGCCACTGGCCAGACTCCACCAGTCCGATCAGGATGCCGTTGACGCGGATGCCCAGCGGGCTGAATTCTGTGGCTAACGAACGCACCAGGTTATGCACGCCGGCGCGGGCGGCGGATGTCGCCACCATGTGCGGCTCCGGCTGTATCGCCAGCAGCGAATTGACGCAGACCACGGCGGCGTCGCCATCGGCGCCGCTCATGCGTTGCAGTTGCGGCTGGAAAGCGCGGGTCGGATAGATCACAGAGAAAAATTTGAGGCGCAGCTCTTCCAGCCAGGCGGTGTCGTCGGTATCGGCAAAGGTCGATACCCTTCCTTGGCCGGCGTTATTCACCAGTATCGATGCTGGCCCGAGATGCTGCTCGACCGCGGCGGCGAATGCTTGCACCTGCTCCTGCACCAGCACATCGCATACGCCGCAATACAAATGCGCTTGCGGGAAACGCAGGCGCAGCATGGCTTCGACCTGCGTCAGGCGTTCCTGGCTGCGGCCGCACAATGCTACCGCAGCGCCGGCTTCCAGCAGCAGCTCCACGGTCGCCAGGCCGATGCCCGATGAACCGCCGGTAACCACCGCCACTTTGCCTTCGAGTCTTACCATGCTCATGCTGTTTACTCCCGCCACATGTTGACGACCTTGCTGCCTGATTTCTCAGGGGCGTGGTCCAGCAAACCCGATAACTCGCCGGCGGTATCGCGCACGCTCCGTACGATGCCATCGAGTTGGCTCGCATCGATATGCGGCAAAGGAATCGTCGCTCCCATCGCCGCAACTACCTTGCCAGAGTGATCGCGCACCGGTGCGGCGATGGTCGAGATGCCGGTTTCGAAAAAACCTTCCTGCAGCACATAACCGCGCGCTTTATCCTGCTGCACCATGTCGAACAGTTCTACGACGGTCTTCGGCGTATTGCTGGAGAAGCTTTCCAGATGTTCTTCCGGATACAGTTCACGCAACTCGGCCAGCGACAGATCTTCCAGCAGCACGCGGCCGAGGACCGTGGCGTGCGCCGGCAAACGTGTACCGACATTGACCGAACTGACGAATGCGGTCGGCGTCACCGATTTGGCGACATATACAATGGAGCGGCCGTCGCGCACCACAAGGTTGCAGGGATATGAAATCTGGTCACGCAGGCGGTCCAGCAACGGCCGGCCGATTTCCGTCAGTTCCAGCGAAGCCAGGTATTCAAAACCGAGGCGCAGCACTGCCATGCCAAGGCGGTAATCGCGGCCACCTTCGTTGCGTTCGACAAAGCCCATGCGTTCCAGCGTGGTCAGCAGGCGAAACACGGTCGAACGCGGCACACTCAAGCGGCGCGCCAGTTCCGGCGCCGACAGACTCTTGTCCTGACGGCTGAATTCACACAACAGGCGCAAACCGCGCTCCAGCCCCGGCACGAGATATTTTTCTTGCTCTTGGTTTTCTTCTTCTGGCAGCTCTATTTTATTCATGATGTTTTCTTAAGAGAGTTGATCAAGATGACGACGTATCACTGCAGCGACTGCTTGCGGCTGTTCGATGTAGCAGGCATGTCCAGCAGCTTCTATCAGCTGGAACGGCAACCGCAAACTATCGGCCAGCATCCGGCTGTCCTGCGGCGTGGTAACCACGTCGTCAGCGCCGCAATATATCGCACACGCCGGCCCTGCTGCGGGTAATCGGTAGCGGTGGATATCGTCGCCGCACAGCATGTATACCGCTTGCGTGTAACTGGCGGGATTCAGCCTTTGCGTATTCCAGCGCACCCAGGCGCGGGCGAATTCGCTGGCTTGCACCGACAGCATCCGCTCCGGGCTTTTCAGGGCCATCCCCGCGATACCCAGGTTTTCCAGTGCCGCCAGACGTTGCTGCGCAATCTCTTCGCCACGCACGCGCTTGTCACCGCCGCCATAACCCTGCGCCGGACTGACCAGCAATAGTTGCTCGGCGCGGGTGTAACCCGCGGCGACATATGCGGATGCCATCAACGCACCCAGCGAATGCCCAACCAATACGCAATTGCGCACATCCAACGCTTGCAGAAGCTGCTCCAGGCGCATGGCGTAATCTGCTGCGCTGGGACGCGCCATCGGCAATGCCGATGAGCCGCCGTAGCCGGGCGCATTCCAGGCGACGACCTGTGCATCCTGTTGCAAATCCAAGGCGCACTGTAGCCAGGATGCAGCGCCCGAACCGATGCCATGCAACAGGACTACCGTTTTGCCGCCGGGCACCGCTGTGCCGCAGCTACGATAGGAAACCAGGCTGCCGCCAACATCGACAGTGCGCTCGGAAAACCCCCGCGCCATCAGGCCCAGGGCGTGTTCCAGTTGCGTGGCGCAGGCGGTGGCGGTGGCGGTCGACATGTTTTTCACGCTTGATCCTGCTTAATCGCGCTTGATCTGCGCCAGCGGATGATCGGCCGGATAGGTCGGACGGATAGGCGCTTTCGAACCCAGCATCACGCACATCAGCGCATCTTCTTCGCCGATATTGATTTCTTCGCGATATACGCCGGGCGGAATGGACACCACATCGCGCTCGGTCAGGATGGTTTCGTAGCGCTCACCGTCTTTCTCAAGCACCAGCTTGAGCGTGCCGCGCAACACAAAAAACACTTCTTCGACATCGATGTGCAAATGCGGCGGACCTTCATGGCCGGCCGGAATGATCATAGTCGAGAAAGTGAAATGCTCAGATGGAATCACACTGCTATCGCTGGCCACGCCAGTGCCGCCGGTACCGATGTAGCGCATTTGCGCGCGACGGTATTTGGGATCGTGGTCGGCCTGGAATTTTAGTGCGTTCCAGTCGTACTTGCGGCTGGAAAAGCGCGCCACGCGCGTATCCATCCACTGGCTGAAGCTGCTGCCTTCGGCTTGCGCCCAGCTTGGCTTGATATTCTGCTGTTCGGATAAATCAGTCATTCGTTTCTCCTTGCGTTGGTCCAGAAATACTCTTGCGTAGTCAGTTTTCAGTTCATTACAAAGCCGCCGTTGACGGCCATGACTTGCCCCGTATAGAAGCGGGACATATCGGACAGGGCATAAATCACCGCGCCGCAGACGTCTTCCGGCAACTGCTCGCGCTGGATTGCGCGGCGGTCGTGATACATCTGATGACGCGCCTGCGGCACATATTCGGTGGCTTCCACCAGCGTCAGGCCCGGCGCCACGGCGTTGACGGTGATGTTGTCGGCGCCCAGTTCACGTGCAAGCGAACGCGTCATGCCGATCACCGCGCTCTTGCTCGCCACATAGGCCAGCAGATTAGGCGCGCCCCACAACGGCGTATCGGAAGACAGGTTGACGATGCTGCCGCGCCCGGACGCACGCAGCGCCGCCAGACAAGCATTGGTCATCAGCCAGGTACCGCGCACGTTGACCGCCATGACCTTGTCCCACATCTCTATTTCCAGCTGCTCGGACGTGCGGCCACCGGAGTTGGTGACGGCGGCGTTATTGACCAGGCCGTCCAGCCCGCCGAGCCAGCCTATTGCCTGGTCCGCACAGGATTTGATCGATTCCGGGTCCGCCAGATCAAGCGGGAAGCCGGTGACGTTGAAGCCGCGCTGCTGCAGATCGCTGACTGCCTGCTGCAAGCTGTCTTCCAGGATGTCGGCCATTGCCACGCTGGCGCCGGCTTCGGCAACAGCCGTCACAAACGCCAGGCCGAGGCCGCGCGCTGCGCCGGTGATGAAAATCCGTCGTCCTGCCAGAAGTTGCGTGCTTTGCTTCATTGTTGTCTCTTCATTTTTAGCGATTGCCATGATTTCTTTTTTGTTTCATATATAAACCAGTAATTCATATATGAGTCATTACATGGAAATATATCAGATATTTTGCGCATTGCCAGTGCTTTTTATTTTTTATTTCACACATAAGCCAATGATTTATATATGAAAACTATGATCACAAAGCTATGAATAGGGATCGGGATAAGCTGCAATGCCTGGCAAGTCCTCGATCCCCGCTGAAACCGGTGCAATGCTGTTACCGAAGCAACAACACCGGCCCCACAGCATCTCTACGCGCTCAGGCCGGAAGACGCAGGCACCAAACTCCGTCTTTCGGCGCGCTCGCGCAGCCAGAGAATCAGGCCGCAAATGAACACCACCAGTTGAGTACCGATCAGCAATGCAAATCCTGCGAAGAATCCCGATGCCGCCCCGCCGGAACCCGCCGACACCGCACTGATGACACCCCCCATCGCCAACGGCATGAGACCGGCGATCAGGCTCCCGACACCGTTCACCACGCCAAAGGCGCTGGCGGTATATTCGGCGCGAGAGTTGTCCTGCACGATGCTGGGAATGGCGGGAGCTTGCAGCCCCCAGAAGAAATTCGCGGCAACCATGCCGGCTGCGGCCCAGTAACGATCGGCAGTCTGAATGGTCAACCAGACAGCCAATGCCACGCTCAAGCTGCCGACCAGAAACATGCATGGCACCCATCGGCGCTGCAGCTTGTCGAGCACGATGCCGCCCATCAGTACGCCGCACACCATCGCGTACTGCGGTAACGACGCGAGCCAGCCCATTTCACGCAGCGAGAAGCCGCGCGATACCTTGAGATAGGCGGGCAGCCAATTGCTGCTACCCCACAGATAAGCCAACGCCGCCGACGTCAGCACGGTGATCAGGATCAGGTGGCGCGTTTGCCATGCACCGGCGACAACCTGTCTCACCGGCATTGCAGCGCGCGGCGGCGGCGCCGAGGAACCGTGCCGTTCCTTGCCCGGCATGTGCACGAAAGCGATCACGAGCGGGATACCCAAGACGATATTAACGAGGCCGATGACGTGAAACGAGGTTTGCCAGTCGAAATGCGTGAGCAGATAGCTCACTAGCGGATAGCCGATCGCCAAACCGATTCCCGTTCCCATATTGACCAGCGAATTCGGCTTGCCGCTCTCCCGGCTGGTGAAGTGCGCCTTGATATAAGCGGCGGCGAGTGAGTACAAAGGCCCTTCGGCTATCCCGAGCAGAAGCCGTGACGTGAGGATCAGCCCGTAACCGTGCGCCAACGGTGACGCGAAAGTCAATGCCCCCCAAAATGCGAGACCGTAAATGAGGCTTTGGCGCACGCCGAGCAGCGCCGAGCAGAACGGCGTGAGGAGAACCGACGATAGACCGTAGCCAACCAGGAAAACAGTGGCGAACATGCCCTGACGGACACGGTCGCCGGACTCGAGGCCGATATGCGCCAGAAATGCATGGTCCGTAACCAGTACTGCGAGGTTGATGCGATCGATGTACGAGATGGCGGCAACAACGAATAAGGTGAGGACACCACACCAACGCCAAGATTTGGACTCCATTGCACTCCTCCTTGTATTTTTCGTCTAACCGCTAACCACGTATGGCTCGGGTATCCATCTGGAAGCCGTCAATCGGCGCCAGCGATGTGCGAGATCGTGTCCGCTAGGGAATAGCGGGCGCGAAAACCCAATTCCCGCCAGGCGGTGCCGACATCGGACGGCGCCGGGCGCTGGAACGCGAACCCGGACAAACCGCCGGCGGGAAGGCACAGGTCGGCCACTTGCAACGTCTTGAAGCTACGCCGCACCACCGCGACAAATTCGTCGAACGTGAAACATTCACCCGTGGCGATGTTGTAGATTCCTTGGGCCGGATTGGGCGCGTGCAGCGCGGCGGCGGCAGCGGCAGCGCAGTCGCGCGCATCGATGAATTCCTCTTGTCCGCCCCATAGCAGGTTCGTGCTTTCGTACCGGGCGGGCTCGCCGCTGCGGCCCGCGCGCAACAGGCAGTCGAGCATCTGGCCGGGCACGCTGGACGCGGCTTCCGAGCCCGCTCCCAGAACGGCGCCGAACCTCAGCACGATAGCCTCCACGCCATACTGCTGCGCATAAGCCAGCGCCAAATGCTCGTTGGCGATCTTGGTGCACGCATAGAGACTCGCGGGTCGTTCACTGACGATCCGATATGAAAAATCTTCTGGAATCGGCGTATCTGGCAGCGATCCAAACGCCGAATACATCACCGTGGTCGAACTGGCGATGAGCACGCGCCGAAGCTTGAACTGCCGCGCGGCCTCGAGAATGTTCGCCGTTCCCATCACGTTCACCCGGATGCCCGTCAACGGGTCACGACGGATCGCGGGGGTGAGCATCGCCGCCGTATGCACGATCGAATGCACCTGATGCTGATGGATGAGATGACCCAGGCCTGGCCAGTCGGTCACATCGGCCTGCACCAGAGGCAGGTCACCCAGGTCGTCGGACGGCGGGCGGCGGATATCCGCCAGCAACACCGTTTTTCCCTGCGCGCGCAGCTGGCGCGCCGTCAGTCGGCCGATCAAGCCGGCTCCCGTGATCAGTGTGGTCATCCTATCTCCTGGTTGGTTAGCGGCGCAGTGGAGATAGCAACGCGTAGTCGGTCGCGTCGATATCGGTAGGCCGTCCCGTGACAATGTCTGCCATCAATTTCCCCGACCCACAGGACATGGACCAGCCGCTGCCCCCGTGACCGGTGTTGACGTATAGGTTTTCACAAGCCGTCCGGCTAACAAGCGGCACACCATCCGGCGTAGCCGGTCTCAGTCCGGCCCACGAGGTAGCGCCTTGAAGGCCGATCGCGCCCGGAAATGCGCCCTCGAACGCCGCGAGCAACTGGTCGGAACGGGCGGCATCCGGCGTGGTGCCATAGCCCGCGACTTCGGCGATACCCGAGATTCTCATCCGGTCGCCGAGGCGGGCCATGCCAGTCTTGGTCGCGAAGTCGAAGAGCGAATGCCGTGGAGCACGCTCCTCCGTTGCAATCGGCGCGGTGACGGAGTAGCCCTTGATGGGGTAAACGGGGATGTCGGCAAGCCCCTTCAGCAACATCGGCGTATCGGCTCCGGCAGCAAAGACATAAGCGTCTGCCTTGAACTCCCTGTCTTGTGAAACGATCGAGCGAATCTTGGCGCGGGCAGCACCGGATTGATCGACGTGGATCTGTTTCACGGTCGTATTCCAGTCAAACACGCCGCCCCGCGCCGCCACCGCCTCCGCCAGTTTGGCCGTGAATACCTGGCAGTCCCCCGACAAATCGTCATGCACATGCAGACCGGCAAACAGATGCGGCGTGGAGCGCGCAAGCGCCGGTTCCAACGTAAAGACCTGCGCGCGCGAAAGGAAGTTCGCCGCAATCCCCATGGTTTCCAGATAACGCAAATGCCCATCGATCATCGCCTGCGGAACCGGTTCTCGATAAATCTGCAACACGCCGTTCACGCTGCGCTGGTAGTCGATGGGGAGCGCAGATTCGATGTGCCGCAGGCATTCCAATGCATATTTCGCCATCCGAGTCAGCCGGGCACGGTTGATGGAAAACCGGTCGGGCCGGCATTCCTTGAGCGATTGCATCATCCAGGTGATTTGCCGCCACGTAAAATCGGGGCGCCACTTGAAGGCGGCCGACTTGTCGAACTGAGAGACGACCGCCATCCGGATGGCGCCAGGCGCCGACCAGGGGGCCGAGAGTCCAGCCGAATAGAATCCGCCGTTGGCATAGCTGCATTCCATGCCTGGCGCCGGCCTGCGATCGACGATCCGAACCTGGCATCCTTGCTGTTGCAGAAAATGCGCTGTCGCGACGCCGATCACACCAGCGCCGACAATAATGACCTCCATGGATTTTTCTCCCTCGCCTGAGCAGCGATTTCAAATTCGCACCGATCGGCGAGCGGACGGCATCGATGTCGTTCCAGTCATTCCGTTCGGCGCATCGAGATGCCACGGCATGCCGATAGCATCGAATCATGGTTCAAGGTTGGCATGCCACCTTCTCCGGGACAGCATCGACTGCATCTCTGGACCGCGCCCACAACACCGCCCCGCAAATAAATACCACTACCTGCGTGCCGATCAGCAACGCAAATCCTGCGAAGAATCCGGACCCTGCATTCGCCGACGCTCCCGAACCTGTCGCCACTGCACTGATCACGCCGCCCATCAGTGCAGGCATGAATCCCGCCACCAGGCTGCCAGTGCCATTGACTACGCCGAAGGCGCTGGCGGTGTGTTCAGGGCGTGAATAATATTGGACTGTGCTGGGAATTGCGGGGCTCAGCAAACCCCAGAAAAAGTTCGCTGCAATCAGGCTGTAGGCGGCCCAATATGGGTTCGCCACATTGATAGCCAGCAGTACTGACGAGGCAACGCCCAGGCTGGCCGCCATGAAGATGAACGGCACGCGCTGGCGGCCGACCTTGTCGATGATGACGCCGCCCAACAGCACCGCCAGTACCAGTGCGTACTGCGGCAAGGACGCCAGCCAGCCCATTTCCCGGATCGAGAATCCGCGTGCTTCCTTCAGGTAAGCCGGCAACCAGTTACTGCTACCCCAGAGATAGGCGAGCGCAGCGGAAGTCAATATTGTGATCAGGAGCAAGTGACGGGTTTTCAACGCTCCCCTGATGATGTCTCCCGCACGGGCAACTGCATCGCCCAGCGATGCAGGCCGATTCGCATAGGCAGCCATCTTCGGCATACGTACAAAAGCCAGCACCAACGGAATACCCAGGGCGATATTCAACAATCCAACCAGGTAGAACGACATTTCCCACTGGAAGCTAACCAGCATGTAGCCGACGATGGGATAGCCAAGCGCCAGGCCCAGCCCCGTTCCCATGTTGACGAAAGAGTTCGGCTTGCCGTTTTCGTGGTTTTCAAAATGCGCCTTGATATATGACGACGCCAGGGAAAACAAGGGACCTTCGGCCACGCCTAGCAATAAACGCGATGCCACCAGTAATCCGTAGCCATGGAAATGCGGTGTCACGAAAGTCACCACGCCCCACATAATCAAGCCATACAGCAAGCTTTTGCGCACGCCGAACAGAGCTGCGCAAAACGGTGTCAGGATGAAGGCCGAGATGCCGTAGCCCAGCATGAAGGCGGTAGCCAGGAAACCCTGGCTGGCGCGGTCGCCTCTGGCGATGCCTATGTGCTCCAGAAATGCAGGATCTGTGATCAGCACAGAGATGTTGATTCTGTCCACATACGATATGGCGACGATGATGAACAAGGTAATCACGCCATACCAGCGGCCGCTATTCGACTTCATGAAATCTCCAATGTTATTGATTTATTTTTTCAGTAACGTCTGCTTGCCTGAGGCAAGATTGGCTTTTTGTTTCATATATAAACCAATGGATCATATATGGAAGCTCTTGGCTGAAAATATAGCAGAGATTCAGGGAAATGGAAGTGTTTTTTGTCTTGCTTATAAATTATTGATTTATATATGAGGCAAATTGACATCGTTAGATAAATCGATGAGCAAGCGTATCGATGTGAATTTCGTCCACGAATACCGTCCTCGAATTCCGCCGGTCAGACGGTATTTCTATTCAGAGAAATTGGCAGCGAGACTGAAGGAGCGTGCTAAGCGATCGACGCGGCGGGCGCGTTTTCCGGCAGGATTGGGATATTTATAGAGTAGTACAGATGTTTGACAAACAAAGCCCCCGGAAGCCATGGCTTGCCGGGAGCATTGCTTGATATCTAGGCGCTATCGTTGAAACCTGGATTGCATCAAGGCTTGATTCTGGTGATTTCGCTGATGTGGGCTTTCCCGTTGAGCGGCTTAAAGATGTAGACCAAGGCCGGAAAATGAGGAGCGTTGGGTACGCTGACTTCACCGGTGGTCAGGAAGCAGTAATTGGTTCCGGCAACGACTTGCGTCGCAAAGGCGGACGGCACGTAACTCACGCCGACAAAACCTTCCAGCGCTTCCTTGAACACCGCTTTCACAGCGCTGGTCAATTCATAGTCAAAGGAACTCCAACCACCGACAATTTCTGTTGTCATGATATTCACCCTTATGATGACCGCATGTTTGGATACCTGCGGCTGTTGCGGCCTTCCAGACGCAGGCGACAAAAAATCCAGAAAATCATGCTGCCCCGAATTGGCTGGTCATTCAGGCTATGCAACAACCTCAAATTATTTCCAAGAAGAAATTAGATGCTCATCCTATGCGCATGCAGACAGAAAAAATACTGTTGAAAGTGATAGGTCCGCGGCGAGTTCAACCCCGAAGCACAGACACTGCCAGCCTTAGAATATGGCGGCGGCAAACGCGGTCAGCACAACTACCAGCCAAGGCGGCCATTTCCAGGCGACCAGCAAGAGAAATCCCAGTGCAGCAAGGGCGAAGTCGGTGGGACGCAAAATGGCGCTGATCCAGACCGGGTTGTAAAACGCAGCCAGCAGCAAGCCGACCACGGCGGCGTTAATGCCGGCCAAGGCCCTTCTGGCACCTTGATGCTGCCGCAGCGCTTCCAGGAATGGCAGCGCGCCGCAGACCAGCAAAAATGAGGGAAGGAAAATCGCCACGACGGCGACTATCCCACCCAGCCAACCGTTTGGCATTTTGGACGAAGCGCTGCCGAGATAGGCGGCGAAGGTAAACAAGGGACCGGGGACCGCTTGCGCTGCACCATATCCAGCCAGGAACAGGTCATTCGAGACCCATCCCCTGGGTACGACCTCCGACTGCAACAGCGGCAGGACGACGTGGCCGCCGCCAAACACCATCGCTCCAACCCGGAAAAATACGCTGAAAAGTTCAGCGTCATAACGTCCTGAAATCTCCGCCAGCAATGGCAGAGCCGCCAACAATGCCAGGCACAGCAGGATGGCAGAGATGCCGGCGCGCCGACTGATGTTCGAAGCGGGAAATTCCACCAGCGCAACCGGCGCAGTCTTCAGGAACAGTGCGCCCGCGATCCCGGCAGCCAGAATGACGCCGATCTGGCCGAAGGCATTGGGCAGGACAGTCGCAATGCATGCGGCTATCAACGCAATGGAAGCTCTTTTAACATCCGGCGTCAGCGTCCGCGCCATGCCCCATAGCGCTTGTGCTACAACAGCAACTGCAACGATTTTCAAGCCATGCAGCCAGCCGCTTCCTGAAGCGGCACCCAAATGGCTGGCGAGGATGCCAAAAATAATGAGCGCTAGCGCCGACGGCGCCGTAAATCCAAGCCATGCGGCAAACCCGCCGGCATATCCGGCCCGGGTCAAACCCAGCGCGATGCCCACCTGGCTGCTGGCGGGACCAGGAAGCAACTGACAGAGCGCCACCAGATCCGCATAAGCCGACTCCGCCAGCCATTGACGCCGTACGACGAACTCTGTCCGGAAATAACCGAGATGCGCGACCGGCCCACCAAACGATGTCAGGCCAAGCCGCAGGAAGATGAGGAATACCGACAGGGGTGAATCACGCATTTTTCGGATATTGAAATTTTCTGGCCGCCAGCATGAGGAATGCATCACATGGTTTTTACAAACCGGGGCTGAGCCCACGTACTATACTTCATGACCTGTTGCCATCGAGATTTGAAGCAGCACGGTACCCGCTATTTCACCGTAATCAGATTTTTCCTTTTGCGTTCCAACTCCCCCGGCCATGAGTTGTAAACGGACTTCGACGATATTCGGTTTGTTGCGTAAAACTGACTGTAATGCCATTTAACAATTGTTTGCCAATGCAACATTGAATATGCCATATGCTTCGCTAAGCCTCTATGAAAGACAGCGCGAATCGTCCGAATAGACAGGCTTTCCAAGCCATGGCGCGGGTTCAGAAATTTTTGCCTTGTCATCTTTTTGTCACACAATTTCATGAAGATGGCAGACAGGACTTGATGCTGCTCTTAAGCCGACAGACTATTTATTACCTCTGACTACGTGAGTGTAAACATGAGAACATTCGTGCATTTGTATCGCTACTACCGACGCGGCGGTTATCGTATTTTTCCAGCAGTCAAGCGCGCCAGCCGCGCCTGGAACCACGGATTTTAAAATCAGCATGCGTTGTTTCGCATGCCCAGCTCCCCTATTTCGTAGCCTGGGATATCTTCCCTCGTACATGTAAATAACGCGTGGCAACTTTCGGCGCCGGCCTCGCCGCCGAACCGCAACCAGCCATCACTATGGCTGCCGGTAATCGGCGCCACCGACAGAATTTGCCGCAGCGATGTGTCATGATCGGCAACTCCCCCTCTTTCACATGTGCTGGACCGCGTGCTGCCGCAACGCCGACAATGGTCCATGCAAACAAACGAACTCAGATAGCCTTTTGATTCCCGCCTCCTATACTGGTGTACTGGATATGCTGAAGAATGCACACTGCATCCTCAACCAACTTCAAGGTGATAATCATGAGCGAGCAATTGAACCAGGAAGGACTCGACCTGCTGTTCTTCAAGGCCAGGACTCACAATGCATGGCTGGATAAACCGGTCAGCGACGACACATTGCGGCGTCTTTATGACGTGATGAAATGGGGACCGACCAGCGCCAATTGTTCACCGGCACGGATTTTGTTTCTGCGCACGCCAGAATCCAAGGAGCGGCTACGCCCGGCGCTGGCTCCGGGAAATGTCGACAAGACCATGGCAGCGCCGGTTACAGCCATCATCGGCTATGACGGCAAGTTCTACGAACAGCTGCCCAAGCTGTTCCCCCATGCCGATGCACGCGCCTGGTTCGCGGACACGCCTGAGCTCGCGGGGGTGACTGCCAGACGCAACAGTTCCCTTCAAGGCGCGTATTTCATGCTGGCGGCGCGCGCACTTGGACTGGATTGCGGCCCCATGTCAGGATTCGACCAGGGGAAGGTCGACCATGAATTTTTCCCGGATGTGAAGTCGCTGAACTTCGAGTATGAATATTTTCCCGACAGTCATATCAAAACCAATTTCCTATGCAACCTGGGTTACGGAGATCCTGAAAAACTCTTCCCGCGCAGCCCTCGCCTTGATTTCGATGAGGCGTGCAAATTACTTTGACATGGTCATTTTCAAACTGCATCAGCATTGATGACATGGGTCTGCACAAAAGCAGCGCAACAGAATCCCCAAAAAAACAAAGCCCGCCAAGTCAATGATTTAGCGAGCTTTGTTTTCACAGAATCACGCGCGCGGAGTGTCAGAAGTGTTTGGATACCAAACTATGCAAACAAACATATTGCTCCTATAACCCGGCGGCGCATTGTACCAACACGCCCAACACTTCCTACCTTCGTTCAGTAGACGAAGGCAATCCTGCGAATCATCCTGCCTGGCCCATCGCAACTACGCTCCACTCAGCCGCAGCTCATGAACCAGGCCGATGAGCGCGCGCAACCGCGCAGGAACGAAGCGATGACCGGAGTAGTAAAGCCTCAATCCTCCAAACGACGGGCACCACGGAACCAGCACGGACACCAGGGCGTCGGTTTTCAGCTCTTCCTCAATGAACCATTCGGAGATGAAGCCAATGCCCAGCCCGAGCAGCACCGCCTTCTTGATGGCTGACATCTCATTGAGCGTAAAACGCACAGGCAAATCCATCTGCAGCTTCTGGCCGCTGCGCTCCAGTTCCCAGTGATAAGTGCCGCCGTGCGACATGCGCATGCCGATGCTTTGGTGCTTGAGCAGATCGCGCGGGTGCCTGGGCGTGCCGTGGCGTTTCAGGTACTCGGGTGTTGCCACCACGAGCATGCGGATGTCGCGCGAAAGCGCCACAGCGATCATGTCCTGCGGCACGGACTCGGCCAGACGGATACCGGCGTCGAACCCATCGGCCACGACGTCGATCATGCGCGACTCGCTCGCAATGTCGATACATACCTCGGGATAGCGCTGCGCGTACTGGTTGAAAAGCGGCTCCAGCAGCAGGGTTGCCGCACCCTGCGGCGCATTGATGCGCAGCGTTCCGCTGGGTACGTCAGGGCCGGTGCCGGCTTCTTCGCCTGCGCTTTTGATTTCCGCCAACGCGGGGGCAATGCGCTCCACATAACGCTGCCCTGCATCAGTGAGAGCCACGCTGCGTGTCGAGCGATTGAAAAGACGCACCTTCAGGCGAGCCTCCAGTCCGGCCACGGCGCTGCTCACTGCAGTGGTGGACATGCCCAACTCCAGTGCCGCGCCACGAAAACTGTTGCGACGTGCGACGGCCAGCACCACCTCCAACTCGGTCATTCCTGTTTTGTGCATGGATTATCCTGAATTGACGGATACGTCATAAACAATAAGACGGCTTATCAGAACAATATACCACTCCTATACTTCGTTGCATCCCCCCTCAACCAAGGAGCCACCATGCAACGCATTGAACACATTTACATCAACGGCGAATTCGTCACACCGCACGGCCAGGAATGGTTCGACCTTCACAACCCGAGCACAGAGGAAGTCATCGGCCAGGTGCGGCTGGGCGATGCGCAGGACGCGCAGCGCGCCATCGCGGCAGCCCAGGCAGCATTCCCGGCCTGGTCACGCACCACGCGCGAGGAGCGCATCGCAGCCCTGCAGCGCATGCACGCTGCCGTGGCGGCACGTGAAGATGCGCTGATGGAAGCCATCCTTGCGGAATACGGCGCGCCTTTGGTGCGCGGACGCTGGATGGCGACCTATCCGGCCGATGTCATTGTCCAGGCGATCGATGCGCTGAAGTCCTTCGCGTTCGAGGAACAAGCCGGCGCGGCAACGGTGATCCAGACGCCAGTGGGCGTTGCGGGCCTGATCACACCCTGGAACAGCAATGCGGGCTTCATCTGCAACAAGCTGGCCACCGCGCTGGCGGCAGGTTGCACAGCCGTCATCAAGCCCAGCGAGATGAGCGCGATGCAGACGCAGATCGTGGCCGAGGCGCTGCACGAAGCCGGCCTGCCCCCGGGCGTGTTCAACATCGTCAATGGCCGCGGCGATGTCGTCGGCGAGGAGATCGCACGCAACCCCGGCATAGCCAAGATCTCGTTCACGGGCTCGTCCGCGGTGGGTCAGCATCTGCTGGTCACTGGTGCTGCCACGATGAAGCGCGTAACGCTGGAGCTTGGCGGCAAGTCGCCCACGGTGGTGCTGGATGACGCGGACTTTGCCGCCATCATGCCGCTGGTGCTGCACGCCGGTTTCATGAACAGCGGCCAGGCCTGCATTGCGGGCACGCGCATCCTCGTGCCGCGCAGCCGCCTGGCCGAATTCGAGCAGATCGCGAAGGAGGCGGTCTCACACATTCAATCCGGCGACCCGCGCAATGCCGATACCGACATCGGCCCGATGGTGAGCCAAAAGCAATGGGAGCGGGTGCAGGACTACATCCGTATCGGACAGGAAGAAGGCGCGATATTGCTGGCGGGTGGCGAGGGCCGGCCTGCTGGCTTGCGCTCCGGCTGGTTCGTCAAGCCGACCGTCTTTACCCGTGCCAACAACCAGATGCGCATCGCGCGCGAGGAAATCTTCGGCCCCGTGCTCACCATCGTCCCCTACAAGGACGAAGCTGACGCAATCGCCATTGCCAACGACACGCTCTATGGCCTGAGCGCCCTCGTGTTGGGCAAGAACCGAGACAGTTGCGAACGTGTAGCGCGGCAGATTGATTCCGGCCGCGTGCTCATCAACACCCTGGCGCACGAGCCGCGCGCACCATTTGGCGGCTTCAAACATTCGGGGCTCGGACGGGAAATGGGCAAATGGGGTATGAGCGCCTACTTGGAAACCAAGACCTTGCTTGGCAACGCAAACTGAGCTTAGCGGGAGTTCTTGCCAGATACGCTCGTACTTGCGATTAATAAATCGCCTGGACTACCGGCGTTCAGAGCACGCAGGAGACACTCGCAAAAATTATTTACAGGAATAGATTGGTACACCCAGATAAAAGATAAATATAGCTCGTTAAAAAATTAGTAAACAACAAAAAACCCAGACAGGCTCTTTGCCTGTCTGGGTTTTGTTTACAGAATTAAGCTTACTGGATCTTAGAACGGTTGTGCATATCAAAATATGTGAACAACTGGCGATGCCATAGCTAAAATCTTTAGTTAACCGTGACATTTTAAGAAAAAAAGTAAACAACTGGGAAATTATGCGCTCGTTGTTTACATTTTCAGATTGTCACGAGGTACAAAAAATAAGATATCTGGGCGCAATTAGTTTTAGGGCAGCTACGAGGCTGCAAAAAAAATAAATGGATGGTGATCGATTAACTTGAAGGGGCAATTGCTTATGTGTGTTAAGCAATATCCTTGGATGGATTCATAGATTGCCGGGAGCCGACGTGAAAATAATAGCACAAAAAATTAATTGGCAACCAATTTACCGTTCAAAATTATGACAAAAACGGCAATAAGGTGGGTGCTCCGTTTTCATTAGATATACTCTTGGGTGTGTGGGCTCGAAATACGACCTCGACATGCTCGAAGCAACATCTCAAGCTTTGCGTGATGCCGATGGTGTTCGGAAGTATCGATTTTTCACATCACTTAACGTTGAGCTTGATGGCAAGGCGCCCTTGGATATTTTGGCTGAAGGTAATTTAGAGCAGGTTGTGTTGGCTGCAAAAAGCTTCCGAAAGCTAACACGTCGAACATAGAGCGTCGAGCGTCAGTATGGAGAAGTAAAATGGTGAATAAAATGCCACCGCCAATCGACGATTGGGAGTCGAAATTGGCAGAGGTCCCTGATGATTTCCCTCATGTCGGAATTACCTCCGCTATTGGTGGCTTTCAAAATAAGTTAGCGCTAACCGGGCGCGACGAAAAATATTACACTTCAGGGAATGCGCCAACCGAACGTTACCAGCAATGGTGCACATGCGAAGACCTGGTCCAACAATACGCTACTCAATACAGACAAGCGAAAGCCGGTGAGCATTCGCATATCGCGGCGGAAGACCTGCTGCGGGAGCACCACGAGGTAGCCACAAAAGCTGGATGGGGACTCAGCATAGAACAGCTTAAATATGTCTTTCGCCAGGTGACGAGCCAGCTTGGATTGCCTTCCCCTGAACTGCAGGACAGACCGTGGTATCCGTCCTCCGTTCATGTCGACGATTCAATTGTCGAAGAATTCAATAAGCGAATGAATAGCTTGCCACAAACAAAGTCTGCGCTTCAAAAAATGCTTGAACAAAGGCTCCGTGCCATCAACAAAAGTAGGTGAGAATCAATGTTCAGGCCATGAAAACGTTTTGAGCTTCGTAATTCCATGTTCTATTGAGTTCGCTGGCAGTAACGGCAAAACACCAATATCGCGAGATGCAGGCGTTGGTGCACGTTGACCGTTGCGCCGGTTCTGGCCGACCTGCTGTGCTGGCCCACGCTGACCTATCCTTATTGCGTTGACCTCGCTGTTCATGATTGATCGACTGATGCGTATTGCGACGGACAGCAAACGACCGAGGCTGTGTGAAAACGCATCGAACTAGTAGACTATTTCTCGATACAAGCGTCAAATCGATATTGCATATTTGACCGAGGCTTCGATGAAACGCTTTGTCCAGGGAAGAAACAGATCGAAGGGTTCAACGAGATCAACAAGCAACTGCAGCAGACGCCAGATAAACAAATATCTCTGACAGATCCGGGTGCCAGATCCATGGCCACGAGTGGCCGTGGCACAGGCATGGTGGGCTACAACGTCCAGACTGCGGTCGATACCAGAAACCATCTGATCGTGTCGCATGAGGTGAGCAATGTCGGGCATGACCGAACGCAGCTGGCGTCGATGGCGGCACAAGCGCAAAACGCAATCGGAAAGCAAGATTTGACTGCGGTCGCAGACCGCGGCTATTTTAGCGGAGCGGAAATTCTCGCATGCGAGAAGCTTGGCGTGACGCCATTGGTACCGAAACCTCTGACCTCGGGCAACCGGGCACAATAAAGGACCGTTGGCGCGAGCCAGGAAGAAATTCATGGAATATAAATATCACGTCTTCTACGACTACGATGCGGCACGACAGTCGACGGGCGGACTATTATTTGGAGCGCAAGCTGACTGGACATCAAAAAAAGGGGATGGAAAGTCTGTAGGCTAAAGGTCACGATTAATTTCTGTGACATGTCGCGAATAAAATTGACAAATACATTCGAGGCAAACGAGTGTCTGGAGACGGTTTCTGCTGTTCTCCGCGGACCTCACCAGCCTTATTACACAGGCGCTATGTGACAGCTATCCATGCCAACCTAGTTACCCACGGATATTTGAAATGAAAACGGCCCGCGTCAGCGGGCCGTTTAATAGTTGGGGAGAATAGTAACGCGGAACTCTTCGTCACAGACCGTTAAAACCTAGCCCCTTTGATCTGTTGCCAATTACCAATGGCATGCGTGTATACTAACATATTCTGCCTCCCCTAAGCCAATTCTTTATGCGATTCGATAATAAGATCAAACCCGTCAACTGTTGGTGCTGATTGAAACTTGACCCAGCGGGGTGCGGACAATAACTTGGACTACTTGGAGGTAGTTCATGTACTCATACGAAGACCGCATTCGAGCAGTCAAGCTTTATATCAAGCTCGGGAAGCGCATTCGCCCGACCATTCGGCAGTTGGGCTATCCAACAAAGAATGCACTCAAGAGCTGGTATCGAGAATACGAACAAAGTCGCGATCTGCAGGTGGGCTATGTGCGCTCAAGGCAGAGGTATTCTGAGAAACAAAAACAGGCGGCGGTTCAACATTACCTAGAGCACGATCGCTGTATTGCTTCAACTATGAAGACACTGGGATACCCCGGCCGTGCAACGCTCACTGGGTGGATTGATGAACTGCACCCCGAAGTTCGCCATCGCGTTATCGGCAGAGCTGCAAACGTACAGTACTGCCCTGAGTTCAAGAATGCGGCAGTCATTGATCTGTGTACCAGGAAGACAAGTGCACAAGCAATTGCTCAAAAACTAGCAGTGTGCAGGCCGACGTTGTATAACTGGAAGAATCAATTACTCGGTCGTGAGGCACCCCCGTCCATGAAACGCCAGAACGATTCAAAGCCAGTTCCTGAACAGACGGAGCTGCAGCGGCAAGTCGAGTCGCTTCAACGGGACATCCGGCGATTACAGCTTGAACACGACCTATTGAAAAAGGCCAATGAACTGTTAAAAAAAGGCCTGGGCGTCGATCTGCAGATCCTGAGCAACCGGGAGAAGACGCTGCTGGTTGACGCCCTGAAGCAAACCTATTCGCTGTCAGAACTCTTTGTTGAACTTGACCTCGCCCGCAGCTCCTACTTTTATCATCGGGCCCAACTCCGGGGCGCTGACAAGTATGCTGATGCGCGTCTTGCCATCACCGAAGTCTTCGAGTGCAATCACCGTTGCTACGGTTATCGGCGGATGCGTGCGGCACTTGGCAGGCGCCAGGTGTTTATCTCGGAGAAAGTCGTACAACGTTTGATGAAGCAGGAACGTTTGGTCGTCACCGCTAACAGAAGGTGTCGGTATGGATCCTATCTGGGCGAAATCAGCCCAGCGCCAGAGAACCTCATCAACCGGGACTTCCAGGCTGCCACCCCAAATGAGAAATGGCTTACCGACATCACGGAGTTCCAGATCCCGGCTGGGAAAGTGTATCTATCGCCCATGATCGATTGCTTTGATGGCTTGGTTATCAGTTGGTCCATCGGCACACGTCCAGATGCCGATCTGGTGAACACGATGTTGGATGCAGCCATCGAGACGGTAGCCAACGGCGGAGATCGGCCTGTCGTTCACTCTGATCGTGGCGCCCACTATCGTTGGCCTGGATGGCTCTCAAGGATACACAACGCAAAGCTGATTCGTTCGATGTCGCGCAAAGGATGCTCACCCGACAATGCCGCCTGTGAGGGCTTCTTCGGGCGGCTGAAGACGGAGTTGTTCTACCCTCGTGACTGGCAGGCTACAACCGTTGAGCAATTCATTCAGGTAGTTAATTCTTACATTCGCTGGTATAACGAAAAGCGCATCAAGATATCCCTTGGCTCACTCAGTCCCCCTCGAATACCGAGAAAGCCTCGGATTTACGGCATAAATCAGTCCAAGTTTTACGCCGCACCCCCACTGGGTCAATTTTCGGTCAGCCGCAACATCTCTGAGATGAAGCCTTGCTGAACATGATTGCTACGAGATACGCTGACAGCCGGGAGACATTGCTGTGCAATGTGGGTTTTCTATAGCAAACCGTCGTCGTCCTGATCACCCGCGCCATGTCTGCGGCAGTCAAACGCACCGGACGGATCGCGGGCATCGTGGTCGCCACCGCCATATGCCGCACCGCGTTTGCCAGGCCTGACCGGCGCAATGGCTTCAGTCTTTTTCGGCAACAGCGGCGAGCGCAACAGCACGCCGCCGACCGCGCCGCTCATTGCCAAATAGCCGGTGCGGTCGCTAATACCTGCCACTTCGGCAATTGGCGGCTCATCCGCGCCGGACAGATTGCCGGCGCTGATTCCAGTTCTCTGTCGCGTCTCAGTCGTGGCGCTTTCATTGATCAGCCACCTACTACCGTCGATGAAATCCGCAATCAACCAGTCTCCACTCTCCGGCATCGGCGCAACGTCAACAGTACTGACCGCAAACTCGACGCCAACCATCGGCGCCGGTTCCGATACACCGAAGATCGGTTCTGAGCTAGCTGTCAGGCTTGCCGGCAGCGCCACAGAATGGCCGGTATGGTCTTGCGCCAAGCTGATCTGCTCCTGATCGTCCACGGTGGACGACCTGAGCGCTGCCATACCGCATGCCGCTGTTCCAGACGTATTCATTCCACTTACCCTTCCTGCATTTCGCCAAAACTTTCCAACTCGAATACCTGCCCCATCTGACCGGCATGGCGCAACTCCTCGACCACGGCATAGACATGCGCTACCGCCTCATAGGTCGATTTCGGGATCACCTTATCGGCCTGGCCGGTGGCGTACAACGAGCGCGCCAGCCATACATGCCGGATCACCGGTATGCCGCACTCGCGCGCCCGCACGATCATGGCTTGCGCAGTTTCATCCTTGCCTTTGGCCAGCACCATCGGCACCGGCACTTCGCTCGGGTCGTAGCGCATCGCTATGGCAAAATGGGTGGGATTGACCACCACCGCGTTAGCGTTCTCGGTATTCGCCACCGGCGCAGACATCGCCAGCTCCTGCGCTATATGTTTGCGCATCCCCTTCACCATCGGATCGCCTTCCGATTCCCGGTATTCGCGCTTGATATCGTCCATGCTCATCTTCAGCGAATTTGTATGGGAACACTTCTGCAAGCCAAAATCCACCAGGCCGAAGCACAGGCAAATTCCAGCGATAGTGCGAAACACCGAATGCAGAATCGCGATGAATCCGAAGTAAATATCCTTGGGTTCGCCGCCGGACAATTTCACAATGGTCGGCAACTGTTCGCGAATCACGCTATACATCATCAGTGCGATCACCGCCGTCTTGAGCAGCATGATCGCCACTTCACCTAGTTTTTTCTTGGAAAAAAGCTGTTGCACACCATTCACCGGATTCAGCTTATCGAAGTTCAGCTTGATCACTTCAGGCGAAATCAACACGCCGAACTGTCCCCAAAACGCCGACACGCCAACCACCGCACAGGTGACAAAAACCGTGCAAAAAACGATGAGCAGCGTAGTGCCGGCAGCAACCGTCATTTCCCACATCGCTTCCGGAAACGGCTGCCCAATACGCATGAACGCCAGATTCATCATCGCCTGGATCGATTCGCGCCACATTTTTTCGGTGCCGAACGCCAGCTCGCCGACCGCCACCAGCGTGCATAATTTCGCCAGATCGCGGCTAACCACCACTTGCCCCGATTTGCGCGCATCCTCTACCTTCTTGTCGGTCGGTTCTTCGGTCTTTTCGCTCACTGCTGGCCGCCTGCCTGCAACAGCAGCGCCGCCAGGTCCAGCATGTGCGCAAAGTCGCCGCTGACGTAGTGCGACAGCGTAGCCCAATAGACCAACAAGATGAACAACCCGGCCAGGCTCTTGACCGGCGACGACACGAAAGACACTTGCAGCCCCGAGGCAAATATGCCGATGATGGCAAAACCGAAATCGATCAAGAGCAAGGGAATGATGACCGGCCCGCCGTACACCACGATATGCCAGAAGAATTCACCGAAGCGCTGCATCAGCACTCCCATATGCCCGGTCTCAAATGGCGGCATCAGGCTGAACGCCGGCCACAGGCCGTAACTGTCGATCAAGACGCGCACCAGCGACACCAGCAACCCCGCCTGGATCATGAGCACCACCACCGCCTGCATCAGCAGCGCGCCGGTGGCGCTGGCATCGGGATCGCTGTTGGACTGGATCTGGATCGGCGAGCGTTGCGCATCCAGGATCGAGCCGATCGACTGCGTCACCCACATCGGCATAGCCAGCAGCACCCCGAGCAGCCCGCCGATGGCTGCCTCTTTGAACGCCAGCGCGCCGGCCAGCATATACCCCGGCTGGAACTCCTGCACAAAGGCATAGGTCGGCAATAGCGCCGGCAACGCTATCGCCATCGCCACCGCATTACGGGTAATCCCGACCAGGGTGCGCGAGCCGAAGCAGGGCAAAATCGCCAGGCATATATAGGAACGCGGTGTAATCAGCGCCATCGACACCAGCAGATTCTGAGCATCGATAAAAAGTGTGGTCGCCATGATGCTCCGTGTGGTTGGCGATATTGCTATCGGCCGACGGTCGATACCAGCGACAGGCCGGTATCGGTAAGTTGGATGATTTCGCTGCCCAGCCAGCGCCCCATCAGCGCCAGCGTTACGGCCACAGAGATCAGCTTGACGATATACGGCAGGGTCTGATCCTGGATCTGGGTGATGGCCTGTATGATGGATATCAGGCAACCGAACAACGTCGCGACGAGCAGCGGCGGAGCCGACATGGCAATCACCAGCCATAGGCCCTGCTGGAAGAAATTGAGTGTATCGGGCATGGCGATTTCCTTTGGTTAAGCGGATGACGGAGTGCGCTGCGATTTGATTTGTAGATTGGGCTGCAATCGGGCTGCAAATTCCG
The DNA here is from genome assembly GCF_000786695.1 of Collimonas arenae. Classification (NCBI taxonomy): domain Bacteria; kingdom Pseudomonadati; phylum Pseudomonadota; class Betaproteobacteria; order Burkholderiales; family Oxalobacteraceae; genus Collimonas; species Collimonas arenae. Next base: position 593,919 of record NZ_CP009962.1, on the reverse strand, counting down.
ACGTCCCTTTGATGGCCGTCAAATGTCGGGTTTTCCAGGCCAATCCGCGCGGCCTCTACAGATACGACATCGCCAACGCATTCAACAACTTTCCCCAGCCGTCCACCAGCACGAACAGCAGTAGCTTAAGCGGGATCGAGATGGTCTGCGGACTGACTTGCTGCATGCCCAGCGCCATCAGCAGGTTGCCGATCAACAGGTCGATCACGACAAACGGGATGTAGATCAGGAAGGCGATCTGGTAGCCGGTTTGCAGTTCGGACACGACGAAGGCCGGGATCAGCACCAGCACGTCGCTCGAAGTGGCTTCGCGGGCGACATCTTTCGGCCATAGCTTTTTGGCCGAATTGAGGAAGATTTCACGCTGCTCCGGCTTGCTGAAGCGCAGCATGAAATCGCGCAGCGGCTCGAACGCTTGCTTGGCCTGCTCCATCATCGGCGCCGAACGCACATCGACGTTGCGCGTTTCCACCGCCATCACGCGCTTGCCGATTTCCTGCACGGTGGGAGCCATGATGAACACGCTCATCGCCAGCGAGATGCCGTAAATCGCCAGGGTCGGCGGCACTTGCTGAACCCCGATGGCGTTGCGCAGCACCAGCAGGACCAATGAAATTTTAAGGAACGAGGTCGTAGTCACTACAATCAGCGGTATCAGCGACAGTAGCCCGAGCAGGACTGCGAATGAGACGACATCGGTCTGACCGTTCAGCATGCTCCGGCCCACTGCACGACGCGAATCCCGAGTTGCGCGCCGACCTCGACCAGCTCGCCGCGCCCCAGCGTGCGGCCCGACGCGACAATCGCCACCGATTCCGGAGAGCCGCCGTTAATCTGCAGGATATTGCCGGCCGCCAGCGTGCGCAGCTCGCCAAAGGTCATCGAAATTTGTCCCATGCGAAACTCCAGCAGCACCGGCACGTTGTCCAGCACTGCTTCCTCCTGCTGCACAGCGGCCGCTGCCAGACCGGAATCCGCATCATGATCCGCGCCGGGAAGTGCTGTTGTAGTCGATTCAGGCACGCTTGCGGCCTTGGCGTTCAACTGATCAAGGTGTTGTTCGTAGTTGGCTTGTTCCAATTTTTTCTCCAGAATGATGATTTTCAGCGAGCAAGGCGCGAGATATTGAACCCGGGCAGCGATGTCTCCCAAACCGAGATCGCCTTCACCGCGGCACAAGAAGCGCGGCGTCGCCGGCACGATCACATCGCCGGCCTGAACGCTAGCCAGCGCCGCCGCAGGCAGCACATGACTGGCCAGCGTGACCGGCCACGACAGCGCCAGACCGGCCCAGCGCTCGAATGCATCCGGCACGCTGCGCCAGCCGCCAGCCGCTAGCCAGGCCAGCATGGCCGAGGCCTCGGCCCGTATCTCGCTGATCACCGCGTGCTGCGCGCTGCGCACCACCAGTTGCAGCGCGACGCCGTCGGCAAATATTGTGTGAGCACCGCGAGTGAGTTGGGTTGCAGCGGCAAACGGCGTTGCCTGCAAGCGCCCCAGCGCGGCCGATCGCAACCATTGCGCGCCGTCGCCATCACCATCGCCCGGCGCATCGCTCAGATCGATCCCACACAGCGCCCGTATAACGCGCACTCCCTGGGTCAACTGAATCGCGCCGTAAGGGCCGGCCAGGGTCAAGGCACCGGACAAGGCGTCCTTACTCGTATCCTCATTGGCGAGGAACAAGCTGAGCGCAATGTCGCCTTCGGCAGACGAGCGCCGGATATGGCACCCCCTCCCGATCCGGCGCGACAGCGCTGCCTGCCCGGGCGACACGCTGGCGAATGCACTGATCGCAACCGCAACTGCATCCCCGGCATGGGGCAGCTTGATACAAACATCTGGCATGGCGAACTCTCGGAAAAATGGTCCGCACTGCACGGAAACTACAGTACGGTAAGAAGCACATCTCGTCCTATACGTTGCGCCAGACCCCGTTCCAGTTCCATTCGGCCGCGTTTTAATTGCCCGCCGAGCGCTGCGCTAGACGGCGACAACAGCAAGCTGGTCTTGTCAGGCATGCGGTTGACCACGATTCCCAGGCTGTCGCCATTTCCCAATATCAGCTCGAAAATGCCATGCTCGCCCGCCAACGGCAGCATGGCGTCGGCCAATCCATCTAGTTCCAGGCCCTGCTCTTGCAACACGCTCGCCCTGGCAATCGCGCCGGTGTCGGCCGAGCCGCTGCCATCCTGCTCTGGATCTTGTTGTTGCCGCGGCAAATTCTGCTGACGCAGCGGCCAGCCGTTCAGCGCCGGCGCGCAATCCTGATCACAGCCATCAGCTTCCGCATCGGCGGTTCTGGCTTGCGCCGCTGCGCGCCTGGGCACCGTTTTATTTGGCGTTGCATAGGCCGTGTTTCGCACCGCAGCCAGGGCCGGGGGCGCGCTAGCGGCTGGCAGCGCTTTGAGCATAAAAGGCGGAGCCGTCGCTCCGGCATGCCGCTGCTCCTGACGGCGGACGAGCGGTGGCAAAGGTGCCTTGTGCACACTGTGTACGTTCGACATATCAATCGTCCTCCGATGGTCGTTGCGACCTGATTTCATCCCTCAAAATCGACAATTTTTCCAGCTGCCGACGCGCCTCGGACAATTGCTGATTGGCATCGAAAAAAGCTCGTCCGGCAACGCGGCAGGCGGCAACCGTCTGCCACGCCTGTTGCAGCAGCAAGGCCGCCGCCTGCTGCAAACGCTCGTACACCGCTTTGCTCTGACGGAATTGACCGCTACTCGTCGTCATCTTGAAAAAGCCGGCCCGGGCCTGCTGCCAATACGCCTGCGCTTGTGCAACAGCATCGCTCCAGCCCTGCTTCTCCTGGCGCAGCCGGGCGCGCTGCTGACGCCATTGCTGGCGCGCTTCAAGCCGCTCGAACTCCATCCGGTCCAGTCGCTGACGCCGGACGGCGATCAGCTTGTCCAGGCTTTTGTCTTCCTTTTTTCTCTCGGCCACATCGATCAGCTCGCGCTTCGAACGCTTGCGACCCATGCTGTCGCAGCCTTGGCGAACACTCATTCCGCCAGCACCGCCAGGCTATCCAGGGTGTCGCCGATGGCAGAAGATTCGCGCGTGTCCTGCCGTAGAAAATCCATCTGCGCCGGCCGTAAGCGCACTGCGCGATCCGCCAGCGCATCGCGCCCTGGCTTGTATTCGCCGAGCCGGATCAGCAGCTCCATCTCTTGATATTGGGTCAGCAGCTGGCGGAACTGCGATGCCGCCTTGCGCTGCGCCGAACTGCTGACATTGCTCATCACGCGGCTGATGCTGGCCAGCACATCGATTGCCGGATAATGCCCCTGCTCCGCCAGCTTACGGGTCAGGATGATATGCCCGTCCAGCAACGAACGCGCCTCGTCGCCGATCGGATCGGAACTGTTCTCGCCATCCACCAGCACCGTATACAATGCCGTGATCGAGCCCGCAGCGACGTTGCCGGCGCGTTCGATCAGACGCGGCAGCATGGTGTAGACCGACGGCGTAAAGCCGCCGCGCGCCGGCGGCTCGCCGGCGGCCAGACCGATCTCGCGCTGTGCCCGCGCAAAGCGGGTCAGCGAATCCACCAGCAACAGCACATTCTTGCCGCGTGCGCGAAACGCCTCGGCGATGGCGGTCGCGGTGAATGCAGCGCGCGAGCGTTCCATCGAAGTGCGGTCCGAGGTGGCGCAGACGATAATGGTTTTTTTGACCAGCTCGGCATCCAGTTCATGCTCCAGGAATTCATTGAGCTCGCGGCCGCGTTCGCCGATCAGGCCGAACACGATCGCATCGGCATGGCAGCCGCGCGCGATCGCCGCCATCAGCGTGGTCTTGCCGCAACCTGGGCCGGCGAACACGCCGATGCGCTGACCCAGCCCCATCGTCAGCAGACCATCGATGGCGCGCACCCCGGTCGGCAGCAAGGTCGCGATCCGCGGCCGGTCGGTAGCCTTGGGTGCATCGCGGATCACCGGCACCGTCTCCCGCCAGGTCGAGATCACTTCTGACGCCGCCGGCGCGCGGAACTGCATACGGCCAAAGCCGTCCAGCACGCCGCCGAACAGATGGTCTCCAACCTCGATCGTGTGCATGCGCCGCAGCGGTTCAATCACAGTGCGGGTCGACACCCCTTCCAGCGGGCTGAGGGAAGACAGGATCGCGGCACGGTCGGTAAAGCCCACCACCTCGGCCAGCATCGGTTTATCTGGATGGGCCGGATTGATCAATTGGCACAATTCGCCGATTTCCACTGGCGGCATATGCGCTTCGATCAGGGTTCCCAGTACCTGCGCCACCTTGCCATGGCTGCTGAATCCGGGTGCCGCAGGCAAACGCCGCAGCCAGCCTGCGGCCCGTGCGCCGACTTGCGCCAGCGCCTGCTCCTGAGCGGCAGCATGGTCGATTGCATCGCTCGCCGAGGCACTCATCAGCTTACTCACCAGCGCACCTCGACCTTACGCTTGCCGGAAAACACCAGGTGATTGTCCTGAATCGAGACCACCTTCATCCCATGCGACGCGTCGCCCACATACAGACGTTCGCCATCCGCCGTCACCACGCTGGCGTTGGCGCCAGAGATGACCTGGCGGATCGTGAACGGCAGCATGTTTTCGGCACCCACCACCCGTGCCCGCACCGGGAAGCTGATGTGATTTTCCTTGATGAATCCAGCCAGCACCCGCTCGAAGCGCGCCGCTTCTTCATCGTCCAGATCGGCCCGCATATCCCAGGCGTCATCGCCCAAGGCCAGGTCGAAACGGCTGAGCAGGTCGGCGCTGCTCAAGCGACGCCGGAACGCCTTGCGCAACTGCTCCGGCGTCAGCTCGGCCGCGGCCTTGAGCGGCTCGCGCTCGATGTTATCGGGAAACGCGGATTTGCGCCCCAGCTCCTTGCCGATATCGGCCTGTTTCGGCGTGACGATGGCTGGCGGCCTGGCGCTGATGGCGTAGGCCGCTGCGGCGCACAGCACAGTCAGCATGCCGATGGATGCGTACAACATCTTGCGGATGCCGCCACGCTTGGCGGCGCGCATGGTGGCTGGCGGCGGTTCGCTCACCGGCGCCGCGTCTGCCTGCGGCTCCACGGTCGACGCCAGCGGCTGTTCCAGCTCCGCGGGATCGAAGCGCGCCAACCCTCTGCCGAGCGGCGCCTGCTGCCAAGCGTCGCCCTCCGCCGCCACCGCCAGCCAGACATGCCCCAGGCACACGCATTCGCCTGGCGTCAAATCCAGCACTTTCTGCGCCTGTTCGCCGACGGCCGAATACAACAGGCCGCCGTCGGCAGACAACAGCCAGCCGGCATCGGACCGGCTCAAAGTCGCATGATGATCGGCCATGCCAGGATCGACCAGCACCACATCGGCGCTTTCACTGCAGCCGATCGTCAGCGGCTGGTCATCCAGCGGCAGTGTCGCGCCCCGATGAAGGCCGCTCAGAATTCGCAGTTCGTACGTCATGCTTTGGCTCTCGTAAGTTGGATTTTCTGGTAGTGCTGATGAGTGGCGCATGGGCGGTTCGGGTTCCATCCGGTTGCGGTCGCGGTCGCCGCGATCAATGGTCAATGGTCGCAGCCTGCTACACCTCCACCATCCCGACCGGCTGCAACCGTGAATGCTGGGTCAGCTCAGAAAACGCGAATACCGGGATCGAAAAAAATTCTTCCTCGATCATTTTGCGCACGGCGCGTCGGATATCGGCCGCGGTCACCAATACCGGCGTTGCAGCGGCGGTGCCGCCGGTGCCGACCAGTTCGCCGAGCTTGTCAAGAACCGCCTGCTCTATGTCGGGCGCAATATCCAGATAACTGCCCTGGCTGGTCTGACGCATAGCGTTACGCAAAGTGTCTTCCAGTTCTGGCGACAGCAGCACTACTTCGATCAAGCCGTCGCGCGCCACTTCGTGGCATAGCTGGCGTTTCAGCGCCAATCGCACGTAGTCGGCCACGACGTCCGGGTCGCGCTCCTTGGGCGACCACTCCAGGACCGTCTCCAGGATCAGGCGGATATTGCGCAAGGACACGCCTTCCTTCGCCAACCGTTGCATTACCTCGGCCAGACGCGGATGGGTGACTCCTTTGGCTAGTTCCTTCGCCAGCCCCGGCACCCGGCGCTCGGCCCAGTCGGAGAAGCGATGCACTTCCTGCACCCCGATAAACATCTGGCAGTTACGCATCATTTCGACTTCCATGTCGGCCGCAAACACCTTTTCCCAAGGTTCGTGCAGAACGCCCGCTGCGGTCAATTGTTCCGGCTGATCGTTCCTGACCCAGACCCGGCGACGCCTGGTGCCCGCCAGGCCGTCTTCGACGGCACTGAAACCCAGTTGCTCCAGCCGCTCCACCGACTCAACCGTAGCGGCATAACCGTCGCGGATCTCGACATCGACCAGCGGCACTTCCGACATCAGGAAATGAATCCGCCCTTCAGGGACGTGCGGCGAATACTCAAAATCGATGATCGGCAAGTCAGGAATGCCGCGCCGCAGCAGCACGTCGTTACGCATGATTCTTACAGCGGTATTGATCGCTGCCGCGACCGGAGTGTCCTTGAGCGCGACAGGCATGCGGATCATGAACGGCCGGGTCGCAGCGAAAGTCAGGAGATCGGACACGCCCGGTTTGGACGACGCGTTTTCCCGGCGCTGCATTTCCTTGCGCGCCTTCGGCATCAATAATCCAACCGCGCCGCCGCCGCACAGGCCCAATCCAAGCAAAAGGAAGACCACGGTCGGCATGCCCGGGATCAGGCCGAACAGCAGCATGATCACGCTGGCGGTGATCAACGCCTTGGGTTCGCTGAACAATTCGCCCACAATATCCTGTCCGATATTGCTTTTTTCTTCGCCTTCGACGCCATCGTCGCGCGTGACACGGGTGGTGATCATGCCGGCCGTCAGCGAAATCAGCAGCGCCGGAATTTGCGCAATCAATGCGTCGCCGATGGTCAATACCGAATACACCCGCATCGCTTCGCTGGCAGGCATCTGGTGCTGCAACACGCCGATCGAAATTCCGCCGATCAGGTTGACCGCGACAATGAAAATGCCGGCAATCGCGTCGCCCTTGACGAATTTCATGGCGCCGTCCATCGCCCCATGCAGCTTGCTTTCGGTGGCAAGCTCGGAACGCTTGGCCTTGGCTTCATCCGGTGATAGCAGGCCCGCGCGCAAATCGCTGTCGATCGACATTTGCTTGCCCGGCATCGCATCCAGAGAGAAGCGCGCCGCGACTTCGGATACCCGCTCGGAACCCTTGGTGATGACGATGAACTGCACCACAGTCAGGATCAAGAACACCACCAGCCCGACCACCAGGTTGCCGCCCACTACAAAATTACCGAAGGTCTCGACGATATGGCCGGCGTTTGCCTCCAGCAGGATCTGGCGCGTGGTAGAGACCTCCAGCGCCAGCCGGAACAGCGTGGTAATCAGCAATACCGTCGGAAATGTGGAAAATGCAGTCGGCCCCGACATATACATCGACACCACCACCATCAAGCCGGCGGAGCACAGATTGACTGCGATCAGGATGTCCAGCAGCCAGATCGGCATCGGCAACACCAGCATCATGACGATCGCGATGACGACCGCCGCCGCCATCAGTTCGGCGCGCTTGGCAACCTGCGCCGCATAGCCGTTTATACGTATTACCAGTTCGTGCATCATGCCATGCTCCAGTTGCCGTCCCAACGCTGTCCGGCGCGCCGCAGCACCAGCCCGCTCCACTCGGGGCATGCCGCGCTGTGCAAGGCTACCAGCGTATCCGGCGGCAACGGATGGCCCAGCTCCACCGCAGCGTAGGCGGACATCAGGCGCGGAGCCGGCTGATCGGGCCAGACGCACAGGCAGGCGGCTGCCAGCTGGTAAGCAGGCTCAAACTGACGGGCATTCAGATGACCCCAGATCAGGCCGATCGCCAGCACCAGTTCGGCCGGCATGGATGCGGCCCTGGTTGCCGGCCTGGCGCTCAACTCGATTGCGGATTGCGTTGCGGGCATCATCGTCTTTCCTTTAAGTCACTACCGGAGTCCAGCATGTCGAGTTCCGACATGCGCAATTGCTGCAGGCGCAGGCGCAGAGTGACGGCCTGCTCCACCACCGAAATCGCAGCCAGGCACGGATCGCGTTCAGCGCGATCAAGCGTCAGAGAATGCGCCACCAGTATTTTTTGCAGATCGCGCATGCGCGGCACCGGGTCGCCGCTCCAGGCCGGGCTGGCGATTGTCAGCAACGGCCCCAGGAAATCGATCAGCGGCGCCAGCGCACGATCCACCGCCTGCGCGGGCTGCGCCAGGGCAGCCGCTAACTGGTTGAAATCCTGATCGGCAATTTCTGCGGCGTTGGCCACGCTGGCCGGGTACAAGACCTGGCGCGTGATCCGGGCCGGTTCAAGATTGCGGATGTCGCCGGCGGCGCTGGTAGACGGACGGCCGCCGCCGCGCGGCAACCCCGCTCCGACCCCACTCATGCCAGCAATTCCCGCGCCGCCGCCAAGTCCAGCGTTGCCGCCTCGCGGGCATTCTGCGCCGGATCGCGGGCGTTAAGGCGGCTCAGCAAAAAATAGCTGCCATCCACAAACATCGACGGCAACCAGCTGCCGTAGCGCGCCATCTGCTGTCCACGGCGGCGCAAAAGCAGCTCGGCATCCACCACGTGGCCGCTGTTGCCGTCATAGCCGATGCCGACCAGCACGCCGTCGGCCAACGGATAGGCCAGCAAGGTCAAGCCTTTATCGACGACCTGACTGGCAACGGCACCTTCGCGGCGTGCAGTGAGGATCAGGTTGAATAGTGTTTTGTGCATGCTATCTCCACTAGATTTCTGATTTTTGCGGGACTGTCGAAGCGCCTGCCCGTAAATGCTTTTCAAGCGCGGCTTCGGCCGAGTTGGCAAATGCTGCCGCTGAAGCCTGGCCGGCGGCGGCGGCTTGTCCGCGCAACGCCACCAACAGGTCGGCGCGTTGCCCCATCGATTCTTGCGGCCACAAGCGCTGCGGCAGCGTATCCACCGCCTGCGCCAGCAGGCGCGCCACCTGCCCTTGCTGGACCGGGGTTCTGGTCTGATCGCCATTGATCGCTGCCAGCAGCGCCGCCTTGGACTTGCCGATATCCTGCTCCGGCGCGCGCAACAGCGCGATGCCGGTTTCCGCCTCGCTGGCGTGCGGCGTCACCCCGGCCACCGCAAGTTTTCCATGCAAATCGTGGCCAATTGCGAAGCTGGACTGGATCGCATTGAAACTGGCGGCGTCCGACATCGACAGCCACATGCGCGAAGCCTGGTTGCTGCCACGCGGCGAATGCAAAGGCGCACTCATGGCAGAGCGCAATTGCGCCAGCCCGGCGACAAAATGTTGTGCCCCGAATTTGGCCAGCAGCGTCTGCGCCAGCTCGGTGGCTGCGAACGGCTTGTCCTGCCTGTCTCCCGTCTTGGCCCCGAACATCGCGCGGATCTGGTGCGACGCCGCCGGATTGGCATGGCCGCCATCGGCCTTGGCCAATGTCCCCAGATGCTCCAGAGCGCTCTCGAACGCCTCGGCCTGCGGTCGTGCGCCTTTCAGTGCATCGCCATGCTTTTCTTCCAGGCGCGAGATGGCCTGCTTCAACCCTTCGCTGTCCTTGCCGTCGCTGTTTTCCAATGCATGGCGCAGCAGGGTGTGCTGTTCCAGCGCATCGTATTTTCCCGCCAGCCAGTCATCAAGCGCCGTGCCGCCGCCATGGTTCATGCGCTCGACAGCCTCATTGGCGGCAGCGCCCAAATGATCGTCGTCATGGCTGTCCGCCGAATTGACCGCGTTCCGATTGACTCCCGGCCGCTTTTGCGTGCGTTGCGGCGCAGGCCGGGGCGCTTTCCGGACGTGGTGATGATGCACATTGGCACGGGCGCCAAATTCAGCCATTGGAGTGAGATCGACCTGCGCCGGCGAATCGGCCTCATTCGAACTGGTCGCGGCAAACACGACGTTGCCGGAGGCGGCATTGATATTGAGATTAGGCATACCTGGTATGTGGCGCAATCCGCCGTTCAGTTCCATTGCGGCGCTGGTATGCGCGGCGGGTGTCAGACCTGAAAGCTTTGTAAGTTCTGATTGCCGAGATATTTTCTGGCGCAGAAGCGATTCAGGCTGGCGAGCTTTTTCGGATGGACCAAGGAACCAGCTTTCCTTCTGATGCCACACATCGGTAGCGTCGAAAGTGATGCACACAATCCTGTGGGAATGACATGTATCGCCATTTCTCAGTAACAAATGAAGCGATAAGCGAATTTCTTGCAGGTAAATTTCAGATACTTAATTTAAGGAAGAATTGCATAATGCCCAATATCGCCCCGACTAACAGTGTTCACATAGCCAATCCACTTTCGCGCCCAGAGGAGAACCACGTGCCTTCAGCGGCGACCGAGTCGCAACCGACGGCCAAGCTACCCAATTCGCAGCAAATGCGAAACCCGGATAACGCGTGAGCGCAAGCCACCCGTTTTATGGTGAACAGTCCAAATGAAGATGGTCCTGCCGCCAGAGCTAATGGTCATGCGACCGGCGGCGTGGTCGGCTTAGTGCGGGCCGTCCTTGGGAAGACGCCCATGGGTCCATCACAAAACGTTACCAATTTTTATGACAGCCATCCCGATTTAACGAACGCGCCATTTCACCGTGACGACCTCAAGACGCTACTGGACAAAGAAACCGCTGCAGCACAGCAAACACCTAAAACTACAGCGGATGTCGTCGCCCAAATGACCCCTGGCACAGTCAGACAAGGTTTCGGTCACATGTTTGCATTTAACGCTGTAACTTCTTCAACTGTGGGACAAAACCACGCAAATCTCGTTTCTGAAGCGCGCACCAATGCCCTTGGGTATGGCCATGAAGCCGGTATAAAGCTGGCATCAGAACATTACGGACAAGATCTTGCGTCGTAATATCTCGAACGCATTTCGCAAATAGGCGAGACGCGATCAAGCGATTCGTTCAGGTGAGCATTCCGCAGCAAACCCCGGCCTATCCCTAGGCCGGGATCTCAACCCAATTTTCGTGATCGCGCCCCCTCTATCCTGAGATACAAGAAGAGGCGCTCGGCTACCGCATGGCCCGACAATTCCGCTGACAGCGCACGTTTCATTCAATGCCGTGCCCGCCCGGTAATACTTTGATACGGCGTCGCCCAATACAAAACGCCGCTCAACAATAATGGCAACAACTCCCACTCGGCGATTCGCATTCTCCCGCGCTCCAGGCATGGCGCATTTTTCCTTGAATTTTTCTAAAACCACTATTGGGATTTTTAGAAATTCTCTAAAAATCCGTATTAAATTCTTACACATCCCTTTTATTTTCAACGACTTACATTTTAAAACAGCGGTGGCACAGGGGTTGCGAATACATGGTCACGCCCGCCAAGTGGCGCGTTTCCAGGAGCAAGCTTCAAAATGCCATCTATCTCTCTCACGCCAGAAACCACCGTCTTCCAAACCGTTGGCGATACTGTCTCATCTTCTATCCCGCCCATCGATATCGACCAACTGTACCGCACCCACCACCAGCATCTTTACCGCTTTGTGCAGCGCTATCTGCGCAACAGCGAAGATGCCGAAGACGTGGTGCAAAATACCTTTCTCGAAGCCGCCCGTTGCGCCGACCGCTTCAGCGGGCTGTCCAAGCCATCTACCTGGCTGTTCGGCATCGCGCTCAATCTGGCGCGCAACCAGGTGCGTCGCAATTGCGCCGATCCTTGCGATGCGATGGAAGAAGAAATGCTGGAGCAGGTGGTCGACTTGAATTCCGATCCGGCCGAACTGATAGAACGGCGTCAGATCGTCGGTATGGTGCGGTCGCTACTGGATGAAGTTCCCGTCAAGCTGCGTGCCACATTCGAGGCAGTGCTAGACGGCGAAAGCACTTATCAGCTGGCAGCCGAACGGCTGCAGATTCCGATTGGCACGGTGCGCTCGCGGGTGTCGCGCTTGCGCGGCCAGATTCGTGCGCAGTTGGCTTGAATTGCCGTACGGCTGCCGATCCGGAACCTGCTGGGTTATACAATGGCGTGATCCGCGCAGGGATGCAGCAATGGCGCGGCTCAATGGGTCAGCAGCTCTGCTTTCAGGTAGCGTGCCAGCATTCCACCCGACTGGGCGGACGATGCCCGGCGCGAGGTAGGTCGAAAAAAATCTGCCGATGCAGACACTGTCTTCGTTAACGCGAATTGGGGTCAGCGTTTTTCAGTCATCAAATCACCTGAAAAAAGCTGACCCAAATTCACTACACAATTGGATCGAACCGGCTCGCTAAACGGGCTGTTCCGTTATTGCAGAGCGAGGTTGGCGCAAATGGGCGACATATTTGGCGCTAAGCTCGAAACTGACGGCATTAGCCATAACATTTGTACGCTTGAAATTACTCCGCTCCAATAAGCGGATGCATTTTTCGTTGTTTATCGCGACATCGACAAAAACCGGATCCTGCAACGAAAACAACCAAGCAAGTGCGGGCATCCATAACAGGGACCAGCGTCCGTGATATTCGGGCAGTACCGCCATATGCGCCTTCCGTTCATGCAGCAGCATACCGCCAACCATCTTGCCATCAATCTCGAAGCCTACCGAATGAACGTTGGCATAATGGGCAAGAAACATTTCTTTTGTAAAATTTAAACTGCGAAACCAATCGGGGTCGTAATTTTGAATCTCGGCATCGTACAAGACGCCAAGATCGGCTTTTTCAGTCAATCGTAAATTTGCCAAAGTTGCCCCTTGATCAAGTAATGCGTGGCGCAAAGAGCCCGGCCTGCGCTCTCTGCGACTAATCACCATCGGCTTCACTTAGCCGTCGATGGCGCCCCCGCTGAATTGCTTCGACAAATCATGCTTTTGTGCTGGTGGTGGCGGTGGAGGTGGTGGTGGTGTTAGTGCGCTGAGGACTGACGGTAGAACAGCCGCTAAAACTTGTGGCATGGTATTTCTCCTGAAAGTTAATTAATCACGCATCATATTGCGCATTTATATGTGGCAAGGAATGAGGTGGTTGTTCCATTGTCCGAGGAATTTATTTGTCATCGACATCGCTTGCTTCAGATACGCCGAGCTGCGCCGGAAATAACACAAAACCAGTCGAACGCATCCTCCGAAAGGTCGAGGATGGCATCCAGCACGCTGCGCTCATCTGGCAAATCAAGCACTGGCACCAGCCGTATCACGACGAAACGCCCCTGTTCAGCATGCCAAAAAAACTCCCCGCCGCCGGTGATTCCCCGATAGCCGCCAATGCTCACGGTATGTAGCACATCAAGGTAGCCGGTGTTCTCTTGGCGCGGCAGCAAAGCGGTAATGGATAAGCTTGGCCCAGGATTGTCCAGCAGCAACGAGGTGATGGTCAGGACCTCCCCCAATTGCAGTTCGATCACTGGTACCGTATAGGGGCTATCGGCTTGATCGACATACTCGACCATCTCACGTAGAAAACGCCGCATGCGGCCGACAGCTTCGTCTATCGGTTCGTCCTGTTTTTTAGTTTGATTTTGGAAAGGCAAAGTAATGACTTGGCTGATTCAAGTGTCTTGTCGACGCCTGCTTTTAATCGGTTGTTACGGCGCTTCGGCGGCTATCGGATAGTTCAGATCGCCGGTCTCCACCACCCGAACCGGCAAGGTGCCGGCGGTACGCAATACGCTTATGTGTGATGAAAGAATCGTCAAAGTTCCCAGAAACAGCAATTTCAAGGCGTTGCGCTAAGACTGCAGGCAAACTTCAAGCGAAAGAATGAAACGAACGGAACCAAACGATGGCTTAATGCCACCTACTTTGGACTGTCGAAAGCAAGTAAAGAGCAGTCAAATTCACTTATTCAACTTGATACGAAAGGATATATATGGCAGGTAAATTCGGAGGTGTAGATCTCACAAATTTAACGCAAACCGGGCTGAACGCATGGCGCGAAGCAGATGCCTTGAAACAAGCGCAGGAAATGGCTGCAATTGAACACCAAGAAGGCGAAAATGCTATTGCCGGCGCAAAAGTCAATTTGCAGCACAATCAAATGCGTCGCTACAACGATGGGCAAAAAGCCATGGGTCAACTTGGGTAATCCATTTCCCTGATAAAGCGACCGGGCCAAATTTTGCCTATGTCATAGCAATGCAACCGAAGGTGCTCATCACATTCTTGAGCACCTTCTTCACGTGTAAACATTGACTCTTCCTTGGAGACTTACAGATGGACTCAACGGGATACAGCTTCAGCCAAAACCAATCCAATCTTATCAACGCCAATCTGGATAAAAATGCCGCCGACGTCAACGCCCAGATGGCACAACTGGAACAGCAGGCGATGGACGATGCGCTCTGGAGAATGGCGCAAAACAATATCATGGCAAAAATGAAGGGCCTCAACACACTGGCCAAATCGGCCAACGATATGTCCTGACTCTCGCAACCTCGTCCCGCACGTCCGGCATCTCGCAAAACGCTATCGGATGTGCGTTATCTTCTGCGCCATCCAGCACGCGCGCAACGCCGATCCGGCTGCAAATAACAGCAAGCCGCTTGCGGCAAAAACCTATCACAAGCTTCCTGTCTGCCTCTCCCTGCATCGTACAAAATCCGCCCCAGATTCCTCCCGATGCAATGCCCCGATTCTGCCTGCCAGTTTGATTCCTTCGGATATAGGGCAGGCACAACGATGACCTCACCCGCCATGGTTCTTTCGTCTCGGCCAAAGAATAGCCAATGGAATCAATCTGGAATTTTTGGAAAGACATCCTTTTGTGTGGCGAGCTGGCGTTCAAGCCCGAATGATAGTCGACACATTTTGAAGCGTGCCTGCGGCTGGATGCAACCGCTTGCGCTATGCAACCCGCTCAACGGGCTCAGAGTAATTGACGCGATGATCTCGCGTAAAAAAGCTCTGGCCCCGGCGAGCTGTTTTTTGCAGTCGCCGCCGGGGTAAAAAACTCTGCCCCGTGTAAACTCGCCATTTGCCTTACCGGAAAGCGCCGGAATTGCTGATGGCGGTCATGCCGGATTCACCCAGCAAGCGTGGCGTAATCAGGAACGGCGACTCCTGATTCCGCACTGGTTCAGCCCGGGTAACCTCGTCACGCACGACCGCATGTTTCGCCTGGGCTGCCGGCGCACCCGCAGGAAGTGCCGGAACAGCGGCCGGGCCGGCAGGGACGCCGCCAGGAACAGGAAGCACGATAGCCGGACCACTCTCAGGGATTGCACCGGCACGGCCATCATTCGGAATGGAGATGGCTGGAATAAATGCCGGCACAGGCGCCGCCACCGGAACCACCCGGTCCTGACTTGCCGGCACCAGCTGGCGTGCCAGTTCGGAAACGCCGGAGCTGGCTGCAGCCGGGATGCCGGAGGCGCGGATCAAGCGCGGCGTAATCAGGAATAGCCGTTCGCGATTCTTGGTTGAGGATGCGCTATTGCGGAACAAGGCGCCCAGCACTGGAATATCTCCCAGCAAGGGAATCTTTCTCATGTCCTGCGTGGTCGATTCCTGGTGATAACCGCCGATCATCAGCGTTTGCTGCTGTTCGACTATCGCCTGGGTACTGACAGTAGAACGGGTCGCATTGGTCTTGCCGGTGGTGTTACCCAGCACACCGTCTTCGATGTCGATATCCATCCGGACCCGGGTATTGGCGCCTTCACGCACAATCCGCGGCAATACTTTCAGCGTGGTGCCGGCTGTCACATTGACCACATCGGCCACCCGTTCGCCGACCAGCGGCAAATACACGGTCTGGCTGAGATCGAGTACGGCGGCGACGTTGTCCAAGGTCATCACGGTCGGCTTGGCCAGCACATGCGCATCGCCGCTACCTTCCATGGCCTTGAGCCGGGCGTAAAAGCTGGCGGCGTTTTTAATCAGCAAGGTCGAGCCCGGCAACGGCAAATTGACGCCGCTCGAATCGGCGGCGCTGCCGTTGACGGTGGCATTCACCGCGCCCAATGAAAAACTCCATTCGGCGCCCATTTCGGCCAGCTTGTTGCGGTCGATATCGACAATCAACGCTTCGATTTCGACTTGCTGGGGTTCAATGTCGATTTCCGCAATCAGGCTCTGGTACATCTCGCGCTTGTTGGCGTTGTCGTAAATGATGATGGCGTTCAACGCCGAATCGGCTTCGATCCGTGGCGCGCTGTTTTTCATTTTTTTCCGGTTACCGTCGCCGTCGTCGCCGTTTCCATAGCCGTAATCATTGCGCGGCTGCCCTTCACCGCCTTGCATGCGGCCGCCATCTTCACTGCGCTGGCTCATCAGCTCGCGTGCAACGCCCGCCCCTTGCCCATTCCGGCGCGAACGCCCGCCTCGCAAATCGGGTCTGTCGCGGTCATCGGCAACCCCGGCCTGGTTATCCTTGGTCAACAGATTGGTGAGTATGGTTTTGATACCGGGCACTTTTTCCTGCTGGCCGCGGGTGCTGATAACACGATCCGTGGCGCTGGCATATTTCAGCCGGAACACCATCACTTGCCTACCCTGGCTGACGGCCTTCTTACCATCCGTCAGCAAGGTGGTGCGCACCAGGTTGACGTATTCGCGCGGGCCGCTGACCATCACTACCCCTTCATCCGGGATTTCCCCCCAGCCGAAACGGCTATCGAACAAGCCCAAGCCAATCAGCGCCGCCTTGGCATCGCCCACTGCGTCTTCGCCGATTTCAAGCCGCATCGACTGGTAATCGTCGCTCGGCACGATGTTGAGCGTATCGTTGTAGACGAACCAGCGGAACTTGTGCACCAGCGCCAGCCGCTCCAGAAACTCGCTACCGGTGGCGCCTTGCACGCGGCCTTTCAATACCATATCCGCAGCGGCATTGACCGCAATATGCACCCCGTAAGCGGAACCGAATTCTTGCAGCACCTGGCGCAGCGTCATACCGCTGGCGTTGATGGCAAAGCTGGAATCCTTCCAGCTGGCAGGCACAGCGGCGCCGGCGTACGGTGCACCGACCAACAGGGCACCGGCCAACAGTGCAGCGATCAATGACCGCATCAAGAAGTGTTTCATGCTGGACCCTGTCTGCAATCTGTAGATAACATTCATCACTTTCCTGCCGTCATCAGCAGGCGCAGGCGCTGTTCGGTCCGGTCAAACGCCGCTGCGGGCGCAAGCGACACGTCCAGCGTGCTGGCTTTGGGAGCGAAGATCACACGCCATGCCGTCAATTGGGTCAACAGGTTTTCCAAGGGGCGGGCCGCCTCCTGCCAGCTGCGTATTCCAGGCAGCCATTGGCTCAGCCTCAGGCTATCCCCAACGGCGTGGTCGGCGTGATAAACGAGACCGGCGCCATACGCAAGCGCATGGGAAAACCCTTGTTGCAGCGCCAGCCGAATCTGCTCCCCGGTAGGGGCCGGCAGCAGCAGCGCGCCCAACTCGGCGCCACCGGCATCGGCTTTCAGGTAGATCGACTCGCCATCGAGATCGACCAGGCAGCCCATTTCCTGCTGCACCAGCCAGGTGTGAAGATCGTCGGTATCCATTGCGTCCATCCCATTCATCGACTTAACGGCTTTCCGTCATCACCGTTTTCACCGGCTTTTCGTTGAGTTTGAGCTGTGCCTCCATTGCCCTCTGGGTGACTGTGCGCTGCTCCAGCATTTTGAGAAATTCACCGCCGTCGCTTGCTTCGCCGTTGGCCTGGCCCTGAAGATAGACATCCATCTTCTGGTCAGCGTCATCCAATTTGTGGCTGAGGCGGCGGATGACGGGCATGGTTTGATTGATCGACATGGGATCTCCTTACGATTGAGGTTGCTCGAACGCGGTTTGGTCCGATCTATTGATGAGTGGCGCGTGACGTCAAACAGTTCAGTTTGGTGTGAATATTCTGTGACAAATAGGCGGGCAAACTCGCTGCGCCCAAACAGGTCCTCTATCGCAATTGCCAACTGCCAACTGCCGGCACCACTTGACAACGTCCCGAACCGGAATTCAATCCAGCGTCGGCATTTTGTAGTTGGGTAAGCCAACGACTATCCGCCGCCCGCAATTTTCGAGATTAGAAAGTTGAAATAGGCAATCAGAAAGACAGGAAGGATTGGGAGAATCGCTATAAATCGTTTGTTGTTTTTCTAAAAAATCCAGCTACATGCGATAAAGTACCGGCAACCATTTGCCGGCCCGGTCATATAGTTCCGGCAGGTTCTCAGCGTTCGGCTTCACCATCGGCCGAAGGCGCAGCTACCGCCTTGATGAACGCCGACTTCAGCGCCGCCACAGCCGCATCGAAGCTGACGGACCACTCGCCGCTATCCGCCTCCAGCCGACAGCAGCCGCGCGGCATACCGGGGTCGGCCTTGAGTTCCCAGTCGATCTCCGGCAACAACGCGATATCATCCGGATGCACGCGCAGCATCGGCGACACCAGTTTCGGCGGTGCTTCCACCAGCAGCAGCCGCAGCCCTGCCACGACCCGTTCACGCGGCGTCAGTTCGCCGACCAGTCGTTCGAACAACGCCTGAGCAAGATCGACCACGATCTGCTGCGCGCCGTCCAGCAATGCGGCGTGCCTTTGTTGTAGCGTTTGCAGCAGATGCCCGGCCTGTTCGATCGTGCTGCATTCTGCCTCGTGCACCGCTGCTTGCGCGTCCGCATCGGCTTGCCGGGCCAGCGCCTGTGCCTTTGCCACGGCATCTTCCATGATCGCCGCCGCCGCCGCCGCCGCATCGCTGGTGACGGCAATGGCGGACGCGCGCAATACGCCGTCGTGAGCGCGTAATTGAGAAGGAACTGAAACGACGTCGACACAAAATTGCATGGAAATATCTCGCTTGGCTGTTTAAAAAAACGTGTACGGAAACGCAGATTTTCCTGCAAAGCCAAACCTGCCCGCTAGCACGATCATCGGCTCTCTGAAACCACCTGACTCAAATCCGCCTGCCCCGCAACCGCAACCCGAAGCAGGCACATCCGCCAGCATCGCTGCGCACGCACAATCTGCACGGCGGGCGCAACGCTCCCCTCGGACATCGTCTTCAACAGCGTATCAACCTGTGCCGCCTGCGCCGACGGCAATGTCAAACGCAAACGCGACCACATGCCAGGAAATCCATCATGCAAATACAGCGCCAATTCGAGCAAACCGCGCAGCCCGATCGCGCCGGCATCAACCGCGATGTCATCCGCAAAGCGTCTGAGCGGTTGCGTCGCAGCCACTGACAGGCACCATTTACGCTCTGCCGGCGACAGCGACAACAGCGCCGCCCGTGCATTCGCGTTGTCATGCTCGCGCGCTGCAAGCAAACCCGCAAACAAGCGCGCCGCCGCTAGCAGTTGCGCGCCATCGCTAATCGACGCCACGCCCCACCCGGAATCGCACTGCGCCGGAAAATCGGCAACCACATCGGCCGCCCGGCACCACAAGCGATAGCGGTCGCGGCTGCCCAGTTGCTCCGCCATCGGCGGCCATGCAGCACCGGGTTGCAATGCATACGACCACGGCATGAACCACCAATCAATCATTGACTGCGCAAACATCGCTTCACCCTTGCTTCAAATAATCATGTGGAGCGCATGTCATCTCACCCCTGATGACCCAATATGAACCCTGCTTTCTTCGGGAAGCGCTGCGCCACCCAGGTCGCAACTTTCTTGTGACGCAACACCAGCAACACGGCCACCAGCAGCAGTCCGGCCACTCCCAGCACCAGCAATCCGGTCAGCAGATTTCTCAAACCTGCCGCCGATCCGGCCGCCACCTGGAACGGGCCAAGCTGCACCCATTCGATCTTGGTGATTCTTTCCTCGGACGGCATCAGCACCACGCTCACCTTGGAGCGCCCTTCCTCACCCGACAGCCCGGGAATACTGGAGGCCACCAGGTTGCGCACACGCGGCAAGATCATGTCTTCGTCGAACGGCAGCCGATGCTTGATGAACACCGCGGCCGAGGATGGCTGGATCGGCTCGCCCGGCGCCACTCGCTCTGGCAGCACCACATGGAC
Organism: Collimonas arenae; assembly: GCF_000786695.1. Lineage (NCBI taxonomy): Bacteria > Pseudomonadati > Pseudomonadota > Betaproteobacteria > Burkholderiales > Oxalobacteraceae > Collimonas > Collimonas arenae. The sequence goes on along the minus strand of NZ_CP009962.1, from coordinate 574,001 downwards.
CCGCGCCGTGATGACGCTATCGAACTGCTGCAAGGTGTATTCCAATTCCTGCGACAAGCCGTGGATGTAGCGCACCCGCTCTTCCAGCGGGGTCGAGATCATGCCTTCCTTTTTGAATACCTCGCCGAGTTGCGCCAGACTTCGCTTCGGCAAACCGGCCGCCTGCATGACTTCGGTAGCACGCGAAATATCGCTGTCGTTGACCGTGATCGTCGCCCCCTCCTTGCCGCTGCGTTTCTGGGAGTCGATTCCGTGTCGGTTCAGCAGCATCACGATGTCGTTGGCGTCAGCGTCGTTCAGTGCGCTTTGCAGATTGACTTTCTCGCTACAAGCACACAAGGTCAGCATCAGCAAAGATAGCAGCAGCCGGGCGCCGCCAAGGTGGATCCGTTGCGCGATGACAGAATGAATTGGGCGCATCAGATCACTGCAACTTGGTGAGTTGATCGAGCGACGAGGTGGCCTTCGATACCGTTTTCGACACGAACTGGACCCGCGTCTGATAATCGTTGAGCGCCAGCATGGCCTTCATCAGCGACGCCGAATCGCCGCTGCGGGTGGCCTGCTCCAGCATTTTCGACACATGCACTTGATTCTGCTTGACGTCTCCCGCCAGGTCGGTCGCATGCGCCATGATTTTATCGCCCAGCGATACGCGATTTCCATGCTGTACTTTGGGAGCGGTGCTTGCTGCCGGCGCGGCTGCGCCATGCTGCTCAAGCGCGGCGCGAAACTGCTCGACATCGGCACGATCGAACGACGGCCGCTCGATCTGCAACTGGCCGCTCTGGCCGGCCGGCTTGATTGAAGTGACGGGATTGGTGACTGGCAACGGCATGTGGTTCTCCTATAACGTTTTACGCAAACCTTGAATACAAACCTCGATATCCATGAGTAGCGCATACATGCGCAGGGTTCCATTTTCAGCAGCCAGTTCAGCTTAACCTAACTGCCCAAGCGCTTTAATCGCATCACTAATACGTCGCATTTGCGCGAGAATGCCGTCCATGATCAAGGCTTGCAGCGCCTGCTGTCCCTGGTGCGCCTGTACCCTGGCTGAGTCTATTGCCGTTTGCTGCTGCATTGCCGTCAATTCATCCATTTGTGTCTGGTACTTCGTCGCATTGCCATTTACTTGACCAGACTGAACCTGGTCATGAGAACCCGGCTGTGCCGTGCCTGCTGCGGCCTGCGTATTTTGCTCGCCAAACAGCTTGTTCATGCCCTGCAAGTGATAGGTGTGCGCCGATCTTATATCGCCCATCTGTTGTTCCACCTGCTGTGCTGCCAGAGCCTTGGAGGCGGCAATGTCCGCCTCAAGCTTGACAACCTTGTCTTTCACGCTTGGAAACTCGACTCCTAAGTCTTTCGCAGGCGCTGCCGCGCCATGTTGCTGCTGCGCTGCCGGGGCTTTGGAGGCGGCAATGTCCGCCTCAAGCTTGACAACCTTGTCTTTCACGCTTGGAAACTCGACTCCTAAGTTTTTCGCAGGCGCTGCCGCGCTATATTGCTGCTGCGCTGCCGGGGCTTTGGAGGCAGCAATGTCCGCCTCAAGCTTGACAACCTTGTCTTTCACACTTGGAAACTCGACTCCTAAGTCTTTCGCCGGCACTGCCGCGCCATGTTGCTGCTGCGCTGCCGGGGCTTTGGAGGCGGCAATGTCCGCCTCAAGCTTGGCAATCTTGTCTTTCACGCTTGGAAACTGAAGTCCTAACTTGTGTTGCAAAGACGTGTTTGGCTGGTATGTACGCTGCTGGGACGCGACAGCAGTTTGTGCAGATGTCCTTTCGTTGTCTTTGTGCGCCAGTACCTGATTCTTGCCTTCAGTGCCGATCCCCTCAAACTTGGCGATCGTAGTTTGCACACTTGACAAAGACGTCCTATTCACACTCATGACAACTCCTCGAATATCGGCTTGTTCAAAAAGTCGCGCCGAATATCAATGAGTAACGAGCGAGTAAAACCGGTTCCGTGCGCAACGATTATTTCTGCTCTGCGCCCCAGGGATTTTCCGGTTTCCTACTACGACACTGCCCGAATCGCGATCCGCTTTTCAGTGGCGATTTTGCTATTACGAATGGCAGCGCCGCGCTTTCCGGTGGTCACAGCGCTGCCTTCAACGGCGCCAGTTTTCACCCCATCGACAGCCATGCCGGACGAGATACCCAGGTTCTTCAACTTGTAATAGAGCACGTGCGGCTCGACATTCAACTCCTTCGACGCGCGCGCGACGTTGTTCTCACAACGCAACATGGTCGATTCCAGCAGCGAGCGCTCAAATTGCAGCATCACATCCTTCAGCGAACTGGCGCCGGTCGCCGCCGCGGCTCCCGGCAGCGGCGCAAAACCCAGCGCGAAACGCTGGGCGGCAGCGCGCAACTCGCGGATATTCCCTTCCCATTTATGCGCCAGGATTTGCGCTTCCAGCTCGGATCGTGAACCGGTGCCGAGCCGGGTCTTGAAGCGCGCGGCCGCTTCCGCAGCGCAGCGCCAGAACAGCAACAACATGCGTTTTGGCTGATTGCGCAAGACCGGCAACTGCAACTCGACCACGCTCAAGCGGTAATGCAGGTCGGCGCGAAACTTGCCTTGTTCGACCAGTTTGATCAGCGGTATCTTGGTGGAGGCGATGACCCTGAAATTGCATGGCCGGAATACCGTCGAGCCGACCCGTTCGATCCCGCGCTCCTGCAATGCGCGCAACAGCTTGGCCTGCAAGGTCAGCGGCATGCTGTCGATTTCGTCCAGGTAAAGGATGCCGTCGCGGGCCGCTTCGATGCGTCCGGCGCGCGATTTGGTGGCCCCGGTATACGCCCCGACCTCGACCCCGAACAGCTCGGCCTCTGCCAGGGTTTCCGGGATAGCCGCGCAATTGAGCGCCATGAACGGGCCGCTGACGCCGGAGTGCTCATGAATGAAGCGCGCCAGCCAGTCCTTGCCGGTGCCGGTTTCACCGACCAGCACGATATCGACATCGGCGCCGGCGATTTTGCGCGCCAGCGAAAAAACCTCGTGATCGGTATCGGCTACATGATGCGTTTCACCTTCCTCGCCCGGCACTGGCTGCAGCGTCTGGATATAAGGCTGATCGACAAAAGTCGGTTCGCAGAACTTGGCCAGCAATTCGCGCAGACGGGTATCGGTTTTCGGCGTATTGACCGCCAGGCAGATCGCGGCGGTTTCAATGCATGCGCCATAGTCGCTGCCATCGACCAGCCGCACCAGGCAGTCTTGCATTTCCAGCGCACGTTCGCGGCAATGCCCCACCACATCATGAAAGCGCGCATCCTCCAGACACAACAGCACCGTCAAGCTGGGTTCCTGCACAATGGCCGCCGCCACATTGCCGGCATCCAGCTCGCGCAGGCTGACAAACAAGGTTGTGGCAACGCGCCTGATGCGCGCCAGCAAAGCAGGCGAATCGACGCAGATGGCAAAAGTACGGCGTCTTGCTTTCAGGGAGCTGGAAGGGGGATGAAAATTGCGGGGTTCAAGTACGGCGGTCGTGTTGACCGCATCCTTCTGCATCCGCTTATCGGCGACAACAAACGCGCTTTTCATATTTTCCTGCCTTCGATTAAATGCCCGACGTGCATCGTAATCCAGCAAAGCGCGGCGAATTCGTTTCAAGAACAAATTTGAGAATGTGGCGGATGATTCTTTTGTTTGCCTTATTTCGGCGAAGGAAAATAAAGCGAGTCGCCGTCAAGGCGAAAAGCTGAGGTCGTCAAGACCATGGCTTGTAAAAACAAACCAAACCCATCGGTTTAACTGGCTGGTCGCCGCGCTGACGCATTGTCGAGAGTTGTCGCTCAAGCACACATCTCCAAGCGATACCCCTGGGTATAAGCGGTCCGTATGATGACTCCTCGCTCGGTGCCCAATTTTAATTTCTTGCGTAACTTATAAATATGCTGCTCGATAGTACGGCCCGTGATATCGCTATCGACCCCCCAAATGGCAATGCTGATGGATTCACGCGACAGATAGGTATTCGGCGTCGAAAAGAACAGCCATGCCATGGTGAATTCACGCGGCGTCAGCTCGACCGGCATCCCATTGTCGAGAAAACTGCAAGCGCTGCGATCCAAGGCAAAACCCAGCAATTCAATCGTACGACGCACGCTGCGACGATTACTGCGCCGCAGCAGCGCATTCACCCGCGCCACCAGTTCGATCGCTGCAAACGGCTTCCCGATAAAATCGTCGGCGCCGACATCCAGCGCCAGCGCCACCTGTTCCGCGCTCGGCGCCGATGACAACAGGATCACCGGCGTGCGTTCGTCGATCCGGCAATTCAGCCACGACAACAGCCGGTCCTTGTCGAGCCGGTCATGCCCCGTATCGAGCACAATCAAATCGAAGTTGCGCCGCCGTAGCGCATGCAATAAGCGTACCTCCGAGACAAACTGTTCGCTATCGAAACCGGCACGCGCAAGGATAGCCTGCAGCTGCTCGAATTCTGCGCTTTCAGGCACACAGCAAGCAATGTTCATGCGCCGCTCCTGCATCGTGAAAAGAACATTTTCCGTTGCGGATGACTAGCTTCAAGCAACGCCAGTAAATGGCATTTGGCAATCCTTGATCTCACTACCTGGATGTGCGGCATAGCGTTCGTTTCAAATGAAAAACATACTGTTACACGTCTCAACTTGGCCGAACTCAGCCAATCTGATAAAAAAGACAATCGCGATACTGTACAGTAATTAATTGCTTTTATTCAAGTAAATTCGCATGCAAATTTCAGTTCTTTTCGGGCCTTTTCATTAGCCGAAATATTTGTTGAGACACGCTTGCGCCATTTGTCTTTACACTGCGATTCGCAGAAACAATATCTAGCAGTCTCACATTGGTTATCTGCCTCTGCGTGCCGCTGTACGGCGCTTCACGGCAAGATCCGAGGATGCTATTCTTGACGCCTTTTTCTTAATTTGAGAGTAATCATGAGCAATGATTCTGTCCTTTCCCGCGATTTGATCTATGAAATTATCGACCTGGTCAACAGCGGAAGAATCTTTACCGATATCCATATCGAACAAGATGCCCCGCTGATGATCAAGACGCCGCGCGGATGGCAGGAGATAAGCCCGGAGCCTGTCTTGCTTGAGGAGATGCGGCCGGTGTTGAAGGCCATTGACGAGGATTGGGAAGACAAAGTCCTGGAAGGCGCGCTCGACCGTCCGTTTGTATTAACCCAATGCCGCCTGCGCTGTAACGTCTATCGCATGTATGCGGCCGAAAAAATTGCAATTTCGATTCGGCGCCTGTCCTTGAATCCAGTTCCGCTCGAGCAAAACGGCCTGCCGCAGTACGTCAGGATCATGCTCGAAGCCAGCAAGGGCATCATCCTGGTGACCGGACCTACCGGCTCGGGAAAAACCACCACGATTGCGTCGATGCTCGACTACATCAATACCCACCGCAGCTCGCATATCATTACGATTGAACAGCCGATCGAATACGAGCTTGAGCGCAAGCAGTCGATCGTGTCGCAAAAGGAAGTGCCGACTGACACCCCCAGTTTTTCTGCCGGTCTGCGCGACGCCCTGCGTCAAAAGCCAGACGTGTTGATGGTCGGGGAAATTCGCGATTTCGAGACCGCGGACACAGTATTGCATGCCGGCGAATCTGGCCACCTGGTATTGGCGACGATGCATACCAACAGCGCCGCCGGCGCCATCTCGAAATTACTGACGTTCTTTGCGCCGGAACAACGCGAGCAACGTGCGGCAGTGCTGGCCAACTCGCTGATCGGTGTCATCTGCCAAAGCCTGATCCCGGCCGAGAACGGCGAGTCGTTCGTCCTCGCCAGCGAAATGATCTTCAACAACAACCAGCAAGTCGCGTCGATGATCGCCGACTCCGGCAAGCTTTATATGCTTGCCGACTTCATGAAGCGCAAAGATGACAATATGTCGCGCAGCCTGAATGAAGACCTGCAACAACTGGTCGCCAAGAAAATGATTACCTCGAAAGATGCAATGCGGGCGGCGTACAACCGTATGGAATTGCACGAGATGATCAACAGTCAGCGCTAGTGGCTTCAAGAGCGGCGCGCGGATTTGCCGCCGTTCTGAACAGGTCGTATAGATAGGTTAAATAAGGGCGGAGTTTTTCGCAGGCTTATCGCGGGAAATACTCCGCCCTTTTTAACGAACCACGGCGCGCCAAGGTCTATTGTTGAAATTGAAGTCCGAGAAAATGCAACGATCCGCCCTGCGTAGCCCGTTGATAGCCGCTTAGCTTAGCTTAGCTTAGGCTGGCAATCGCTACGTTTGCCGGCGGCCAAAGAAATGCGGGGCTCCGCCGCCGCGCAACCCTTGCAGAGAGCATATCGGCTTGCAAGCGGATTGCATGCCGCCCGGCTGAGTGAAAAAAACCTGGAATGTTTTCTAACGCTTACCGCCAATTATTTCCAACGGTACCGGCGCCAACGCCGCCGGCGGAATGTTCCTGTAAACCCGCATCGCATATTTCATCCGCAACACCGGATTGCCCGAGTTATATGCACCCACCGCGTTCCACGAATTACCTAGCCGCCGCATATTTTGCGCCAGTATCCAGGCGCCGATCTGGATGCTGACGCAAGGATCGAATAGCTGCTCGCGGTCGACACCGTATTTTTCCAATTGTGGAAACCAGCGGCTGTTGATTTGCATCAGGCCGATGTCGTAGGTACCGTCTTTATTACGATTGATCGCTCGCGGATTGAGGCTGGATTCGGTTTTTGCAATCGCATATAACAGATCGGGATTGACGCCATATCTGGTCGCCGCCTGCTGCCAGCAGGCGGCCGCGTGCACCGCTTGCAGCCACAGCGCCACGGCCAGCACAATACGGCATGCCTGCATGCCTACGTTTATACTCATCAACCAGTTCTCCCTCTGCTATTACGCATCTTTATCGGCATAGTCAGTATTGCCATTGGCTTCAACGGCTGTTGAAAATTGTGAGCCACATTCTGGTGTAGTTCTCGGGACTTCCTTTTGATCTCATCACGACATGCAACCATCCTGCGTTTTCCGGAATTTTTTGCAAAGCCATGTAATTTCCAGCCATGACCCGAATTTGCAAGTCGCCGCCTGAGGTCGGATAAGTGCCATCGGGCTGGGCCACTACGCCATTGCTTTTTGTATTGCTATATACGTTGCTCAAACTGGCGCATCCCCCGACATAGCCTAGCGAGGCGATTCTCGATGCATCGATATATTCGGCATAGGCGGAGGATTCATTGTTGTCATACGACTTGCATCTATTTAAGCCGCTGACAAACAATGGACGGCTTCCGCTAACCGTGGACAGATCCAGCCAGTACTCGTAGTCGCCGTCGGGCGCCTGTTGCTTGTAACTCCAGGTCCGCACAGGATCGCCTTGGCCGGTTGGAATAATCTCGCTCTCGGCAAATTTGCGCCAGATGCCCGACTGGCACGAGATCGCCATGCCGGTGGAATCAGCCGCGATCAAACCGTTTTTATCACAACGCGTGCCCGCAGTGATTTGCGCTTGAATCAACACATCGTTGACCGTCAATCGCTGCGGAACATTCAGGTTGCCGTTCTGGTCAACGGCCAGTGGGGACCAGGCATTGTCAGCAGTCCAGGTAAAGGCGACATTTTTCCCCGTGACCATACGCACGTCTCCTGTCACGTTGGCGCTGCCCGGGCCGCCAGGCGGCAGCGACTCGTAATCGGATACAGGTTCTTTCCAGGAGCCGCCGCCGTAACGCCAAACCCCGGCCTGACAACTCAGCACCGCTCCGATGTTGTTGACCGCAATCCGGCCATAGGTAGTGGCATCGGCGGCCGTGCACAAGCGGTCCGATGTATTTTCCCGGGCAACCTTGGGCAATTGCAACGGCGTTGTCATTGCATTCAGTTCCGGATGCCCGGGCACCGCGCCGCGATAGACAAAATCGGTCGTTGGCTGTCCGAGACCGTCGTAGAACAATGCCGTTGCCAAATGGCCGGCACCGGTCGTGGCGTTTTTATCGCATTTGGCGCTCATAAAATTATTCAGCGCAGGCGTGCCTGTTTCCTGCAATGCCCATGATCCAAAGGCGCCTTTTGCCTGCAGTGGCGCGCCACTGTCGAAATAGCCCCCGCCCTGCCCCGCATTGCCGGCGATGTAAGCGATATCTTTGGCGAGGATGGAATCGCCGCCTTCAGTGACCACCAACGCGTCCAGATGACCTTCCGGCGTTTTCAGCACCAGCACGCAAGGAGTCTGGCCATAAGCGTTGGTCAGATTGAAATTTCTTGACAAATGACCGGTGTTTTTCAACGCCTCGACGTTGACCGCCACAGCTGACGTCTCGCTGGCGCGGCTGACCAGATCGGCATAATTCTCGACGATATATTTGCCGGTAGCCGCTGCAACCTGGGCTTGGTATAGCGCGGTCTGCTGTGCCTTGGTGTCGTCCAGCGAGCGGTCGATCATGACGCTCAGGCCAAGTATCATCATCGCCCCGATGGCCAGTGCCGCCATCAATTCCAATAAGGTAAAGCCATGCTGTAGTCGGTTCATGCTTGTCATGCTCAGTGATGGTCAATGACGTCTGGCGAGCCAGACCGGACTGCCGTTCGGAATCCTGACCGGCAACTTGATGTTGGTGTCGCCGAACAACGGCGAGCGGAGCGTATTTGTCGACGCATCCGCCTCGCCGACCAATATCGAGTTATGCGACAATCGCATCAGATCTGCCGTGATGCTGACCGGCGGCAGTTGCGCCGTATAAATCGTGATGCCGCCGTCGACCTCGACTTGGTTGCGCCACAACGGATACGGCCTGTACCACGATGGCAGGCTCAACATCTCGTTCGGCACCGGACCTGCGGTAAATGAAGGCGTCTTCTGCAGGAAGGCGATCACGGCGCCCCGGTAGAGGCCCATGTTGTCTGCCAGGTCCGCACTTTTATGTGCAGCCAATACCGGAGGGCCGCGCACTTCGTCGCTTAGCGCCAGACAGCCTGCAATAGCGATCAGCGCCGCCATGATCCATGTCATCCACATCGCACTCTCCGAATCGCCGGCAGATCGCTGGCTGCTGCATGCCGTGCCATCGCTTTACAACGCAGTCCAGACGATTTTATTGCCGGCAGTTGATGTGCAAGCGTCAGTCGCAGCTTTCGGCGTTATCGGGAATGCCGTGTTTTCCGCGCCATCGTTGACGGCAACACTGACCCAGCCATTGCTTCCGCTTATCATGTTGATGCAGACATCCTGCGGTACAGCAGTGTAAGAGATCGTGAAATTGGCGTTAACGCCGGTCACGGTTACCGCACCGTTCCAGGTATTGGTGACCCCTCCCGCCTCGGTAACTGCCAGCGTAGTGGGAAATACCTTAGCCGTAATCAATTGCGGATTCAACGATCCTGTCGAATAGGCTGCCGACTGTCCCATATACAGCTTCTTGACACCGGTACGTATCGACACCACCTCTTCCGATGCCCGATTGGTTTGCGCGCTGCTGAATGCACCCATCAACAGCGATACCGCGCCCAGAATCACAATCGCGGCAATACCCAGGTAAGCAATCCCTTCCAGTAGCGAAGCGCCGCGCTGGCGATTGATGATGCTAGATTTGCCTGATTGCATAAAGCGTGAATTTTTCATAACGATCTCCGATGTAAAAATATGAATTTCAGGTAAAAAATGAAGCCGATAAACCTAATATCTAATACCCAATACCTAATACCTAATGCACCGCTCTAGCCATCGCAGCGATTTCTTGCTGAATTCCGAAAAATCCGGTGACCAGCCAGCCGATCACCACCGCCAGCGACACGATGGCAATACCGTTGAGAACTTTCATCTGGCTTTCGATGATTTCAACGCCGTCCGCCATCCACTCATCGGCCAGGATCTTCAGCGCATCGCCGAAGCCTTTGTATTCGGCGTAGACGCACAGATCGTCGATCACTTCTTTCGAGGGAAAGCCATAGCCGGCGTTCTTCAATGCTTCGCCGCAGTTCAAGCCAGACTTGACGCCAAGCAGAGCGCCGTTGAGGCGCTCGCGCAGCCACGGCGGTGCGGCCTCGGCCAGCCGGATCAGTGATTTTTCAACCGTAATGCCGGCCAGTTGCAGCGCCGAGAACGCCATCAGGAAGCTGCTGCCTGCCATTAGCCGATAGATCGAATAGGGGGCAAAACGATCCATGAATACCCGCACGTCGCCGCGCCAGCGCGGCATCGACAGCGCCAGTCCGATCCCGGCTGCGAACAGGACCAGTACCAGGTAGGGCATCCAGGATTGCACTGCTAACGACATCAGATACAACGATCTGGCCGAGCCATGCCAGGTGGCGGGATCGACCATGCGCGCGAACTGTGGGATCACACGGGTGCCAAACACATAGATGTAGACGATGATCAGTACGAAAATCGCTATCGGGTAGGCGACGCCGCCGACGATGACGCTCTTGATTTTTTTCCCGGATTGAACCACGTCGACCAGCGCCACCAGCGTCCCTTCCAGCCGTCCGCCCTGCTCGCCGGCCAGGATAATCATTTGTTCTGTGTACGGAACCCAACGGCCCAATCCTTCGGCCAGCATGCGGCCGTTTTGCACCATGCGGCGACAATCGTCGAGCACGATGGCGAGCGGTTCGTTCGGATTCTTGCCGTTGTTGGAAGCGCGGTCCTGCAACTCTTCCAGGATTTTCAGCAGCGGCAAGCCGTTCGCCAGCATTTTTGCGATTTTGCGGTAAAGACGCAGCCGTACAGTGCTACCGAACTGTAATTTCGCCCAGCGGCGGTTAAGTTCAAGCTGCATCTTCCGCTCCGGCCAAGGCCAATTGAGGCTCGAGCGTCAAATGACCGACTATTTTCTCGGCCATGCGCGGATCGACCATACCACTCGCCACTTTTTCGATCGCATGCTGCAGCAAGGTCTTGCCGCCCAGTTCGCGCAGCCAGTATGCATGCGCTCTGAGCTTGTCTCCAGCGCGCACATAATCATAGAAACGCGGATCTGGCAGGATCACTTCGGCCACCACGGTGCGGCCGATAGTGCCGTGTTTTTTACAATGCACGCAGCCAGGCCCAGCCAGGCAGACTTCGTTGAACGCCTCGCCGACGGTGCGCTTGACTCTTTCCAGCAGGATGGCCGGGACCTCATGCTGATGTTCGGCCAGTTTCCTTTTGCAATGCGGACACAGGACTTTGACCAAGCGCTGGCTAATCAGTCCGGTGACCAGGCTGTGATCGGCCACCATGCTGAGCGGCAGCCCGAGGTCCAGCAAGCGATCGACGATCGCCATGGCGCTATTGGCATGCACCGTGGTCCAGACCTGATGGCCGGTCATCGCCGCACGCAGGCTGTTTTGTGCGGATGCTTTATCACGCACTTCACCGATCATGATGGTGTCAGGGTCAAGCCGCATGGCGTTGGCGATGGCAGCGGAAAACAGGCGCGAACGCTCTTCCTCGGTATTGGCGTTGGTGACCGAGGTCTGAACCGCGCCGGCGATCGGATATTCGATTGGATCTTCGATCGTCAGGACGTGGATCTTGCCTTCGGATTCGCGGATTTCGCCCGCTAGCACGTGCTGCAGCGTGGTTGATTTTCCAGAACCGGTGGGGCCGCTGATGATATTCATGCCGATTGGCTGCTCCTTTAGCACCTGGATCTGCGCCGCATGCGCCGGAGTGTAGCCAAGCAGCTGGACGTCGTTGTTGTCGCCGGCGTCGTTGTATAACAAGCGCAATACCATGACGCTGCCATCGCTGGTCGGAGCGGTGGCTATACGTACGCCGTACAAGGTGCTGGGTAATTTGTCGCGGTCGCCGATGCTGGCGTCCTGCCGTTCGGTCGGCTTGTAAGCGTTGTCCGATACGGTGGTCATGGCACCGTATAGCGTCGCCAGCAGGCGTTCGCCGTATTCGCGGGTCTGGCCGCCGACTTTGACCAGATCGTTGTGAATCCGGAAATAGAATTCGGTGCTCTGTTCACGCAACCGGATATGAATATCGGAGGCGCGCTCCTGGCAAGCCTTGCTCAGCAAGCCCTTGGCCGTGACCTGCATCATCGTGTGTTCCTGGAGCCGGATTCTGCGCTCGGACATATCGACCTGATTGGCTTCGTTGACGGTCTCCAGCGAAGTCAATACGACCTGGAACGGGTGCTTCATGCGCTCCAGCCGGGCCCGATACGACAGCACGTGTGAATTAAGGACATGCTCGGCGGCGATCAGCAGGCGATTGTCGGATAGCAGGCACAGGAATTTCTGTTCTTCCACACCGCCTGCATAGATACCACTTTTGCTCAGTATCTTGATACTTGAGAAGTCGATGTAGTCCGTCGCCGATTGTGGCTGGTCCGGCGCGTGGCCGGCGGCTTGCAGCAAGACCTGGGCGCCGCGCACGCGGGGCCCAGGCACCGCCGGCAGGTTGACGTTCAGCGTGTTCATTGCGCTGCCCCTTTGGACGGCAGTGCCGGTTGCAGCGGCGGCAGCGCGACAGTGGCGCCCGGATAGCTGGGATAAATCGTGTTGCCGCCATTACCAGCCGCCAGCGGTGCAAACAAGGCCAGCCGGATCTGGCGCTTGTCCCGTTGACCGGATTGGACAATCACTTCATTCTGGCGTATCGAGAGCACCTTCATGCCGTTGGGCAGCGTCGATCCCGACCTGACATCGACCGTGCTGCCGTTGTCCAGCGCCAGAGTGGCATATAGCGTATTGCCGATTCCTTCGATGGCGCGAATCACCGGGTCGCCAGGTCCGGCGTTGCGGCCGACTTTATCGCTCTCGCTTTGCCTGGAAGCGATTTCCGCTTCCCGTGCGGCGATCTGGGCCTTGACCTGGATCTGGCGCTCCTGCGCTTTCAGGATCAATGTTTCCGCCTCGATCCGGGTCAGGTTGTCGGCGGTGGAGTCCGCCCTTGCATTGCCAGCGGCCGCCAGGCAAGAGAGGAAAATCAGTTTCAAGCTGTTATTTCGCATACATAACTCCTTCGAATGTCCATGCGCCGCCGCGATACGAGAGCTTGTCAAGCCGAATTCCGGGCTGCGCGAGGATGGCGGCAATCTCGGCCGGCGGCACGCCGCCTGCATTGACCGCCAGTGAATAGGTTTGCCAATCGGGTAACGGGACTTTTTGGTCTTCCGCGCCGGGCAATGGTTTGGGCACCGGCACCAGGGCCACCTTGAGCGCTAGGCCGAGCAACTGGAATCTGGTTTGCAAGGGTCGCAACAACTGCTCGGTCGCCAGCAAGGTTTCATTGCCGCCGGACGGCATGCTCAGCGGCGCGTTGAAACTGGCCTTGTCGCCGCTGGCGTCCAGCGTGGCGGCAGGCACCTGCGCCAGCAGATAGCCGGTGGTCGAGCCGGCACGCGACCAACTGGTACGGCTTCGGCCGGCCTCGCATACATATTCCTCAAGCAGCCAGCCGCCGGGCGACATGGTGTCCAGTTTCGCGACACAGGCCCGCGCAAATGCTTTAGGCAGCGGCTTGCCGGGCCACGGATGGGGCGCCTGGCTGGGGCCGGCCTGGCCCAGCATCTGCTGGCGCACCGCTTCCAATGCACGCTCCCGCTCTCGCTCTTGCGCTTTATGCTGATAGACTCTCCAGCCGGCAACAGCGACCGTCGTCATCAACACCGCCAGCGCACCGGCCAAAGCCAGCTGCTTGCGTGAAATCTGGCGCTGCAGCGGCCGCAACGCTGCCCATTTACCGACCTTTATCTGACCGTCTTTCTTGCGCGGCAGCAGTTCTTCAATCCCCTTTGGGGTGAAGTTGTGAAAGCCGCATTCGGCCAGTTCAGGATCGCCGATCACACGGTGCCATCCCCCCAAAGCGTAGTCACCGAACAGGCGCTCCAGCACTTCTGCCTTGGTCCCCGCAAAATCGCCATTCGGTAAAAAATTCGAGTCGCGTATCGCGCAGTAAGCCCACTTGCCATCAGGTAGTTTGAAGGCAGCCAGCCAGTTGCTCAGCGATTGCTGGCTATCGTCGCCATCACCGGCTTCGCGCGCAATCGCCTTGGCTATCAGCGCTGCCAACGACAACATGCCGCGCCGTGCGCCCTCCCCTGTATTGGCGTAGCCGGCCTGGACGGTTGCTTGTTCCCGACGCACCAACAGCAGGTCGGAGTCGATCTTCTTGCCGAGTTCGGCCGCCTCTCGCCATAATTCGCGCGGCCGCGACAGCGATTGCCAAAACAAGCCGCAAATGAATTTGCGCTTGTCGATCTGAGTGATAAGAATGGGCATGTCTGCGGCTCCGGTCAGGCGCCGTCCATCATGATCGGCGTCACCAGGATCACGATCACTTCTTTGTTAGCCTGGGCATTGAAGCCGCCGCCGAACAGGTAGTTGTTGGCCTTCCCCACGCCCTGGCGGTCGAGATTGTCGTCGGTCTGTTCGAAGCCGCTGATGATCAGGGTCTGGTTCGACTTCATCGAAACCCGCTGCAAGAAATTGCGGGTGTCGACTTCCGGCGTCTGGATCAGGTTGCCGCCGTCCCCGCTTTTGACTTCCCCGATCCTGCGCAACGCAGAGATGTCCACGGAAAATTGCAGCATCACCGTGCCATTGTTAAGGACGTGTGGCAGGATCGTCATGTTGAAGCCGGATGTCACCACTCCAGGATTCAAGGACGAGGTCGCGCCGACATTGGACGCCAGCGTAGTGGTCGATGACTTCAGGTAAGAGGTCTGTTTGGCGACTTGCAGCGGTACCGGCTGGTTGTTCAGCGTCACCACCGATGCGCTGGTCTCGCGCCTTACCCGTCCTTGGCTGGAGAGCGCGTCGATCACCAGTTTGCTGCCGGCCAGCTTGCTGCCGGAGGTATTCAGGATGCCGGCGGAAAACTCGGTGCTGCTGTTGGTGACGGCAGTGGAAAGTACGTTCTTGATGCCAAAATTCCGGAACAGGTCGCCGTACACCAGCGACCAGTTGATGCCGTAGTTATCGCCATCGTTGACAGTCACCGCCAGGACGGTGACATTGAGCATCACCTGCTGTGACAAGGATTTATTTTCGCCTTCGATAAAACTGGCGATGCGCTCCAGCGTGTCTGGCGTATCGACCACCGTGATGGTGCCGGTCGCCGGCGAGGACACCACTTTGCCGGACGCCGACAGCATCGCCGTCACCGATTTCTCGATACTGGGGTAGACCGCAAGCTGCGACTTCACTGCCGTGGTTTGGGTATTATTCGAATTGCTGGTGCCGTTGCCAGAGCCACCACCACCGCCGCCACTGTCGCCGGTGACGGAACCGCTGTTGACGGATGCCGATACCGCCGAGTCCCCAGGAATCGCCTTGATCTGGAAGGTGCGTATATCGGTGTAGAAAAACTGTATCGTGCCGCCACTATATTTCCAGAATATGCCGTAGCGGGTTGTAACGCTGTCCAGGAAATTTTTGAAATTCCCGCTATAGACAATATGCATCCCTTGGTGTTGCTGGTTGCTTCCGCCCACGTTGCCGCCGCTGGTGAACACGCCCGGCGGCGGCATGCCGTCAACCACGACAGTCGGATTGGCTGCGCCCGCAGTGCCGCTTGCCTGCAGCCTGCCGGTCGCTGCCAGCAGCGCATCCGGCATCACTTTGACCGGAATTCCAGAACGCAGGGAGATCCGCTCAGCCAGTTCGGCCAATGAATAGACAGTACGGTCGAACACGGTTGGTTCATAGAATATCGGCGGCAGCAAGCTACGATCCAGCTTGACGGCAGTGTTGCCAAGCCAGATACCTGCGTCATGCGTCACCGATGGCTGGTTACCGGCGACCGGTGACGCATGCCCTACTTGTTTTGCCAGACGGCCTGCACGCGCACCGGCGTCAATGCTGCCGCTGTCCAGTTTCTCGGTTAATCCGCTGCAGCCGCACATCAGCGCTGCGGCTGCCAGCATCGCACATAATTTAATCTGCATCATTCCCGTCCTTTGACAACGATTCGAAGAACCTTGTTGCCATCGTAAAAAATCGCATTCATCGGTACTTCCGCTTGTTCCATGCTGCGGCTGACCGCTGCAATCGCATCTTCAAAGGTGCCGCTGATGGAGGCATGCGCGTCGATCGAATAATCGACCGGCAGCTCCCATACCATTTGCCAGCCTGCGCTGCGCGACCAGCGCGCCAGCGCGGCATTGAGCGTGCGGTCGGAGGCCAGCATTTCCCATTTTTGAGTCGCTTGGGATGACAGCTGCGGCGCATCGGCAGCCACCGAAGGAACCGAGGCCGGCGTAATATTTTTTCCCGTCACGACAGTCACGGTCGCCGCAATGTCGGCACTGCGCTGCTGCGCATTGCTGAGGTTCGGCGCAGACGATACCAGCGGCATTCCGGTCAGCCGATGATGCACGGAATCGGGACGATCGATCTCGGCGACCGAGACAATCGAGGCAATCGAGACCGCTGAAGCAGATGCAACAGATGCGGCAACGCCATCATCAATCCCTCCGATCGACGCCTGAACTGACGTCAGCGCACAGTTAGACAAAGCGCAGGCTACTATTTGCAATAGCAACCGGCGCGCTCGCAGCCGCGCCACTTTCGTTTCCATAACGTTTCCTCATTAGCTGGCGTCTCGCGCCTGGTTTCGTGCCGCAACGCTTCTACAAACTGCCGCACGATCTGGACCTACGCGTCGATTTTCGAGAACCGGCATGCCCTCACTCCGCGCAACAGCGCTCGCCATACAGCGCAAGCCGGTTCCAACTTGAATTAATCCCTGCGTTTTCAACCCTGCGTAAAGTAACCCAGATTAATTTTTACAAATATCAACTTTACTCAAAACACGATGAGGAATTGAATGGCATATTTTTGAGTTCCCATAGACAAAACCTCTCTCTGCGGCGTTGAGAATCATTGAGAATTCATTCGCCGGGAATGCGGAGAAATTTATTTATGGAATCTCTGATTAAGTAAACGCCAATGCGCTCTGAAACGTTAAGCGGCGTATCTGAACCAAAAGCCGATTAAATCGATGAAACAAAGCACACTTGCTAACGGCAGTTTTGACAAATACGCAAAGACAACTCGTCGTGCGGTGTTTTTGTCGGAGATGAATAGCGTCGTGCCGTGGGCGGCGCCGAGCGAATTGGTTGCTCCCCATTATCCGAAGGCCGGCAATGGCCGGCCGCCGGTGGGCGTGGAAAGAATGCTGCGGATTTATTTTTTGCAGCAATGGTTCAATTTGTCCGACCCCGCAGCGGAGGAGGCGTTGTACGAATCGATTTCGATGCGCAACTTTGTTGGCATTGATCTGGGGCATGAACCGGTCCCGGATGAGACGACGATGTGTAAATTTCGGCATCTGCTTGAGCGCCATGACATGGGCAAACGGATTTTTGAGAAGGTTGGCCGCCATCTGCAATCAAGAGGAATGAAAGTCTCTGGCGGTACGATAATCGATGCCACGATTATCGCAGCGCCACCATCGACCAAGAATGGCAGCGGTGAACGCGACCCGGAGATGCGTCAGACCAAGAAGGGCAACCAGTGACACTTTGGCATGAAGGGGCATATCGGCGTTGACAGCAAGACCAAGCTGATTCATTCGGTTGTTGCTACGCCTGCCAATGTTCATGGCAGCCAGGTCTTGCCTGATCTGCTGCATGGGCAGGAAACGCGTTATTGGGGTGATTCCGCCTACATCGGACAACAGCAGGCGGCGCTCAGCAAAGCACCCAAAGCCAAGGATTTTACCAATCGTCGCGGCACCCGTAGCCATGCATTGACGGAGGAAGAGCGTATGACGAATCGCCGCAAATCGCGCGTTCGCGCCAAGGTTGAGCACGCGTTTTGCATCATCAAACGCGTCTTCGGATTTGCCAAGGTGCGCTATCGCGGCATAGCGAAGAACGCAAACCGCTTGTTTGTGACGTGTGCCTTGGCCAATTTGTTCATGGTGCGCAGGTGTTTGATACGACTTCAGGAGGCGTAGTCCGTGCGCTGTGCGAGAAATCGCACAGCAAACGGAAAATCAGGCCGGTTGTGCCTCGATTTAACGCGAAATTCGCTTCCCTGAAATCGCATTTGTTTGTAGCGGTAAATTTTATTATTCAAATTCAGAACGACTGATACTTATTCAGACGTTCCTTAAGTATATATTTAAACGATATTTAATTAGCACGATGCTACTATTAATTTTAAATTGCGCGCCGATTTAGGGCTCTCTCGATTTTTTTATCGGTCTTATACTGGCTCAAAGCAAGCAGCGACCAGATGCCAGCGGGAATCCAGCCGATCAACGTCAATTGCAAAAGCAGGCAAATAATCCCTGCGATCGGCCGCTCCATCAAGAAAAACGTTAGCCAGGGAAAAATGATAGAAATCAACAGGCGCATAAAATCCGTTTTCCTTCCCTATTTCTCCGCTACGCGAGGCCCGGCATGAGTAAATTCCCGTTTCTAAAATACGCTGTCTTCGAGTGAACTAAAGACAACCCCAATTACTATGTCACTTGGATGGCCGTTTGTGGCACGACAAATGGTTCCACGAACCCAATTTCACTGGCTGTACGTTTACTGCTGCTGCGGCAGAATTCCACGGCGCGGATAATGCCATCTTACGTATAGTCATCAAGCAGAAAAAATATCTGACGAACCAAATTAGTGAAGTACTGACGCCACTGATTGGTCATATAAGCTTTGTGCATTTGACCTTATTGAGATTACCCGTACACATTGTGGGGATCTTGTTCACACGGGCGGGATCGGAAGGAACCTATTTTCGAAGCTATCAGCCGATCACCGATGAGATTGAACAGTTGAAGTCTCGACCAAGCCTCGACGGTTTGTGCGCACTAGTTGGGTTGGTTTTCGAAGCAGCATCAATCCGCGACATGGTGCGCCTTAGGTTTGCAAAGAAGGCGCTGCGCGAGTCTGTAGGAATTATTGGTGAGATCATCGAGTGTCAGAGATTCAACTACCTCCTTATGCAAATGATCGATCGAAATTGCCTGCGGACAAGCAATCCAAAGTACTTCTTGCGATTGCATCATGGATTCGGCCTTCCGATGTCTTGGCGCGCTGGAGCTGGCGCATCTCTATTGGAAGAGATTGAGGTTGAACGCACTTAGTTCGATGAACTCGCCTGGAATGAATTTTTTTGATCTTGAGTAGTCATGTTTAGTCCTTTGCGTAATGCAAGGTCCCGCAAAAGCCTTGGGGAAGCGAATTCAGCTTCGCTTCACCCGTAAAACCCGCTCATGCTGATCTGTGTAAACAACCCCATCCTTGCCGCCAAGCTTTACACTAATTTTCAGACGAGTTCCTATCTTGTCAAAGTCGTGCTTGTACGAATCCCCACCATTACAACGTCCTTGGGCGAAAAAAACCTCCCAATCCTTTACAGAATTGAGAGGCATCGATTCAACACTTTCCCCTTAGAAATCAATAGATTAAGGAAGAGAAAAATTGAATCTACTTTACAAAAATTTCCTTGTCCGATTCAGAAAGGAATATCGTCATCCATATCCGAGAAATTCGGCGCCGGGCGCGACGCCGGTGCCGGACGGGAGGCTTGAGCAGCAGGTGCGCTGGTGTTCTGGCGAGCCGGCGGCGCGCTGCTGTAGCCGCCGTCGTCCATGGAGGCGCTACCGCCCTGGCCTTGACGGCTGCCCAGCATTTGCATGGTGTCGGCGATGATTTCGGTGGTGTAACGCTCGGCGCCATCCTTGTCTTGCCATTTGCGTGTCTGCAGACGGCCTTCGATGTAGATCTGCGAACCCTTTTTCAGGTATTGTCCGGCGATCTCTGCCAATTTGCGGTAGAACGTGATGCGGTGCCATTCGGTTAATTCTTTTTTCTCGCCGCTGTTCTTGTCTTTCCAGCTTTCCGTCGTGGCAACGGCAATGTTGGTGACTGCTTCACCGTTTGGCATATAGCGCGTTTCCGGATCGCGGCCGAGATTGCCGACGATGATGACTTTATTGACCGATGCCATGTTTCTCTCCTAATACGAGTATCTTGATAAATGCGTTGAATTTTGCTTTAAACCAATGCGTTGAATTTACGCTGCCGCCGTGGCGGCCGCCTTGCTGCGGCGTGGCAAATTTTTCATGCTGGATGCGATTATAAGCCAGCACAGGGTCGCAACCGATCCTAAAATGAAAACCGACGGTGCCCCGGCATGCTGTTTAAGCAATCCACCTAGGGCTCCGCCACAGAACAAACCCAGCGCTTGCATGGTGTTATACACACCCAGCGCAGCGCCTTTGGCGGCTGGCGGCGCTATGCGTGATACCAGCGACGGCTGGCTGGCCTCTAGCACGTTGAAGGCAATGAAAAATCCCAACAACAGTACAACCAGCCACTCCCAACGAATAGTTTCCATTGAGAATGTCAGCAACAAGCCAAGTTGCACCATAAACAACAGCGCCACCGCGGCCACCATGACTTGCTTCATCTTGCCCTGTTTTTCGCCGACAAACACTGGCGGCAGCATCATTACAAACGACGCCAGGACGACCGGCAGGTATATTTTCCAGTGCGAGGTAATAGGCAGGCCGGCGTATTTGACCAGCGCCGCCGGCATCACCACAAACATGGCCATTTGTGTCATGTGCAGAGCAAACACGCCGTAGTTGAGCCGCATCAATTCGCTGTTGCGCAAGATTTCCGACCACGCCACTCGCCGGGCCTTGACCAGCGGGACGCTTGGCACCAGCCAGATTACTACGCCGATGGCGGCCAGCGACAGTATCCCGGTCATGGCGAAGATGCCGCCCATGCCGATCCATTCATAGAGCAGCGGCGAAATGATGAGCGACAAGGCAAAAGTCAGGCCGATCGAGCCACCAACCAGAGCCATGGCCTTGGTGCGATGTTCTTCCCGGGTTGAATCGGCGATGAAAGCGGTGACTGCGGCCGAGATCGCACCTGCGCCCTGGATCGCGCGACCGGCGATCACCCAGTAGATATTCCCTGCACCGGCGGCGATGAACGAACCCAGCGCAAACAGGATCAGACCGACCACGATGATCTTCTTGCGACCATATTTATCGGAAGCGACGCCGAACGGGATTTGCCCGAACGATTGCGCCAGGCCGTAGATCCCCATCGCAAGTCCAACCAGGGCAGCGCTATCGCCCCCCGGCAAAGTTTTTGCGTGCACGGAGAAGACCGGCAAGATCAGGAACAGGCCAAGCATGCGCAGCGCAAATATCGAGGCCAGCGAAGCGCTCGCCTTGACTTCGGCACGGCTCATGCCGCTGGTTGCCTCGCTATCGGGAGGGGAGGACGGATTATTCATATTGAGCATCGCCAGGAGCGGCGTGAAAGCACTGCAAGGAGCAAGATCCAAACCCAATATAGTAGCAGGGAATGACATGCCCACAACCTGCAAGGCAGCGAACGACTAGGTAAAAGCCGTTTCGCATGGATCTGGAATGGCTGATTTTTTTGAGAGCCGTTGTTGTTTCAGCATGGCCGGCGTCGCAAAAAAATGACGCTGTTCTCCAGCTTCCTGGCCGCGCTAACAATTGCTTACAATTAATAGACCGTTCTGTTCAAATATTCCCCAAAAGCATGACCCCTTTTCACATCTCGATTGGCATACCCAGTAAGACTTCACAAAAAGTCGCGATGGCGTTGTTAATCCTTGAGAGGGAATTACATGACTTTGACTAAGCGCACTCCCCTGTTCCTGTCCTCGATGCAAGTTCGCCACACCACCGCCCCGCCCACCTTCCGGCACAGGCAGAGCCAGCGCTGCCGCCATCCCTATTAGCGGACTGATCTCCGCTAATCGCCGCATCACGGTATGCGATGCGGAACCCAGCGCCAAGACAACCTGCATGGTTACAAGCCATGCGGGCCGCGGCGTCCTTTATCGGCTCCACTTAAGAGGAATAAGCAAATGAAATCGGAAACATCAGCGAAAACAGCAGCAGGCAGTTTTGCGGTTCCCCGGGCTTCGGTCTTGTCATTGGCGCTGTCCCTGGCGCTTGCATCCTTGTCGGTACATGCGGCGACTAACGATACCTGGGTCGCGACCAAGACCAAGGCATTCCTGCCGCAAGTACAAGCGAAACAAAAAAGCGCAGCAGTTGACGCCAGCGTGCAAACATCTGCGGAAGCTGCCGTGCAAATGGCGCAAGGCGAACCAGTCCACGTCACGCTGAGCCTGAACCTGCGCAATGAAGCCAAGCTGGATAAATTTCTGCGGGAGTTGCGTACGCCTGGCAGCCGGGTCCACAACAAATTCCTGACGCCCGCACAATTCAAGGCGGAATATGCCCCTACTGAAAAAGATGTGGTGACTGTAGTTGCCCATCTGCGCAAAGCCGGTTTCGTCAATATCAAGGTCGCGCCGAATCGCCAGCTGGTGACAGCTGACGGTACTGCAGCTACCGTCCAGGCTGGTTTCCATACCGCGCTGAAACGCTTCGAACAAGATGGCCGCAAGGTGTTTGCCAATACGGACGCCGCACAAGTGCCGGCAGCGCTCGGCCACATCGTCGGCTCAGTGCTGGGCTTGCAAAACGTAGCGCTCGCCCATACCAACCACGTCATGCTGCCGGCCGCCAAAGCCAACGCATCGCTGTTCGCCAAAGCACGCACCAACGCGACGCCGATCGCCACTTCACATAGCCCTGCGGAATTCCCCGGCATCTACAACGCCGGTTCCACGCCAACCGCTGCCAATACCACCGTCGCCGTCATCTCGGAAGGCGACCTGACGCAGACGATTGCCGACCTTAATACCTTCACCGCAAACAATAATTTCGCCACCGTCAATACCAACGTGGTGCAAACCGGTCCCGACGGCAGCGACTATAGCGATACCTCTGGCATGGTCGAGTGGAATCTGGATAGCCAGACCATCACCGGCACCAGCGGCGGCGCGGTACAACAATTGATATTCTACGCATCGCCAGACATGCAGTTCAGCAGCATCACCGCGTCTTATAACCAGGCCGTATCCGACAATCTGGCAAAGGTCATCAACGTCTCCCTGGGCGGCTGCGAATCGGATACCAATAGCGACGGCACCCAGGCCGCCGACGACAATGTATTCAAGCAAGCGGTGGCGCAAGGCCAGACTTTCTCAGTCTCGACCGGCGATGCCGGCGCCTACAACTGCCAGACCAGTTCGATTTCCGGCCAGCCTGGCGTGCCGACAAACAAGGCGGCCTATGACGTCAGCGAACCGGCTGCATCACCCTATGTGATCGCGGTCGGCGGCACCACTCTGTACACAACGTCAGGCTCGTACAGCAGCGAAACCGTCTGGAATGAAGGCTTGCGCGCCATCGGCCAGTACGATGCCGCCGGCGACGTCGACAATACCAAACGCATCTGGGCCACCGGCGGCGGTTACAGCAAGTTCGAGGCAGCGCCAAGCTATCAATCCGGCGTAACGGCAACGGGCGCCACTACCCGCGGCTTGCCGGACATCGCATTCGACGCCGCCAGCGCCAGCGGCGCCAATCTGGTCATCAACGGCAGCACCACCAACCAGAACGGCAACCTGTACACAGTCGGCGGCACCAGCCTCGCTGCACCGATATTCACCGGCGTCTGGGCCCGCATGCAGTCGGCCAACAACAACGGCCTGGGCTTCCCTGCCGCCAGCTTCTACAAGTACTTCCCGCAGTCAGCCAACGCATCGCTGCTGCATGACGTGACTTCCGGCACCAACGGCTACAGCAGCTCTTACGGCTACAAGGCTGGCAAGGGCTGGGATGCGGTTACCGGCTTCGGCAGCCTGAACATCAGCAACCTGAACAGCTTCATCGCCAATACGTCTGACTTTGCGCGTTAATCGTCAGCCGTTCTAGTTAGCCTGCTTCACATCGCCGCCACGGCTTCGCTCTCTCCGTGGCGGCGACAATGAGTTTTGACGCCTTCAACACAAAGCTAAACCCGGTATCTTCGCACACCCCGGAACCGTCTTAAAACACCTGCTCTGAACAACATCAAGCCACCCAGCTCCTCCCAGAGATTCCAAAAGTGGCGCAACTGGAGAAGATCTCAAAAAAAACGTATTTCAGCCCAAGAATGAGATATGTGATTATATTTCTCGTCGCCGCTTAATCTCTGCTTTAAACTCCGCCAAAAATGGCGGAATTACTAGCTGGACCGGTTATAAAAAGCCATTGCACCATTGTCAAATGTTTATGATCAATCGACGCCGTCTGCGTAGCGCAATATTTCTGGATTTTCATTTGTACGACTGTCAATTTAATTAGGACCGTGTAGTAGGAGACGAAATGCTTTTGATAAGAAATTTTATTGGTTCGGTAGGCAACAGGGTTTTTATCATTGTGGCAGGAGGAGCCTTGATTGGCGGCATTACAACGCACATGCTTTCCGCCTACGCCCATTACAATTCACAATTGAAATCGCGTGAGAACAAGATCGCTGAACGAGTGGACATGATCGTTTCTCCCATAGTAGATGCATCGCCGAGCGCCTACGAGGATGAACAAAAGCTGAGTAAATATTGGGGTATAGAATCGACGCAAGTCGATGATACGGGAAATGCTTCCAATGACTATCCGTCGCTGGCGACAGCGATAAAGAATAAGCTGGGAGACAATCGGACTGTCATCGTCAGCAAGCAAATCGGCTGCCTGCCGGTAAAAAAGCCGCACAGTCTTGACTCGCTTTTTCGCGACGATAAATGCCAGGCAGTATTTGTCCGCTTACAAAATGGGAAATATCAGAAAATAAAATTCCGAACAGATGCGCATAACTTGAATTGGCAACTCATTTACTATCGCTCCCCATATTTCGGCCTCTTCCTTTTTCTGTTGGCGGGCCTCGCATATATAGTGGCGAGGATCACCGTCCGGCCAATACAGAATCTTGCCCGCGCTGCCGGTGAACTTGGACATGACATTGATCACGCTCCTTTAGCGGAAACAGGGCCAATCGAAGTAAGACAGGCCGCAATGGCATTCAATGCCATGCAGGCCCGCATCAAGCGGCAAATTCAGCATCGGACACACATGCTCGCTGCGATTACCCACGATTTGCAAACACCGCTGACCAGATTACGCTTGCGCCTTGAAAAAATCAGCGATGTCGAATTGCACCGCAAATTCGCACAAGACCTGGCAATGATGCAGACCATGGTACGTGAAGGCCTGGATTTGGCTCGCAGCATGGATTCGACGGAAGCAATGCAGAAACTGGACATCGATTCGCTGCTCGACAGCATATGCGCCGATGCGACGGATGCCCGGCAAGACGTAACGCTGGCAGGCCGCACCGGCGCCTCCATCAAAGCGCAGCCAAACACATTGAGGCGTTGCATCAACAATGTACTGGATAACGCAGTCAAGTACGGACACCATGCACGCGTGCATGCAATGCGCGAAGGTAACGACATAGTCATCAAAATTCGTGATGGCGGCCAGGGAATTCCAGCCGATCAGCTTGAGACCGTATTCGACGCATTTTCACGACTGGAGACCTCTCGCTCGCGCGAGACGGGAGGCACCGGCCTGGGACTCACCATTGCGCGAAATATCGCTGAAAATCATGACGGGACGCTGCAATTGATGAATCATCCGGATGGCGGGCTGGAAGCGATTTTACGGTTGCCGGCACTGCGTTGAAATTTGAAATGAAGCCTCCGCTCCCTACGCTTCAGGGCGTAAAATGACGCAGATGACCGGTTCAGGTTAGTCCGTCGAAGCACATTCTGAGAATCTTGTGATTGAATTTAACGATCCTTAACAGATCGCAATGTGTATATGGGCGATTATTGGCAACGTCAATCGTTGCCAAGTATCTGCTGCACGGATGCAATGTAATTAATTGCAATCGCTGTAGAACTCTGGATTCGTCGAATGTATAGTCCCAGCCATCAAAAACATATGAGAGAAAATATGAAACGTATCTTCTGCGCAGCCGCTCTTGTCGTCGCCGGCGCTTCTGCTTTTATGCCAACCCTTGCGATGGCGCAAATCGGCGTCAACATCACCATCGGCACGCCACCTCCACCACCACGATATGAGCTCGTGCCGCCGCCGCGAGTTGGTTATGTATGGGCGCCCGGATACTGGAACTGGGACGGCCGTCGCCATGTCTGGGCAGGCGGACATTGGGAACGCGCACGCAGCGGTTATATGTATGACCGCCCTGAATGGCGTCAAGGCAGCAATGGATGGGAATTGCGTCGTGGCGGATGGCATCGGGGCGACGACCATGGCCGATATGAAGATCGTCGGGACGATCGTCACGGCGATGACCGTCGCGGTGATGACCGGCATGATGACCAACCTCGCTATCATTGCCCTCCGGGACAGGCAAAAAAAGGAAATTGCTGAGACTTAAATCAGTACAAATGGTGACTAATCCTATGCGGTGCATGGGGTTTGTGGAAGGACGCGGGTTCGATTCCCGCCGCCTCCACCATTACAAACCAGCCAAGATCACGCCAGGCCGCGTAAACACTAGAGATCATAAAATCTAGCCGGTCTGGCGAGGGCTGAAAAGGTCTCCGCTTTCGCCCAAATTTCTCCCAAGCTTGACACATCTCACTCAACGAAAATCGATTCTATAGCTGACGGCGTGGAATGAGGCGCTTGATGTTACATCAAGGCAATCTTGTGACTCTCCAACTGTGCACGTTGCTCAATGATCTGTCCTCCCTCAATTGCAACCACTCTTCCAGCGGAGTTGATAGTCTCGGGCCGATGAGCCACCATTATTCGGGTCAAATTTAACTGACTAAGAGCATCATTGACTTTCTGTTCATTACTCACGTCCAAATGACTAGTGGCCTCATCCAACGCCAATATTTTCGGCTTCTTATACAAAGCTCGAGCCAGCAAAACGCGTTGCTTTTGGCCGCCAGACAGACTGCTGCCCATGTCGCCAACCAGAGTCTGGTAGCCCATTGGCATCGCCACTATCTCTTCATGAATTGCGGCTTGCTTGGCACAGTGTTCTATTTGTTCGAAATTTATATGACTGTCAAAAAAACTGATGTTGTCTTGTATTGACCCAGCCAACAAAACGTCTTCTTGCATTACGGTTCCTACTAATTGGCGATAAGCGCGAATACCAATTTGTGTGATTGGAATATTGTCGATCAAAACTTCGCCTTCAGTTGGCTCCAGCAATCCTAAAATGATCTTGCATAAAGTCGTTTTCCCGCAGCCGCTCGGACCAACCAAAGCGATGTTTTGGCCAGACGGTATGTTTAAATTGATATTGTTCAGTACCCAAGGTTCACCCTCGGCATAACGGAATTTGAGATTCCTCAATGTGATCGAAGGCTTGATGCGGCTCAAGTCCGTTTCTGTAGCAACCTCTGGCTCGCTTTTCTCCATCACGATGTCTGCAAGTCTTTCGGAATGCATCCCCAACATTCTCAGATCAATGAACAAGTCGATGAGATTGAAGATACGGCTGGAGAATGTTCCGGCATAACTTGAAAAAGCCATCAACATGCCGACTGTCAAAGCGTTTTGCATGACTTCTCCGGCGCCGACATAAAACAGCGCTAAACCTTGTCCGCCAAAGATGGCTGTATGGCTAATTTTGAATAAAATCGCCAGTTTTTGTGTTTTGATCTCGCGATTTTGCACATCCATCATCAAATTCTGCCAGCGCGCCATTCGTTCAACTTCTCTGCCGAACAGCTTTAAAGGAGTGATGGCGCGCACCGTCTCCAGGAAATTGCTGCTTTCCTTCGACGACAAAATCAACATCTCCTGCGACGCATCACGAAACGGCTGATAGAAGATCCAACGCAAGAGCGCATAGAGAACTACTGCGATGACAACCAACGGCGTCATTTTTGGACTGTATGCCAACATCATGCCGAAAGCCAAAAGTGCCATTAATCCATCTAAGGCACTTTCGACAAACATGCTGGTCAGCGTACTTTGTATGGCATGAATACTGCTGAAGCGAGATACCACATCGCCGAGATGACGTTTTTCAAAGTAAGCCACGGGCAAGCGCGTCAGGTGCGCGAATACACGTACCGACCATTGCATACTAATGTCCATGCCCCAACGCATCAGAAACCAACTGCGCGCCAAACCGATGGCGGTCTGGACAATCATCAGCAAAGCAAAGCCCAGTACCAGCACCGTCAGCAGTTCTCGATCGCCGCTGACGATGACATCGTCAATGACGAATTGATTAAACAGCGGTGAGGCAATTGCAAAAATTTCCAATACCAACGCCAGGATCAACACTTGTGTGACAGCGCGACGCAGGCCAATGATGGGGCCGGTCAGATCACGCAATGCTATTCGCTTGCGTTCATCTTTGCTCTTAAAAGCCGGATTGGGTGAAATCTCAAGAGCAACGCCAGTGAAATACTGCGATATTTCTTCCAATGATACTCGTCGTTCACCCACTGCTGGATCAAGCACAAGCGCGCTCAACTCGCCTCTCCAGTTCTTGCTCACTTTCTTGAGAACCACAAAATGATTCAGGTTCCAATGCAAGATACATGGTGTTTGTAGTTGGGTCAGCTCATCCAACTCCAAGCGTAAAGGTCGTGTGTTCAACTCCAGCACGGCAGCGTGACGCATTAACTGCGCAAGCGTCACTCCTTTTAAACTAATCAGGAATTGACGACGCAGATCTGCCAGATCAACGCGATAACCATAGTAGTTGGCGACCATAGACAAGCATGCTAGGCCGCATTCGCTCGCTTCAGTTTGAAGTTGTGGTTTCAACAAATTATCCCATTAACAGATGCGCTCTTCTTTGCGCTTTTCTCATGACGAACATTTATGATGTGTTGGGCACTTGGAGCTTAGTTTCCAAATACCATTTTTTTAAACCGCCTTATAGAAATTGAATAACATTGTGAGTGATTTTCCATGCTCATTGAGTAATATTGTATTGGTAAGGAAGAATGGAATCTTTAATAGGCCATATTTTTTTCAGGAAAAAAAGCAACCCTATCAAGCCAAGAATTGAACAAAGAAGCAACCAAGGTCCAATCGCTGTCATAACGTTAGCTAAATCTGTAATTTCACTTGCGGACATTTTTTCACCGGATTCAGAGTTATAAAACATAAACACAGTAATATTATTATTAATAATATGAATAATAATAGCGGAAAATAATGAATGTGTTTTTATATAGACAATTGAAACAAAAATTGCAAAGAAAAATTGAATAAATATAAATGCGTGAAAATGTACAAGTGCAAATATTATTGATGAAAAAATAATGGCACGAGTGACGGACATTTTTAACATGAATTTTTGCAAGATTAGCCCGCGAAAGAAAAATTCCTCAATAATTGGAGCGAATAAGCACGGAAATAAAATATCAAGAAAAACCGACCTCTGTAGTAAATTTGCTTTAGAAGATGCATTGTCAATCAGCAAATATAATGAATTTGGGGAAAAGCGAAAAATAACATAAAATACTGCCCCGAGAATCAGCATCATTAATATCAGCAGAAAAATATAAAGAAAAATGTATAAAAAATCTTTAAAAAATCTGGGAATATTGCCAAATATAGCTGTTAATGAAATTTTTTCTTTAAATACAAATAATATTGAAGAAATTGCAAAAATCACATTTGGAATTACAATTAAATTCTCTTCATCAACATAACCCTTTATTAATGTTATCACTATTACATTAACAAATAATCCGACGATAAATATCCATAAAACTGGAAATTTAGATAATTTTTTTTGCATTTGTTTTTATCGGAAATTAGTCAAAATGATTTTTTAAGAAAAAATATTTATTCAAAAAATGAATTTAATAAAAAAGAATGCAGCTACATATATATTATTTAATGTAGCTGCATTTATATCCAACCTATATTATCTACACCGTCATGATACGTACACTACCACTGCGTGGCATCCCGCTTTGCC
The DNA here is from genome assembly GCF_000786695.1 of Collimonas arenae. Classification (NCBI taxonomy): domain Bacteria; kingdom Pseudomonadati; phylum Pseudomonadota; class Betaproteobacteria; order Burkholderiales; family Oxalobacteraceae; genus Collimonas; species Collimonas arenae. The sequence goes on along the minus strand of NZ_CP009962.1, from coordinate 544,228 downwards.
CGCTTCCAGTATAGTCGCCCCGGAATGTTTCCCGACGACCAGTATCCCCGCCTTTATCATGTTTGGGCTCTTGCGGTGGGTTTGGCGGTGGTGCTGGAGGCGCAGGCGGAGGTGGCTTTGGCGTTAGCGCATCAACAATTCCCTGCCCGATTGCACTCGAAGCAGCGTCTTTGGCTATTTCCTTAATCACTGGCCATAATTTTTTTCCGACATCTGTCAAACCGGCTCCTGTTACTGCCTCAATTTCGATTGCATTTAACTCGCGCATCTATTTCTCCAACTACGACAGAATAAAGGGGTCTGTCCTTTCCCCAACGACACCTGTTTGCAGCCAATCCAATAAACGCCAGGCTAACGGGTTCACATGCCTCCGACTTCGTAATCACTTTCAGCGACGTGTAACTGCCACATCAGCGCTGCCCCGAGGTTTTAGCCCTAGGTATTTTATTTATCGAAAGGGGAACAAGTCCTTTTCTACCAATCTGCCAATTAATCCTGATTAATGGCGACTGAGCCTCTTTTCAAACTTCCGCCAGCACCTGTACCCGTACCGGCACCTGCGCCACTACCGCCGCCACCGCCGCCACCGCCACCGCCGCCTCCGCCTCCACCGCCTCCACCACCGCCATTTTTAGGAGGTGGTGGAGGCGGTGGCGGTGGTGACTTTGGCGTTAGCGCTTCAACAATTGCCTGTCCGGCTGCACTCGCAGCAGCGTCTTTGACCATCTCTTTAACCACTGGCCCTAATTTTTTTACGACATCTGTCAAACCGGCTCCTGTTACTGCCTCAATTTCGATTGCATTTAACTCGCGCATCTATTTCTCCAACTACGACAGAATAAAGGGATCTGTCTTTGTCCCAACCACACCTGCTTTCAGCCAATGCAAAAACTCTCGACTAATGTGTTCAGATCCTCGGACTTTGCAATCACGTTCAGCGATGCGTAACCGCCAAAATCGGCTCAACAATCCACTCCCAAATCTTTCTTCTGTCTTGCATCACATCTGCTTCCAAGGTCATACCCGGCTTGAGATATTGCGCTTGTCCATATGCTTCTATGCTCTGCTTGTCCAGCCTGACCTTGATCCGATATAGCGCTTCGTTGCTGTTGAATCCCTGAATGGTTTGCTGTGCATTGCTGAGTATTGTGCTGGCCAAGTTAGGTGGAAGCTCATTCGGCGCAAAAGGGGTTTTACTGACATCAATGACACGACCTTGTTGCAGGCCAAATTTCTGATAGGGATAGGCGCTAAAGCGAATTAGTACCTGCTGTCCTGGAATAACGAAACCTGCATTCCGGCTGGGGGTATATAGATGGACTTCGAGGCTATTACATGCTGTTGCGGTGTCAGTCCCGCTTGCGGGTATCATCGTCGCAAGAACCTGTCCTGCGCTCACAGCTTGCCCCGGTTGATAGGTAATTGTGGTAACTATGCCCGCTTGCGCTGCGACGATCAGACTTCCTTTGCGAGAATGGTTCTCAGCCATTTCTTGTTGCAAGCTCGCTTCATTACCTTGTAGTTGAGCGTTGTCAGTCGCTAAATTGTTGGCCAGTACAGCCAAGTCAGCCTGGAGACTTTGGCGGTTCGCCTGCAATTGAAGTTTATTTCTATTGAGACTACTCACACGTGCTGCTAGATCGATCAGATCTTCTTGTTTTTGCTGGGTCTGTGCCGGCGATACATAACCACTTGCTTGTAGGGCCTCATATTTGCTTAGGCTTGATTGCCCTAGATCATGCCGGCGTTGAGCAAGTGCAATTTCTTGTTCCAGTTGTCCGGCCTCGGCGGCGAGATTATTGAGATGTTGAATAATCGCCTGCTTTTTCTCCAGGTATTGTGTAGCGCGCAAACGCTGCTCAGTTTCTAGCGATTGTTGACGAGCAGCCAATTGTTGTGAGATCAGCGCAGTGATTTCACCTTGATTTCCCTGACGTTCCGTTGATAGTTCAAAGAGGGTCTGCCCAGCGACAACTCTTTGTCCCTCTGTGACATGGGTATGAATTAATACGCCGACATTCGGAGCATTTATCGTCAAACTGCCACAGGTAGGGACAGTGATGCCAGCAACCCTAGCTTTTTTTGTGATGCTGCCAAAGGAAGCGTAAGCAACGAGTGTGGCGCCTACCACAAGAGCCATAAAGGTTATCGCCCAAGCCGAGAGTGGTTGCGCCAGACGAATAGAGCCAACCCATTGACTACTGTAGGCGGTCAATACCTGGGGGCGAAACAATGATAACGGCTTATTTATTTCGCTCACAAATGCTCAATCCCGACAAAATTATGCATAGATAACATTGCTTTATTTCTTTATGAATCTTTGTGTATCGAAATGTATCTTAATAGATTGTCTAATTGTTAAACATTGTTAATATGGAATTTTTTTGGCGTGTTGTTAATTCGCATCATCGTATTTGTTTACCAAACAGCATGCCTGACTGTGGCTGCTCGTTAAATAAATCGTGATCAAAATGCGCCTTTTTGCGTCAAACCGTTGCAGCCAATTTTCCCCCGAACCCAGTGCATCTTGGGGACTTGGCGTTTTTGCGAACTGCGTTAAAAGCAGTGTATTTAACCTCCTGGGCAGGCGTGGGGGACTGCGTTTTAAAGGCCGGATACATGCATGTTCGCCATGGATAAGACCAGGAACAGGGGGGGTAAAAAAACAGCACGAGGCGGCTTGAAACGATACAGGCGCAGCCGTCTCACTACGGCAGCGGGACAGGTATGCGCTCGACAGAAATTAGAAATTTAAAGTGGAGCCAAATAGGATCGATTGACAAACTTGATTCGCTTCCAACCTTCAAAAAGGCTAAAGACCTCAGCGGATCGGGTAAATTGGCTACTTACGAAAGTAATTGAAGCAGTTCTCAAAATCGCGGTCACGATAAAACCCACTTGCGATTATGTAATTCACGATGGTCATGGCATATCCCATATCGCGAAAGATGTGCGCGAAAACTGGAACAAAGCGTGCAAGAAAGTTGGGTTAAAAAATAGCCGCTATATGATCAAAGATCTCCGCACAAATATTGGCTGTGCAAGGCAGCCGGATAAAACTCAAAAATCCCTATCCTGATATAGTGTCAGGTTGATCCGTTTGATATGGCATTGCCGTGCCGGCCTAGTCACCGGCCAGCGGCATAACTTAGCCTTTCAGGCGTGAAAATTGCATTTCCAACAAGCCAACACGGCCTTAAACTTACGCTGAAAGCTGTAGATGGATAAAAATCGGGAAGAGATCCGCATCCGGGGTGCACGTACGCATAACCTCAAGAACATCAATCTGGATTTACCACGCAACAAACTGATCGTGATCACCGGCTTGTCCGGCTCCGGCAAATCGTCGCTGGCGTTCGACACCCTGTATGCGGAAGGCCAGCGGCGCTATGTCGAATCGCTGTCTTCCTACGCGCGCCAGTTCTTGCAGTTGATGGAGAAGCCGGATGTCGATCTGATCGAAGGCTTGTCGCCGGCGATTTCCATCGAACAGAAAGCCACTTCGCACAATCCGCGCTCTACTGTCGGCACCGTGACCGAGATTCACGACTACCTGCGCTTGCTGTATGCGCGCGTCGGCACGCCGTATTGCCCGGACCATCCCGAGAAGCCGCTGGCGGCGCAATCCGTGTCGCAGATGGTCGATGCCGTGCTGGCGATGCCGGACGATACCAAGCTGATGATCCTGGCGCCGGTGGTAGCCAATCGCAAAGGCGAGCATGTGGATCTGTTTGAACAGATGCAGGCGCAGGGGTTTGTACGCTTCCGTATCCAGAGCGGCACCGGCACGGCGAAGATCTATGAAGTCGATGATCTACCCAAGCTGAAGAAAACCGAGAAGCACACAATTGACGTGGTCATCGACCGCCTGAAGGTAAAGGCGGATACCAAACAGCGCCTGGCGGAAAGTTTTGAAACCGCGCTGCGGCTGGCTGAAGGCCGTGCAGTTGCGCTGGAGATGGACTGCGGCGCCGAGCACATGTATTCCAACAAGTTCGCTTGCCCGATCTGCGGCTATTCGCTGCAAGAGCTGGAGCCGCGTCTGTTTTCGTTCAATAATCCGATGGGCGCCTGCCCGGAATGCGATGGCCTCGGCCATATCGAATTTTTCGATCCGAAGCGGATTGTCGCCTTCCCTAACCTGTCGCTGGCCAGCGGTGCTGTCAAGGGCTGGGACCGGCGCAACCAGTTCTATTTCCAGATGCTGACCAGCATCGCCGCGCACTACGATTTCGACATCGACATGCCGTTTGAAAAATTGCCGGAAAAAGCCCAGCAGGCTGTGCTGTACGGCTCCGGCAAGGAAACCATTCCGTTCAGCTATGTCAATGAGCGCGGCCGCACCGTGATCAAGGAGCACACCTTTGAAGGCGTGGTCAACAATCTGCAGCGGCGCTACCGCGAAACCGATTCGATGGCGGTCAAGGAAGAACTGGCCAAATTCATCAATGAAAAAGAGTGCCCGTCCTGCCACGGCGCTCGCTTGCGCGTCGAGGCGCGTTTCGTCAAGGTCGGTAATGGCAAACAGGAACGCGCCATCTATGAAGTCGCGGCGACACCGTTGCGCGAGACTTTGTCGTTCTTTGAAAAACTGAAGCTGACTGGCGCCAAGAAAGAAATCGCCGACCGCATCATCAAGGAAATCGTTTCGCGCCTGACCTTCCTGAATAACGTCGGTCTCGATTACCTCTCGCTGGAACGCAGCGCCGATACCTTGTCCGGCGGCGAAGCGCAGCGGATCCGCCTGGCTTCGCAAATCGGCTCGGGCCTGACCGGCGTCATGTATGTGCTGGATGAACCGTCGATCGGTTTGCATCAACGCGATAATGATCGCCTGATCGAAACCCTGCGGCACCTGCGCGACATTGGCAACAGCGTACTTGTGGTGGAGCATGATGAAGATGCGATCCGCACCGCCGACTACGTGGTCGACATGGGTCTCGGCGCTGGCGTGCATGGCGGCGAAGTGATCGCGGAAGGTACGCTGGAGCAAATCCTCAAAAGCAAAAAATCGCTGACGGCCAAGTACCTGAACGGCACCCTGAAAATTGCCGTGCCGGAAAAGCGGACTCCGGCAGATCCGGATCGCCAGTTCATTATTACCGGCGCTACCGGCAACAACCTGAAGAACGTGACGATGAATTTGCCAGTCGGCTTGCTAACGTGCGTTACCGGCGTTTCCGGTTCGGGCAAGTCGACGCTGGTCAACGATACCTTGTATCACGCAGCCTCGCGGCATCTGTACGGTTCTCAGGCGGAACCGGCGCCGCATGAATCGATCGGCGGCCTGGAGCATTTCGACAAGGTCATCTCGGTCGACCAGGCGCCTATCGGCCGCACGCCGCGTTCCAATCCGGCGACCTATACTGGCTTGTTTACACCGATCCGCGATCTGTTCTCGACCGTGCCAATGGCCAAGGAACGGGGCTATAACGCCGGACGCTTCTCCTTCAACGTCAAAGGCGGCCGCTGTGAAGCCTGCCAGGGCGATGGCGTGATCAAGGTTGAAATGCACTTCCTGCCAGACGTGTATGTTCCTTGCGACGTTTGCCACGGCAAGCGCTACAACCGCGAAACGCTGGAAGTGCACTACAAGGGCAAGAGCATCACCGAAGTGCTGGGCATGACGGTGGAAGAGGCCTATGAGTTCTTCAAGCCAGTGCCGATCATTGCGCGTAAATTGCACACCTTGCTGGATGTCGGTCTCGGCTATATCCGCCTCGGCCAAAGCGCCACCACGCTCTCCGGCGGCGAAGCGCAACGGGTCAAGCTGTCGCTGGAACTTTCCAAGCGCGATACCGGCCGCACCCTTTACATCCTGGACGAGCCGACTACCGGCTTGCACTTCCACGACATCGATCTACTATTAAAAGTGATTCACCGCTTGCGCAATCAAGGCAATACCGTGGTCATCATCGAGCACAACCTGGATGTAATCAAGACTGCCGACTGGCTGATCGACCTGGGTCCCGAAGGCGGCGCCGGCGGTGGCCGCATCATCGCTACCGGCACACCGGAACAGGTGGCGGCGAATCCAGCCAGCGTCACTGGTAAGTACCTTGGACCCTTGCTGGAAAAACCAAAGAAAAAATAAACAAGCATTGCTCCGACCAATACGGCCGGAGCAATGCAATAACGAGATAATGATGTCTACCAAACCCGCACCGGCGCTATCCGCAACGCAGATTGACGCTTTTGAAAAAGATGGTTATTTGATTTTGCCGCGCATGGTTTCCGCGGCAGATTGCGGATTAATGGCGGCCACTACCAATGCCCATCTGGCGCAGGCGGTGGCGCCGCTGGAGTATGAATCCGAGGTCGGCTATGCCGGCGCCCCGGCTTCGCTTGAAAGCGTCGGCGGCCGCACTGCGCGCCGCCTGCGCAATGCCTATCAGCGTCACGATACGTATCGCGCCTGGGCCACGAATCCGCAGTTGGTGGCGATGCTGGAGCTGCTGTTGGGCGAAGCCGTGTGCCTGACCTTGTCGCATCACAATTGCGTGATGACAAAGCATCCGCATTTCGGCACCGCAACCGGTTGGCATCGCGACATCCGCTACTGGTCGTTCCTGCGCAACGAATTGATTTCAGTGTGGCTGGCGCTGGACAATGAAAATGCGAATAACGGCGCCCTGCGCTTCATTCCGGGCTCGCACCGTTTTGACATCAAACCACAGCAGATGGATGAGCTGGATTTCCTGCGGCCGGAAATGGCGGAGAACCAAGCCTTGTTTGCACAGGGAAAATCTGTCGAGCTACAGCAAGGGGATGTCGTATTTTTCCACAGCGGACTATTCCATGCCGCCGGCAGGAACAACACGGAAGCGGTCAAGGAGTCGGTGGTGTTTGCCTATCACGGACAAAGCAATCCACCCTTGCCCGGCAGCCGCTCCGCCGCATCGGAAGACATTCTGCTGACCCGCTAATCACTGCTTGGTTTCTTGTTGGCGGCAGTATCACTCGCGCCGCCAGCGCATTGTTCCTGCCGCACGCCGGCCCGTCAGTTCACACTTTCAGGCCGGGTTAATTCAGACTTGATGCAGATGCCGGGCGCGCACGATTGTTTCCGATTTACGCTTTTTCAGCCAGATGGCGATGCCGGTAATCGTGAACAACAACGGCAGCAAACCCAGGAAAGCGATCAGGATCTTGCCCGGCAAACCCAGCAACTGCCCGGTATGCAGGCCGTACTGGACGCCGATAAAGGTATCGCCCGCCGAACCTTTCAAGGGATCAAGCGCATTCAGCACCTTGCCGTCCACTGCATCGACAAAGACCCGCACGCTACCGCTATCCTGAATGTCGTTTTGCTTGCGCAGGCGCACCTGATACAGGCGTTGCTTATCGTCGCGCGCAATTCGCACTGGCGTCGACAGCGGCACGCTCGCCTGAGCCGCCTCCAGCGCTTGCTGCCAGTCGATTTGCGGCTTGCCCTCATGCATTGAAGACTTCGGTGGTTTTGTCAGCGACGACAGGCTGGCGACCATCGGCCGCGCGACATCGGGCAGATTCATCACGGCGCCCGTAAAGGCGGTCACTACCAGCAATACTCCCGCGACCATCCCGACCGAGCGGTGCAAGTCATACATCAAGCGAAAACCGCCGGCGCCGCGCTTGATCGAAAGCGCCTTGCGCCAGCCGCTGCGATGCTTGGGCCAAGCCAGCGCAAAACCGATCAGCAAGGTTGCCAGCCACAGCAAGCCAAGGCAACCGGAAATAATGGCGCCTGTCTTGTCCAGCAGCAGGTAGCGATGCAGGCGAAACAGGAAGGGCATCAGGTTTTGCGGCGCAAGACTAACAGCCTTGGTGTTACGTTCGCCGACCATGGCAGCGGTGACCGGGTCGATAAACACGGTATCAACCGGCAATGCGTCATCAGGATGGCGGGCACGTAATCTGGCCTGCAAAGGCGCATTGTCACCCGGCTCCATTGAAAAGAAAGCCAGCCGGGCATGGGGATATTCGTGCTCGATCTTGGCTGCAAGTACCTCGAAAGGCTGGTGCGGACCGGTAGAGGCACGATGATAGAACTGGGGATTGAGCCAGGCATCGAGCTCATCATTGAATGCCAGCGCACTGCCGGTGAGTCCCGCCATGACAATGAACAAAGACAGCAACAAGCCGCTGTAGCGGTGCAATTTGACCAACCAATGACGCAATGCTTTTTTCACAATCCCACACCTGCCCTTAAAAGATGTGTATTGTAAATGCCGATTGAATGAGAATGGGTATTATTTCAAAAATCTTCATCGCTGCGCTGGCTGGCGCTGGTCCACGCTTGCAGCAAACGCCCTTCGGCACGAGAAATGGCTTCGGCAGCGCCCCGCAAGACGACAATGTCTCCTGCCTGCAACACCGCATCAGGCGTGACGGCAATCCCGCTGCGGCCACGCCGCACGGCGGTGATTTCCGCCCCCATTTCCGTCAGCCCGAGCCAGGCCAGCGTACGGCCGATAGATCGGGCGCCGTCCGGCAGTGCGACCGAATGCAGGCGCACCTGCAGATGATCGGCAGCATCCGGCGCATCGTCGACGCCATGGAAAAAGCCGCGCAAGGCGGCATAGCGCTCATCGCGCGAAGCCTGTACCCGGTGCACCACACGACGCAAAGGTACGCCAAGCATGACCAGCGCATGCGAGGCCAGCATCAGGCTGCCTTCCATGGCTTCCGGCACGACTTCGGTGGCGCCCGCGGCGCGCAGTTTGTCGAGATCGGTGTCGTCATAGCTGCGCACAATCACTGGCAAGGCTGGCGCCAGTTCGCTCACATGATGCAAGACTTTCAAGGCTGACGGCGTGCTGGCGTAGGTGATGACCAGGGCGGCAGCGCGGTGCACCCCGGCGGCCACCAGGCTTTCGCGGCGCGAAGCGTCGCCATACGAAACATGGGCGCCGGCGGCACGCGCATCGCGCACCCGGTCGGGGTCGAGATCGAGTGCATGATAGCCGATGCCCTCCTCTTCCAGCAGCTTGGCGAGGCTTTGGCCGCTACGGCCGAAACCGGCAATGATCACGTGTTTCTTGGTTGACATGGTACGGGTGGCGATCTGCGTCAGCGCCAGCGATTGCATCATCCATTCGCTGGAGGACAGCTTCATGACGATCGCATCGGATTTGGCCAGGATAAAAGGCGCCGCCAGCATCGACAACACCATCGACGCCAGGATCAGTTGCACCAGCAAGGGGTCGACCAGCTGCAGGCCGCCCGCCTGGTTGAGCAGCACGAAACCGAACTCCCCGGCCTGCGCTAGCGCCAAACCGGTACGCAAGGCGACACCGGTGGACGAGCGGAATACCTTGGCCAGACCGGCGATCAGGGCAAACTTGAGCAACACCGGACCGATCAACAGCAACAATACCAACCACCAGTGCTCAACCACCAGACGCAGGTTGAGCAGCATGCCGATGGTGATAAAAAACAAACCCAGCAGCACGTCGCGGAAGGACTTGATGTCCTCCTCTACCTGATGCTTGTATTCGGTTTCCGAAATCAGCATGCCTGCAATAAAGGCGCCCAACGCTAACGACAAGCCCGCGCGCTCTGTAATCCAGGCCGCTGCGAGGGTGATCAGCAGCAAGTTAAGCATGAACAACTCTTGCGAACGACGCCGCACCACGATCTGGAACCAGCGGCGCATCAGCTTTTGTCCGAAAAACAGCAACACGGCCAACACCAGCAACGCCTTGCCGCTGGCCCAGGCGAGCGTCGCCAGCAGGTTGCCGTTATGTTCAGCCAGCGCCGGCACAACGATCAGCAGAGGCACCAGAGCCAGGTCCTGAAACAGCAGAATGCCGATAATACGGCGGCCATGCTCGCTCTCCAGTTCCATGCGTTCGGTCAGCAATTTGGAAACGATGGCCGTGGACGACATGGTTAACGCGCCACCCAGGGCGAACGCCGCCTGCCAGCTGATATTGGTGAGTTGCGGCAGGATGATCGCCATCAACCAGCTGAACAGCATGGTCGCACCGATAGTCAGCAGCACCTGCGCCATGCCGAGGCCGAACACGATATGCCGCATAGCCGTCAGTTTCGGCAAGGAAAACTCGAGGCCGATAGAAAACATCAGGAACACCACGCCGAATTCGGCCAACGCATGGGTAGTGGCGTTGTCTTCGGCAAAACCAAGCGCATGCGGTCCGATCAGGATCCCCACCGCCAGATAGCCAAGCATCGGCGGCAAATGGAAACTGCGGAACGCCACCACGCCCAGTACCGCCGAGCCCAGCAATAAAATGGTCAGTTCAAGTCCGGAAAGCATCTTCGCCTAAAATGTAAATTGATTTAATACCAATATTATGTTGCAGCAACGCCAAATGCGGACGGACTGAACACAGATTAATTGAAGCTGATCTGGACTGGCAAGTTTTTTGCTTTGGGAATTCGTTTATACTTTCGGGATGACTCTACCCGATGCCCCACTTTCGCCCAAAACCTTGTCCGTCACATTCGATGCAGGACGTGCGCTGGAGCTTGCTCGCAGCACCTTGCAAATCGAAGCAGATGCCATCACTGCACTGAAAAACCGGATTTCCGACAACCCTCACGATCCTTTCGCCAAGGCGATCGGCTTGCTGCTCGGCTGCAGCGGCCGGGTGGTCGTATCGGGAATCGGGAAATCCGGCCATATCGCGCGCAAGATCGCCGCGACGCTGTCCTCGACCGGGACGCCGGCGCTGTTCATCCATCCTGCTGAAGCGGCGCATGGTGACCTCGGCATGGTTACTGAACATGACGCCTTCATCGCCATTTCCAATTCCGGAGAAACCGCCGAACTGATGGCGATCGTGCCAATCATCAAGCGCATGGGCGCCACCTTGATCGCCATGACCGGCAAACCGGATTCAGCGCTGGCGCAACTCGCCAATGTGCACTTGGATGTCGGCGTTGTCCAAGAAGCCTGTCCGTTGAACCTGGCGCCTACCGCCAGCACCACCGCTACCCTGGCGATGGGCGACGCCCTGGCGGTAGCGCTGCTGGATGCGCGCGGCTTCCGCGAAGAAGATTTTGCCCGCTCGCATCCGGGCGGCGCCCTTGGACGCCGCTTGCTGACCCACGTGCGCGACGTCATGCGCAGCGGCGAAGCGATTCCCGCGGTGACTGCAGATGTCTCGATGTCGGTGGCGCTGTTTGAAATCACCCGCAAGGGCATCGCCATGACGGCGGTGGTCGACGAGAATTTCCATGCAGTCGGCGTGTTTACCGACGGCGACCTGCGCCGCCTGATCGAGCAGGTGCAGGATTTCACCAAGCTGAAAATCGCCGACGTGATGCATGTCCCTCCACGCACCATAGGCCCGGACCAGCTAGCCGTCGATGCGGTGCAGATGATGGAAGAATTCCGTATCAACCAGTTGTTGGTGACAGACGCCGACGGCAAGTTGGTCGGCGCCTTGCATATCCATGATCTGACCCGCGCCAAGGTAATCTGATGGCGGCCACCATGTCGACCGATGCAAACAACGGCAAGGGCGTCGCTGCAGACGTCTTAAGCGCGGACGCCAGAGTGCGCGCAGCGAGGGTGCGCCTGATGATTTTCGACGTCGACGGCATCCTGACCGACGGCGGCCTGCTCTATGGCGCCGACGGCGAACAGATCAAACGTTTCAACGCTCTCGACGGACACGGTATCAAGCAGCTACAGCAAAGCGGCGTCGCCACAGCGATCATCAGCGCCCGTCAGTCTGCCATCGTCAGTCGTCGCGCCGGCGACCTGGGCATCGCCCATGTGCAGCAAGGCGTACACGACAAGTACGCGGCTTTTGTCAAACTGCTGGAGCAACTACAGCTGACGGCGGATGACTGCGGCTTCATCGGCGACGATGTGATCGACTTGCCGATCCTGTCGCAAGCCGGTTTTGCAGTCAGCGTGCCGAACGGCCACCGCGATGTGCGCAGCCGTGTCCACTATGTCACGCAAGCCAGCGGCGGCCATGGTGCAGCGCGCGAAATCTGCGACATCATCATGCAGGTGCAAAATACCTACGACGCCACACTGGCGACCTATCTGCCTCCCCACCAGCCAGGCGTGGCTCCGGTATGAAAAATCTCCGCACCACTTACCGTTTTCGTTTCCTGCTGCTGCTGGTGCTGTTCATCCTGCTGGCATTGGGCAGCTTCTGGCTGCTGCAAGTCATGCACAAGAACACCGAAGATTCGCTGCCGAAACCGGCCCGCACCGAGCCCGACTATTACGTTGAGCATTTCAACTATGTCCAGATGTCGCCCACCGGACAGCCGCGCTACAACATCGCCGGCGACCTGCTGACGCACAATCCGGTCAATGATTCTTTCGACGTGCAGAAACCGGTCATCCACAGCCTGGACAAGGAGAAGCCGCCGATGAACCTGGTCGCCGACCGCGGCATGATTGAGGACAACAACAGCAAGGTGCACCTGTACGGCAACGTCAATGCCGATCGTCCAAAAACGCCGAAGGCCGACAACTTCCACCTGAAAACGGAATACCTGCTGCTATTACCCGACGACGACATCATGGAAAGCGACAAGCCGGTAGAAATTACCTTGGGACTGTCGACCTTGAACGGCACCGGCATGCATTTCAATAATTCCACGCGTGAACTGAAGCTGTTCAGCAAGGTGCGTGGCGTCTTGCGCAGTACGCCGCGCGTTGCCGCCGATGAAGCGAAAAAATAAGCGGATCAACAAGACATTTTATGTGTAGGCCCCTATTCATTACCCAGGATTTTTCATGAAACGATTACTTTTTCTTTCCCTGCTGCTGCTTGGCGCCATAGGCGTCGCTCATGCAGAAAAAGCCGACTCGGAGAAACCGACCCTGATCGACTCCGATACGCTCACCTACGACGATGTCAAACAGGTCAACGTCGCCACCGGCAATGTAGTCCTGACCCGCGGCACGCTGGTGATGCATGCTGACCGGGTAGTAGTGACCACTGATCCTTCGGGCTATCAGTTCGCCACCCTGTATGCGGATCCGGGCAAGCTGGCCACTTTCCGTCAGAAGCGTGACGGCGGTCCCGACTTGTGGATTGACGGTCACGCGGAACGCATCGAATACGATGGAAAAACCGAAGTCACCAAACTGTTTTCGAAGGCGCAGATGCGCCGCTTGCAAGGTGACAAGCCGACCGATGAAGTCAACGGCGAATTCATTTCCTACGATAGCCGCACTGAATTTTATTCCGTCAACAACACCGTCAACGGCGTCAGCGAGGCTGGCAAAGGGCGGATTCGTGCGGTCATTCAACCACGGCCAAAGGTAACAACGCCATGACCGCTCCTAGCACCCTGATTGTCAAAGACCTGCAAAAAAGCTACGGCGCGCGTCAGGTGGTCCACGACGTTTCGCTCGAAGTCCGCTGCGGCGAAGTAGTCGGTTTGCTGGGGCCGAACGGCGCTGGCAAGACCACCTCGTTCTACATGATCGTCGGCCTGGTGCCTTCCGATGGCGGTGCGATCGACCTGGACGGCGTCGACATCTCGCGTCTGCCGATCCATCGGCGCGCAGTGCTGGGCCTGTCGTATCTGCCGCAGGAAGCATCGGTATTCCGCAAGCTGACGGTAGAAGACAATATCCGCGCTGTGCTGGAACTCCAACGCCCCAACGGCAAAGCGCTCAGCAAAGCCGAAATCGACGAGCAGCTGCACAAGCTGCTACATGAGTTGCAAATCGAAAAGCTGCGTGAAAACCAGGCTTTATCTCTCTCAGGCGGTGAGCGCCGGCGTGTCGAAATCGCGCGTGCGCTCGCCACCAATCCACGCTTCGTGCTGCTGGATGAACCGTTTGCCGGGATCGATCCGATCGCGGTGATCGAGATCCAGCGCATCGTCCGCTTCCTCAAGGAACGTGGCATCGGCGTGCTGATCACCGATCACAATGTGCGCGAAACGCTGGGCATCTGCGACCGCGCCTACATCATCAACCAGGGCAGCGTGCTGGCCAGCGGTAGTCCGGATGACATCATCGCCGACGAGTCGGTGCGCCGGGTATATCTTGGCGAGCATTTCCGCATGTAAGTTCACAGGATTCGGAATGATGTAGTCGGAGACAGAACAGGCCGCTGTCCGGCAGCGGAAATTAACGTTGTCTCGCATTTAGTTAACAGTGAATTGTCAGCACGGAATCCATGAAACAATCACTCCAGCTTCGCACCTCTCAACATCTTGCGCTGACCCCGCAGCTGCAACAGTCGATCCGTCTGTTGCAGCTGTCGACGCTTGAATTGCATCAGGAACTGGAACAGATCTTATCCGACAATCCACTGCTCGAGCGGGTCGACGATCCACTCGACAATTCGGTGCGCCTGCTGGCTGATGGCGCCATCAGCGGCAGCACCTCCACCATGGATGCGCCGGTAGGCGACAGCGAGGTCAGCAGCTCGCCGGCCGAAGGCGAAGCCAATTTCGATGCGCCCGCAGCGCCTGAGAGCGCTCCGGAGAACGCCGATAGCGACTGGAGTTTTGACGATATCGCGCGTAGCGCGAAGAGCTCGGACGATGAAGATGCGCGGCCCCAGCTGGAGGCCCACGAATCCACGTTGCGCGAACATCTGCAACACCAAATGCGCGAGACAGTGCACGATCTGCGCGATCGCGCCCTGGTCGAACTGATGATCGATGCCCTCGACGATAACGGCTATCTGGAAGAGTCGCTGGAAGAAATCCTGGGGCGCTTGCCGGTTGAGCTGGAGATCGCTATCGAAGAACTGTCGATGGCGTTGAAAATGGTGCAGAGCTTCGATCCTGCCGGTGTCGGCGCACGCAATGCGGCAGAATGCCTGGCCTTGCAGATCAGGCGCTTTGTCAAATTGCCATTTGTCACGCGTCGCCTGGCATTGGCGATTGTGCAAGATCACCTGATGCTTTTTGCGCAACGCGATTTCAATAAAATCAAGAAGGCTCTGGATTGCGACGACGAGGATCTGCGCGAGGCGCAAGCCGTCATCAAACAATGCAACCCGCACCCCGGTGCGCCGTTCGCGGCCAATGCATCCGATTATGTGGTGCCGGATGTGATCGTCCGGCGCGGCAAACAGGGCTGGCAGGTCATGCTTAATAATGACGTCATGCCAAGGCTCAGGGTGAATGTCCTGTATGCCAATATTTTAAAGCAGAGCAAGGGCGACGGCGCCCTTACATCCCAGTTACAGGAAGCCAAGTGGCTGATCAAGAACATGCGGCAGCGCTTCGACACTATCTTGCGCGTTGCACAAGCGATAGTGGAACGCCAGAGGAACTTTTTTTCGCACGGGGCGGTCGCCATGCGGCCGCTTGTGTTGCGCGAAATAGCTGATACACTGGGTCTACACGAGAGTACTATTTCTCGTGTAACCACTCAGAAATACATGCTCACTCCCCACGGGATGTTTGAACTGAAGTATTTCTTCGGCAGCCATGTTGCTACTGAGGCAGGTGGAGAGGCTTCCTCAACAGCAATACGGGCACTCATTAAGCAACTCATAGGAGCGGAAGATTCAAGAAATCCTTTCTCTGACAGCAAGATTGCCGACATGCTTGCGGAACAAGGTATGGTGGTCGCCCGCCGCACCGTCGCAAAATATCGCGAAGCATTAAAAATTCCGTCTGTTAATCTGCGCAAGGCCTTGTAGTTGTTTCTGGTTTGATTGTTAAGCTTACCCTTGCTATGTTCGGACATTACGGCTGTTTGTGATTTAACGACTCTTGCCAGAACAGTCCCCTGCGGATTGTTCGCTTAAAGATTCGATGCAGTCTGTTCAGAACCGCTAGCAATATTCTTGATAGGAGCGCTGTATGAACTTCACCATCAGTGGGCATCACCTCGAGTTAACCCCTGCCATTCGCGAATATGTACAAAGCAAACTAGAGCGTATCAAACGCCACTTCGACCAGGTCATCGATATCAGCGTGATCCTGACGGTCGACAAAATCACCGAAAAAGAAAAGCGCCAAAAAGCAGAAATCAATCTGCGCGTTAAAGGAAAAGATTTGCATGCTGAGAGTATCGCCCATGATCTTTATGCCGCCATTGATGCCCTGATCGACAAGCTCGATCGCCAAGTCATCAAGTACAAGGACAAGATGCAGGATCACCAGCACGATGCGATCAAGCACCTGCCGGAAGACCTCCCAGCCACGACCTGAACCGGCCGCCAATCCCGGCGTATGAGCTGCACTGCTCACGCCAATGAATGAACAAGGGCGCAGTCAATGCGCCCTTTGTTATTTTCAACTCTTTAGAGCGGCTTCAAACACATCTGGGGTTGCTGCCTCTCCTGGCCGTACTACTCGCGCTGCCTTCGTCGAAGCGTCTAGCCAGTTGTGTTTGAAGCCGCCTCTTAATTAATTCATGTAAATCATTTTACTGTTTGCGGCAGTCCGCCTATTTGAGAGCGCCGAAAACTTTGCCGATGATCGCGCTGCCGGCGCCGACCGGATCCTGGCGAATCGCTTTTTCTTCTTCGCCGATCATGGTGTACAAACCATCCAGTGCACGTTGGGTAACATATCCCTCCACCGTCGATTGCTGCGCCGGCACCATGCCGGTTTTGCCGACCTGCCCCATGATCGCGTTATATTGTCCCGACAAACCGTTGCGGTCGGTCACCCCTTTGACGATGGGCAGGAATTTTTCACCCAGTTGGGCCGAGGTCTTTTGCCGGAAAAAATCCGTCACCGAGGTATCGCCGCCGGTCAGGATGTTTTTGGCATCGGTCACCGACATTGATTTGACCGCATTCAGCAGCAAGGGCTTGGCCATCGGCACCGCCGCTTCCGCCGCATGGTTCATCGATACCACCAGGTCATCCAGTTTCTGCCCTTGGCCGGTCATCTTCAGGATGGGCATGGCCTTGTCGAGCACGCTGGGCAGGCCGATTTTTACCTTGTCGTTATTCAGGAAGCCATTTTCCACGCCCAGTTTTGAGACCGCGACGTCGGCGCCTTTTTGCAGTGCTGCCTTGAGGCCGCTGCTGGCATCCTGGTTGCTGAGATCGCTTAGCGACAAGGCGAAGGCTGCGGATGCGGATACCGCCAGAGTCAATGTGATTGCTGTTTGATATAGGTGTCGCATAGTTGATCCTCAATGAAGTGAAATGGACAGGGATAAAGTCTACCCCAACTTATTGCAATGAGATCAAGAAATGGAAAACAGCGTCGAAGTGCTCTTACAAATGCCCTTCGTCCACCAGGAACAGGCGCCGGTGTTCACGTATCGCATAGCGGTCGGTCATGCCCGCGATGTAGTCGGCGATCTCCCGCGCCTGCTGCTGCGGTTCCGCTGCCCGTTGCGCAAGCTGGTAGGCGGGCGGCAACAACGATGGCTCCGCGCTAAAGCAGGCATAGAGTTCTGCGACAATGCGACGCGCCTTGGCGGTCATGCGATTAACCAGGTAATGACGATACAGATTTTCACGCAGGAAGCGCTTCAGTAAAGCAGCCTGCTGCGCCATGCTATCGGAAAAGGCGATCAACGGCGGCGCATTGCGCACATCGTCGACGGTCTGCAGTCCTGCATCCCGGATACGTTGCTGCGAAGTCTGGATCAGGTCGGTGATCAGAGCATTGATCATGCGCCGGATAGTTTCATTGATCGCCCGCCGTCCGCTCAATCCCGGGAACAACTGTTCGACCTGGCGGCTGTGTTCCGCATAGAAATCGATCTGGTTCATCTGCTCCATGGTCAGCAAACCTGACCGCAAGCCGTCGTCGATGTCATGATTGTTGTAGGCGATCTCATCCGCCAGATTGGCAACTTGCGCTTCCAGCGTCGGCTGTTTGCGTTGTATGAAACGCTGGCCGATATCGCCGAGTTTCTTGGCGTTGGCCAGCGAACAGTGTTTCAAAATCCCTTCGCGCGTCTCGAACATCAGATTCAAGCCATCAAAGGCACCGTAGCGCTGCTCCAGCTTGTCGACCACCCTCAAGCTCTGCAAATTGTGTTCAAAACCGCCATGCCCTTCCATGCAGTCGTTCAGCGCATCCTGACCGGCATGGCCAAACGGCGTATGGCCGAGATCGTGAGCCAGCGAGATGGCTTCCACCAGATCTTCGTTCAACCCCAGGTTACGCGCAATCGAGCGGGCGATTTGCGCAACCTCGATACTATGCGTCAAACGGGTACGGAACAGGTCGCCCTCATGATTGACGAATACCTGTGTCTTGTATTCCAGCCGGCGGAAGGCGGTGCAATGAATGATACGGTCACGATCGCGCTGGAATTCAGTACGCGATCCGGGCGCTTCTTCCTCAAATAAACGTCCTCGCGATTGTGCAGAATGTGCGGCATAGGGTGCGAGCGACGTTTCTTGATTCATCGCGGCAGGTCTCCGGAAGCTAGTTGTTGAAGAGTGGCCAGCAACGCTTCTTGCGGCGCGGTGGCGATCAAATGACTGCCCAAGGGTTTCATCAAGATGAATTTGATCTGGCCGTCTTCGTTTTTCTTGTCGACTTGCATCAGCTCAAGCCAGCGTTGGGCGCCAAGGTTGGGGGCTTCGGTCGGCAAGCCAGCGGCGCGCACTAGCGCGCATATGCGCTCTTTATCGATGGCGTTAATGTGTCCAAGCCGATGCGACAAATCCGCTGCCATCACCATGCCACAACCGACAGCTTCGCCGTGCAGCCACTTGCCATAACCCAGGCCGGATTCGATCGCGTGACCGAAGGTATGGCCGAAATTCAGGATCGCGCGCAAACCGCCTTCGCGCTCATCCTGCCGCACGACGTCGGCCTTCAGCTCGCATGAGCGACGGATTGCGTAGGCCAGCGCGGCATTATCGCGCGCCATCAATTTGTCGATATTGGTTTCGATCCATTTGAAAAACTCGGCGTCGATCACGGCACCGTATTTGATCACCTCTGCCAGCCCGGCTGACAGCTCGCGCTCGGGCAAGGTATGCAAGGTCATTGTATCGGCTATCACCGCCTGCGGCTGATAGAACGCGCCGATCATGTTTTTACCGAGCGGATGGTTGATACCGGTTTTGCCTCCCACTGACGAATCCACTTGCGCCAGCAAGGTAGTTGGAATCTGGACAAAAGGTACGCCGCGCATGTAGGCTGACGCGGCAAAGCCGGTAAGGTCACCGATCACGCCACCGCCCAAGGCGATCAAGGTAGTCTTGCGGTCGCATTTCGCGGCTAGCAGGCGATCGAAGATCTGCATCAGGCTGCCCCAGTTCTTCTCTTCTTCGCCATCCGGCAGGACTATTTCCAGGACGTTTTTACCGGCATCGCGCAAAGTCTGGCTGAGCCGCTCCAGATACAGCGGTGCAACGACGGTGTTGGTCACTACCACCACCTGTTTGCCGGTAATCTGACGGGCAATTCGCTCGCGGTCAACCAGCAGGGATGGCCCGATCTCGATCGGATAACTACGCTCGCCTAGTTCTACCTGGAGTGTGATGGCTGGCGTGACGGTCGAAGGGATAACCTGCTGGTTCATAGAAAAATCTGGTGAGTGATGGGGCGCGCCGCTATACCGGCCGGGGTTGCCATTACCGGTTTGTCCGGACTCCTGCCCGACCTCGTCGGGCAATACATCGAGTTGGCTTAATATACTATGCACCAAGAATTGTACGTTAGGTCGACCGGTATCGATAACAATGTCGGCAACGTCGCGATAATACGGCTCCCGCTGCCGTGACAACTCTTCCAGTCGCCGGCGCGGGTCTGCGGTTTGCAGCAAAGGCCGGTTCTTGTCGCGGCTGGTGCGCTGGAGGATATTGTGAATGCTGGCACGCAGATAGATCACGGTGCCGCGGGTTTTCAGATATTCGCGATTTTCAGCGCGCATGATGGCGCCACCACCGGTCGCCAGCACAATACCGCTGCGGGCGCTCAGGTCACGTATCACCTCCGTCTCGCGCTGACGGAAGCTCTCTTCGCCTTCAATTTCAAAAATCAAGGGAATCGAAACGCCGGTGCGCGCCTCGATTTCGTGGTCGGAATCAATGAAAAGCTTGTTGAGTTTTCTTGCCAGAGCCCGGCCAACCGTAGTCTTGCCCGCGCCCATCAGGCCTACCAGAAAGATATTGCCTGTGTACCTTACCATTTCACTACTTAACCTTTTGCTCATGGACAGACACCGGCGTCGCGCCGGTGTCCCTGTGCAATTAGTGCCCAGCGATGCGGTCTATGACGATTTTTGGTGTCAAGAAGATCAATAATTCAGTTTTACTATTACCGACTGACGATTGTTTGAAAAGATAACCCAGAACTGGAATATCTCCAAGCAGAGGCACTTTACTAACACTATCCTTAATTGTCTGAGTATAAATACCACCAATCACCACGGTACCACCGTTTTCAACCTGTACCTGAGTTTGAACGTGCTTGGTATTGATGGCAACACCTCCGGGAACGGTTGCACCAACGCTGTCATTCGTTACATCGACAGTCAAAATAACATTGCCATCTGGCGTAATTTGCGGCGTAACCTCCAGTTTCAGATTGGCTTTTTTGAACTCAACCGATGTAGCGCCACTGCTGGTTGCACTTTGATAAGGAATTTCAGTACCCTGTTCAATCAAAGCTTTTTGCTGGTCTGCAGTAACTACGCGTGGGCTGGAGATGACCTTGCCTTTGCCGTCGGCTTCCAGCGCCGATAATTCAAGACTGATGAACTTGGATGCCGCTGCATTGAACAGGCTCAAAGCCACAGAACCAGCGGTTCCGGTAGCAGGAGCGGCAGGCAAGTTCACTGCGGACGAACCCAGCCCAGGAATACTAGGACTTACGCCAGTCGTGGTAGCGGTGGAAGCAGTTTGGTTACCACCGGCGGCGGTATTATTGCCTTTGAAGCCAAAGCCAAGCTTGGCGCCAAGGTCACGGCTGAATGTATCGGTTGCCTCAACCATGCGCGCTTCGATCAATACCTGGCGTGAGGCGATATCCACTTTTTGCACCAGATTGCGGATATTTTGCAAGATGGTCGGCGTATCGGTAACAAACAATTGATTGGTCCGCGGATCAATCACAGCACTGCCGCGCGATGACAAAATACTATTTTTCTTACCCCCGCCTGCACCGCCACCGGCATCATCAATCCCGAATATCTTTTTGAAAGCATCGGCTTTTTGATAATTCAGCTGGAAAGATTCCGTACGCAGGGGCTCCAGTTCAGCGATTTGCGAACGCTGCTCAAGCTCCAATTTTTCCTTCGTCAGCAATTCATCTTTCGGCGCAATCCAGATGACCGAACCGTTCTTACGCATGTCCAGACCCTTAGCTTGCATCACGATATCCAACGCCTGGTCCCAAGGAACGTCTTTCAAACGCAAAGTCAGATTGCCGCCGACAGTATCGCTGGTAATGATATTCAAACCGGTAAAATCGGCGATCACTTGCAGGACCGAACGCACTTCAACGTTCTGGAAATTCAAGGACAGCTTGTCGCCGCGGTAACCCTGCGTACCCTGCGCCAATTTGTTCGGGTCTTCCTTGATCGGCTTGACTTCGATCACCAGCTGGCTGTCGCTTTGATAAGCGCTCTGTTCCCACAGACCTTTCGGTTCGATGATCATGCGCACATTGTCGCCTTGGGTTACGGTGCTGATGGTCTTGACGGGCGTACCGAAGTCGCCGACATCCAACTTGCGGCGCAGAACATCAGGCAAGCTGGTCTTGAGGAAGTCCACCACAATTGTCTGGCCCTGCTGATGGACATCGACGCCGACTTGTGTGTTTGGCAAATCGATCACAACCCGGCCTTCGCCGGCGGTACCGCGACGAAAATCGATATCGCGCAACGCAGGCTTGCCGTTCAGCAAAGGTGCGGCAGCAGGAGCTGCAGCCACACCCGAAACGGTCCGTGCAGCCGGCTGTACCGGCACGCCGACAGCATTTACCGGTGTCGCCAGGCCGCCGGAACCGTCTATCGTGACAACCAGAGAGTTACCATCCATCGCTGTCGCATAAGACAGAGACCGCTTTAAATTGAATACCAGGCGTGACCGGTCGTCGGCTTGCGCCAGCAATACATTGCGCACATCGCCCAAGCTGATGTCTTGCGTGGTCTTGCCGGTAGCGTTGCCGACGCCGACAAAGTCGAACGCGATCCGCGCCGGACTAAGGATGGAAAATGCTGTCGGCTGCGCGCTCAACGCATGCTTGAAGCTGATCTTGACGATCACATTCGCACCTTGCTGGTTAGCGCTGATCGATGTGATGGCGTTGTCTTCGGCCGCCATTGCTGACGCTCCGAATCCAACCATGCAGATCAACGCTCCCAACATCAGTGCTTTCTGTCGAATAATGCGCAACCGGCTCACGCTCAGGCTAACTAATTTTTTTCCTGCTGCAATCATTTTGTGCTCTCCTGCAACGCTAACTTGGCTTCGCGCTCGACCCATTCGCCGGACGCATCTTGTACAATTTCTTTTAACACGACTTCTGATTCAGTAATGGCTGTGACCATGCCGAAATTCTGTCCCATGTAATTTCCCACCTTGGCCTGGAACACAGTCTTGTCAACCTGCAGCAAGGCATAACTCAAGCCGACCTTCTGCAATGTGCCAACCATCTTGATGGTATCCAGCGGATAGTTCTCCAGCGTTTCACGACGCCGGTCCATATTTGGTTTCAAACCGTTCGACTTGCCCTGCAACTTGGCGAATGCGACCAGCAGCTTGTTAGGGCTATAGGGATCGACGCTGGTCGCGCCGGCATACACGAACGGAATGAACTTTTTCGGCTCGGTCAGCTTCGGAATTCCCACTTTGGTATGGCTCTTGACGTCAGCCATCCAGTCCTTCAATTCCTGCACGCCGCTGTCACCGCAACCTGACAAAGTTGAGATGAATACGACAAAAAACGTCACCCGGGTCAGACGCCCAATGCGAAAAAACGTCATTTTTGACCTTTCTGTTTAGCTGAATCGGCTGTCTTGCGCTGCTCAGCCACTTCGTCCTTATCCAGATAGCGGAAGGTCTTGGCAATCGCATCCAGGCTCAGCACACCATCCTTGCCCGTTACCAAATTCATATTATTCAAGGTCACGATGCGCGGCAGATTGGCAATATCACTGGCGAACGAGCCGACGTCATGATAGTTACCGGTCACCTTGATGTTGATCGGCAGTTCAGCATAGTAATTCTTGACCACCACCTGGCCTGGCTTGAACAGTTCAAACTGCAAGCCCCGCCCCAAACCAGCCTGGTTGATATCCGACAGCAGCGCATCCATCTCCGCCTTGCTCGGCAATTGCTTTTCCAGCGTCGCAACGTAGTCGGCAACTTGGAGCTTTTGCTTTTGCAGCTCTTCCAGATTAATAGCTTGCTGAATCTTCGATTTGTACTGCTCCTTCAGCTGTACTTCCTTCTGCTCGCCAGCGGCGAGCTCATCTTGCTGATCACTCCAGTAGAAATACCAGCCGACCAGAAGCACCAGCAGAAATACACCCACACCCGACAAAATGCGAGGAGCGATCGGCCACTGGCCGGGATGGCGGCCATTTAATCCACGAAACTGCGCACTCAGCGATGCGCTCAAATTATTCAAATCCGTCATTGCGCGTCTCTCATTTCAAGGTTGCTGCCGGTGCACCGGTGCCGGCCACCACAGCAGCTGCATTTTTCGGGGTTGCCGCAGCATCTTTGGCGTCCTTGTCAGACGGCCGTTTGATGCCGACATTGACGGTAAATGCGAAGACATGCTTGCTATCGCGTCCCGTCCCAATGACGGCGGAGCGAATTTCAATCAGATCAGGACGCTCCAGCCAGGCAGAGTTGTTGCCCAGGTTGCGCAGCAATTCCGATACACGCTCGTTCGACTGTGCGTAGCCATTCAACGCTACCCGCTGGCCTTCCTGCTTGAGAGAGTTCAGATAAACTCCTTCCGGCACTTGCTTGACCAGTTCGTCCATCAGATAAACAGGCTGATTGCGGTCGCTCTGCAAATCCTCAACGGCTTGTTGACGCGCCTTCAGCGCATCGATTTCCTGTTTGAGCGTGGCCACTTCCTTGATTTCACCGTCAAGGCGCGTATTTTCCGCTGTGATAAAGTTATTGCGCGTGGTTTGGTTAGCAATGCCGTTGGCGAAAAATGCACCGACCAGCAATACCGTTACCAAGCCAATCACAGCAGACAGCACCAGCATGGCGAAA
This sequence comes from Collimonas arenae, assembly GCF_000786695.1. NCBI lineage: Bacteria > Pseudomonadati > Pseudomonadota > Betaproteobacteria > Burkholderiales > Oxalobacteraceae > Collimonas > Collimonas arenae. Next base: position 520,163 of record NZ_CP009962.1, on the reverse strand, counting down.
TAAGCGTTTTTGCGCTGCTTGCGCTTGGCTTCGCGGTGCGGTAATAGATTAATTTTGATCATCAGCCAAATCTCCGCATGGCCAGCCCGCAAGCAACCAGATAAGACGGCGCATCCATGCGCAGTTGTTTTTCACGTACGTTCGGCCCCAGTTGCATGCCGGTAAACGGGCTCACAACCGAGGTTGAAATCTTGGCGCGACCCGCCACCACTTCCACCAACCCGGGAATAGTGGCGCAACCGCCAGCCAGGAACAGCTGGTCAATCCGGGTATACGGCGTCGAAGTAAAGAAGAACTGGATAGCCCGCGTAACTTCCAGCGCGGCACTCTCCAGAAACGGATTGAGAATTTCCTGTTCGTAGCCCTCTGGCAGGTCGCCATTGCGCTTCTTCGTGTCAGCCTCTTCATACGACAAGCCATAGGCGCGTACGATGTCCTGAGTCAGCTGGTTGCCGCCAAACGGCTGCTCACGCTCATAGATCAACTGGCCATCCAGCAAAGCCGATACATGCGTGGTCTGGGTGCCGATTTGAAACAGGCCGACGATCTGGCCTTGCCCGGCTTTAGGCAATTGTCCGATGATACGGTTGATTGCCGCACGCGCCGCGTAGGATTCGATATCCATCACGGTTGGCTTGAGACCAGCCGCTTCCGCCACCGCCACCCGGTCCTCGACCTTTTCCTTGCGGGTCGCCGCCAGCAGCACTTCGACGTCTTCCGGCGAATGCTGGGCCGGACCGATCACGTCAAAATCAAGACTGACCTCATCCAGCGCAAACGGAATATATTGGCTGGCCTCGGACTCGACCTGCATCTCCAGTTCATCTTCCAGCATGCCGCTGGCCAGGATGATCTTCTTGGTGATCACCGAAGCGGGCGGCATGCCCAGGGCCACAAGCTTGGTGTTGGAGCCGCTTTTTTTCCACAGCCGGCGGATGACTTCCGTGACTTGCTCGATATTCTCAATGTTGCCATCCACTACCGCTCCCCGCGGCAATGGTTCAGAGGCGTAGCGGTCAAGACGCAGTTGATCCTTGCCGGTCTCAGACAATTCGACCAACCTGACGCCTGACGTGCTGATATCAATCCCCACCAGCGGCGGGTTCTTTTTACCGATCAGCGATCCTAGATCTAATGCCAAGAGCATTTCTCCCGAGTATGTATTATTTGGGGAACATTCTGCCTGCAAGGCGGTCGCATTAGCGGTATACCGTCTCGAAGTTAGGAAAAACCTGTAAAACAGGGCTTACAGCAATGTTAAATTTTATAACGTGAAATCGTAGCAATAAGAGGGCACTGCTGTAAAGAAATTTTCCTGAGGGCAATTGTTTAACTGTTACGAAACTTCGCTTCACAGCCACTCCATCCATACTATTTTGGTTTTAACCGACAATTTCTGTCTGAATTTCGCAACGCAATTCGCGTACGTACAATAAAGCGAGACGACAACACGAAACAAGAACGCATGATGCAGAGCAAGTTTTGAGCCATGCGCCGGCAACGGCTAGCGGCCATGGCATAAATTATCGATAAGTTAACATTCGCCGCTAGACATTTCGTTATCACCCCTGCGCCGTGCCGCTATAATGCGTGGCATCCATCTTTCATAAAACGCATTGCATGACGCCTCCAGATACAGCCAGCGATACCCATCCAAATCCCCCAGCGCGCCGCCGTATGCCACTAGCGCTGCGCTTGGTTCTTGGCTTTTTCGGGCTGATTGCCGGCCTGATAGCGATCGGCTGCCTGACTTTTCTCCTGATGCTGGCAATGGCCTATCCCAATTTGCCGGAACTGGATTCGCTGACCGACTACAAGCCCAAGATTCCACTGCGTATTTTTTCCGCTGATGGCGTACTGATCGGCGAATTCGGCGAAGAACGACGCAGTCTGGTGCACATTAACGAGATTCCCGACGTCATGAAGAAAGCCGTACTGGCGATCGAAGACGATCGTTTCTACCAGCATGGCGGAGTCGATTACCAAGGCATCTTGCGCGCCAGCTTTTCCAATCTGACCGGCGGCGGCGGCGGTGCCAGCACCATTACCCAGCAGGTCGCCCGGAATTTTTTCCTGACCAGCAACGAGCCGACTTTCTTCCAGAAGGCCTCTCGCAAATTCCTCTATGAAATTCCACTGGCATGGAAGATTGAACACAACCTGACCAAGGATCAGATTCTTGAGGTCTACATGAACCAGATTTATCTGGGACAGCGCGCCTACGGTTTTGCTTCGGCGGCGCAAATCTATTTTGGCAAGCGCTTGCAAGATATCACCACGGCTGAAGCAGCCATGCTGGCCGGCCTGCCCAAGGCCCCCTCGGCCAACAATCCTGTGGTCAATCCGAAGCGCGCCACTGTGCGCCAGCAATACATTTTGTTGCGCATGCTGCAACTCGGCTACATCACCGAAGCGCAATACGAACAAGCCAAGAATGAAACGCTGCATATCAAGACCGGCGCCAGTGAATTTGGCATCCATGCGGAATTCGTCTCTGAAATGGCGCGCCAGCTGGTCTATGAGCAATTCAAGGAAAACACTTATACGCGCGGCCTCAACGTTTTCACCACTATTACCAAGGCAGATCAGGACGCCGCCTATATAGCGCTGCGCCGCGGCGTGATGGATTACGAAAAACGGCGCGGTTATCGTGGTCCCGAGGGTTTCATGGAAATCCCCGACACGACCAAGGAAGCCGCCGAAGATGCCATCGAAGTAGAACTGGCCGACCATCCGGACAGCGATGAAATCGTCGCCGCGGTGGTGCTGGAGGCGACGCCCAAGCTGGTGCGCGCGGTGCTGTCTTCAGGCCAGGAAATCAGCATCAGCGGCACCGGCCTCAGCATCGCCACCAATCTGCTGAGCGATAAAGCGCCGCCGCAACGTAAAGTGAAGCGCGGCGCCATCATCCGCGTCATGCTGGAAGGTAAAAACTGGAGTATCACCCAGATGCCGGCTGTGGAATCAGCCTTCGTCGCAGCCGATACCAAGGATGGCGCCATCCGCGCCCTGATCGGTGGCTTCGATTTCAACCGCAACAAGTTCAATCACGTGACGCAGGCCTGGCGTCAGCCTGGATCGTCGTTCAAACCCTTCATTTATTCGGCATCGCTGGAAAAAGGTCTGTCGCCGGCCACCATCATCAATGATGCACCTCTGACCTACGGCGGCGGCCAGACCGGCGGCCAGATCTGGCAGCCCAAGAATTACGGCAATAAATATGAAGGTCCGATGAGCATGCGCAAGGCCTTGACCAAATCGAAGAACGTGGTCTCGGTACGGATTCTGGACAAGATTGGTGCCAAGTATGGGCAGGAGTATGTGACGCGTTTTGGCTTCGATGCTGACAAAAATCCGCCATACCTGACGCTGGCCTTGGGTGCCGGTGCGGTTACTCCGTTGCAGATGGTTGGCGGTTACGCGGTATTTGCCAACGGCGGCTACAAAGTCAGTCCTTATATCATCAGCAAGATTACCGATGCCAATGGCAACGTGTTGTCGCAAGTGCATCCCGATACCGCTGGCAACGAGGCCAACCGCATCATCGATCCACGCAATGCCTATCTGATGGACAGCATGATGCGCGACGTCGTCCGTTATGGCACCGCAGCCAAAGCGATGTCTCTGAATCGCACCGACCTGGCCGGCAAGACCGGCACCACCAACGATTCGCTGGACGCCTGGTTTGCCGGCTATCAGCCTTCACTGGTGGCAGTGGGCTGGATGGGCTACGATCAGCCACGCAGCCTGGGCGACAAGGAAACCGGGGGCGGCCTGGCGCTGCCCATCTGGATCAGCTTCATGCAGCAGGCGTTGAAAGGCGTACCGATGGAAGACCGCGTAGTGCCGGATGGCCTGATTCATTCAGGCGGCGAATACTACTACGCTGAATATCCGCCCGGAGTCGCCACCCAAAGCCTTGGCGGCGGCACTACTGCGCCGACAGAGGAAGAAAAAGCAAGGGACGAGGTCAAGAACGAGCTGTTTTAAGCGCTGACGCGTTGCGTTTGCGACGTGTACAAAAGCTATCAATGAAAGGCACGGGAAGTTTTTCCTCGTGCCTTTTGTGTTTTCCGTGAGCGAATATTTTTATCCAGCGATCAAAAAAAACGCCGCATATTGCGGCGTTTTCTTTCACTTATGCTGAGTAGAGATCCAATAGACGCTGAGTATATATCTCAATGTTCTCCGGCAAACTGACATCCAAGGTGCGCAGCAACGTCTGCGCATGACGCCGATAATCATCCAGCTGCGCATCATGCGTAGCGAATGCGCGCAACACGGCTTGACCACCCTCGTAAGAATCGAACTCTGGATAGTAATAACCGTAGTCCTTGATGAATTCCGAGTTGTGGATCAACGGATAGCCGCCGTACAAAGCTTCGTAATACAAATAATTCTGGCCATTTTCCCAGTGATGCGAAATGATGCAATCACCATAATTCGCCATGAATTCATACACGGCAAAACGCCCTTCAAACGAAGCCAAACCATGATTGACGACATCGAGCGAGCGGGCAAAATGCGAAAATTTGACATGCTCTTTCAAATGCAAGGTGTTGCATACGCGCAGGTATTCGAGAAAGCCTGGCTGAGCGCGATAAGCTTCTTCGCAAGCCAACATCGGCAGCAATGATGTTTTCACCATGCAGACGTTCGGCTCGAAGCTGCAAACACGCCAGCGCGGTTTGCCCGGCTGATAGCCATAGCTAAGATGCGCAGGCAAGGTAGCAATACCCTTGGCGAAAAACAGCGGTGTCCACAAATGCGGCACGATATGTACGGGTGCGCGCGAAGTAAGGGCAAAGTAATCTTTGCAGATGCGCTCATATTCCGGCAGGGTCCACACCGCGTCGTAAGGCTTATCGCTGCATAAACCGCCGTGCGGCTTGTTAAACATGGCGCGCTCGATGTCGATCACATAGTCGTTACCGACCCGCATCCAGGCATAGCGTCCGCCGCGTTGACGGAATTGCCGGACCCAGTCGTCACCCAGCTGGGCGCTCATTTCGACCACCACGTCCAGGGTATGCATGGCTTCATCCACGCTGATCATGTCGATGCCCAGGTCGCCCAGCATCATGGCATCGCTGACCTGTTCAGTCGAGCCGTCGAGCACAAGCACCGCGCGCTCTACTGCCGGCGACTGGTTGAACAACTGCACCAGAAAGGCACAATTCTGGAAAATGCCGTTTTCCCAAATCGATTGCGGCCCCGGACGTACAAACAGGGTAACGCCTACACGTAGTTTACGTTGCGGCAGAGGGTGGCCGGGGTTGCTCATGCCTTGCCCTCCACGGTAAATTGCAGTCTTTTCACAAAGGCTTCCACATTGTCAGGATGTGCCGGATCAAGTTTGCGCAAGTAAGCCGCACCAGTCTTTTTATAGTCATCCCAATATTCTGGCTCTTGGAGCCAGGCATCGAGCAAAGCCCGGCCGCCGGTGCTGGCCTCGAAATGCGGGTAGTAGATACCAATGCCGTCTGCCGCCAGATACTCGGAATTGTGGATCAGCGGATAGCCCCCATACAGCGTGTCGTAGTAAAGGTAGTTCAAGCCACACTCCCACTGGTGCGACACGACGGCGTTCATTTTTTGTTGCGCCATGCATTCGACAAACGCTACACGCGGTTCGTAAGTGGCTTTGTGATGCTGCGTCAGGTCGAGATTGATGGCGAAACGGTTGAAGGTCGGATGTTCTTTCATCTGCACGCTATTCATCACCATCATCATGCTCACCGAACGTTGATCCAGGCGGTAGGCCTGCTCGCACACCAGCATCGGAATAAAGCTGCTTTTGACGACAGAAATATTCGGCTCGAAAATTGCAGTGCGCCAACCTGACCGATTGTCGCCGCGGCTTGGCTGATAGCCAAAATGGTGGCCGTCTTTTTCCGCCAGGTCTATTTGCCTCTGGATAAATAGCGGCGACCAGATGTGCGGTACTGCAAACACCGGCACGCGCGACACCGTACGTAACAGCGGGCCGCTGGACTTCATGTGATGCTGCAAGGTCCAGATTTCATGCCATGGCGTACCGTTGAAGATTTGCCCCCCGGGACCATCGAACATCGGCGCCTCGGCGTTGTCTGCATAAGTGTGCCCAACAAAAAACGTAATGATCTTGACACCGAGCGCACGCACATGATGCAGCCACTCCAGCGGGAGCTGGGCGCCCATTTCAATCACGACGTCCAGTTCGAAAGTGACATCCTGCGGTTTGACCAAAGGTACGTTGAGGATGTTCAGCCCCATCTCCGCCGGCATGTGATCAAGGTCGCCGCCATTGAGCAAAAACACCTTGCCGACTTGTGGGCTTTGTTGCAACAGCATCACCAGGAAAGCCAGATTCTGGTTGAGGCCATTGGACCAGAGCTGCGCTCCCTGGACCGCAAAGATGGATATTCCTACATTGATTTTTTTCATGAATAGAAGAAAATTAAAATCCGCTTTAAATCACACATAAAAATTACACAATCGGTTGTTCCAGCAACGCTGATAACAATCGCTCATATTCCGCCGTGACTTCCGGGCAATCCGGCAGGAAGCGCTCTAACACCTTACGTTGACGCGCCAGATAAGCCTCCCAGTTGTTGTCGTGCGTTGTCAGGGCGTCGATCAACTTCCGGCAGCCATCCTGCACATTGTTGCCTTCATAGTAGTAGCCGAGATCGCTGCACATGTAGGCGTTATGCACCAAAGGATAACCCTGCCAACAGACATCGAAATAAAAATAATTCAGCGCATTCTCGATCTGATGCGAGATCACCACATCGGTCATCTGGCTCAGGAATTGCGGCGTGTCGTAGCGCCCCAGGAATACCGCCTTGTGCTGGCGGACGATATCCAGCCGGTTCATTACTGCGACAAATTCCTTGCTTTCATGCGCCAGACGTTCGGCATTGGTCACCTGCAGGATTTGAATATCTTGCGGCCGTTGTCGGTAGGCCTCCTCTGCAATAAAGGCCGGATACATGCAGAATTTCACGATGTCGTTATTCGGCTCCATCACGGTCAACCGCTTGGCGCCGCCGTGCGGCCGATATTCGCCATGGTGCTCGAACTCCCGGCTGCGCTGGTTGACGAATATCGGGTCCCATACAAACGGCACCACTTGCGCCGGGCGGCGGCGCAGCGTTTCAAAGTACGACTGGCTGTTGGTCGCCACCTGCGGCACCATCCAGATAGCGTCGTAACGCTGGTTGACGTACAGGTCGTAGCCCCACATCGGACGGCCGAACAAGACCGATTGCATCACATGGATATACTCGAATCCGCAGCAATACGATATCAACCGGCATCCTTGCGTCTTCAGGTAAGCGGTCTGGTATTCATCGATTTGTCCGCCCAGTTCGATCAGTACATCGAGATTGTCTTTGGCTTGCTCGAAGGTCACTGTCGGCCAGCGCGTGAGATCCCATGGAAGTGCAGCGGTGATAGCGGTCGTCGTGGTATTCACTAGATGCACCGACAACACACTCGGACAATGTTTCAAGGTCTCAGCCAGATACACGGCATTCTGTTTGATGCCGTTGTTCCAGAGAGATTCGTTTTCCTGGTGCAGGCCGATGGTGATGCCGATCCGCAAGGAGCGAGGTGAAAAGCTCATGTCATTGCTTCAAATAAAAAGTCATGCATAGGTTGTATGAATAGTCTTGGACGTCATTTACGCGCCGGGACTCCCATTTTCGTCTGCTCAGTCCAGTTGTACTGCACGTAGCGCCGGATAATCAGGCAACCCGGTGGCGAATCCACGAGCGACACGGATCCGCCTGGTTCAGCCGGCGACACATACACTGTGAAAGTCGGTAGCAAAGGCGTGGCGCTATATCCTTTCAGCTCGGTATCAGCAATGCTTTTGCACGAATAAGGAGCGATCGAAATGCGCTCGGCGGATACCGAACACGTACCGCCATCCTGCGGTACCGCAGTAATCGACACTGCCGCGGAGGCGCCGGCATATTCGATACCGGTAAGCGAAAAGAATGGCCCGCGGTCAGGATGCGCGCGATCCCAGTCAACCAGCACATCATGGGCGCTGGTGCCGTTGATAGCCAATGCAGACAACCGTGTAATCGCCGGCTGGCACTGTTTGACGCCGACGCTGCGGGCAGCTTCCGCCAATAAATTTTTCGGTCCGGCAGCAGCCGCTTTGTTACCCGGTAAATCCGCCTTCATTTGTGCATGAGCCGTAGTCATCAGCAGCATTAACACTAACAGGCAGATAACCGCCAGCCATGGCTGGCGGACTGTGCCGGCAGTGGATAAGTCACTTGAATCGCTTGTCAAGAAAAGATGTGGTGCACGCGTCATCAACTGGATCCGTCTGAAATTGAAATGGGCTTGATTGCGCCGAGCGCGGCGTCAGTGGCTTGAGGGGCTGGCGTCGGCATTTCCGGCGCGGTGGCTGGCTCAGTCATCGGTGTCGTCGGCACCGCAGGCTCGCTGGCAGGAGATGTAACAGGCGTGGCTGGAACGGGCTCGGTTGCAGGTGTGGCTGCAGGCTCGGCTACTGGCATCGCCGGTACTGGTGCTATCGGGACAGAGGCCGGTCCGACAGCAGGCAATTCCGGCACTGGCGTCGTAACGATCGGCGCGACTGCTGGAGAGGCTGCTGGCTCGGCCTCGGGCTTCGCCACAGCCGGCATTGCGGACGCAGGCTGTACGGAAGGTTCCGCAGGTATCGGTAACGGTTGGACAACAGTGGATTCAGTAGCGGGGGCGACTGGAGTGGCTGAAGTGGCTGGCGTCACATTCTCTGGCGCGGCCGCAGGGATAGTCACCGGAAGTGCGGACGCCGGCTCCGTCGCAGGCGTTTCAGGCGCCACAACAGGCGTAGCGGCAACAGGCGCCGGCGCAGAAACGTCAGCGGGAGCAGTCTGCGTAGCAGCGTTAGCTTTGGCGGCGCCCTGGTCGAGTTTCATTATTGCCACCACAGCTTTTTCGCACTCCTCTTCGCTGTTGCAAGGGGTGATAAAGGTTTTGCCTTCCCACCAGCCACGCAACACATAGATACCATTTTCGGCTTTGCTGCCTTTACCGTCCTTCAGCATCTCCTGATATTGTGGATGCGCAGGAGGAAATGTCATGATGCCATAACCCAGCTGGTGGCCGCGATGCCACTGACCGTCATAGGTCGAACCGTCGGCAAAACTCGCCCTTCCCAGCCCCTCCGGCAAGGAGTCGATAAACATGCCGTCAAATCGATTCCCCGGCTCTTCAACCCCGGTAGTGTGACCGCGCATCTTGCCCTGATCCATCGTGCCGCTCAGTTCCACCACCTGTTTGTTGTTTCTAAGCCAGCGCACCGTGCCCGGTCCTTGCGCCAGATTGTTTTCGCAGCGTCCGCTCCAACGCACCGTCATGTCGCTGCCGATCGGCTCGGCGCTCCAGACCTGGCAACCGTTGCTGGTATCGAAAGCCCATTGCCTCTTGGGTTCCTCCGTCTGTTTTGCTGGTGCCGGACTGATGGCATTGTTTTGGTTTGCCGTGCCGGCAATCTCCGGAATGTTAGCGGCAGAGGTTTGATTCGCAAAACTCGTTGCCGCCAGGATAATTCCTATAAAAAGGGTCGTTCTCGCCCGGCTCCCGACCGGCCTCGGGCGGGGTAGCTTTCGGGTATCGGCAATCTCGCCGCAGATAACGCCATCACGCCAATCACTTGGTTCTTGCGAATCCCTGATCATTATCGTGTTCATAGGTGGCTGCCGATAGTTGAAAAGCGTTGGACAAACTCCCTGATGCAGTTCTTACAACCCCTTTTGCGACCCTTGAAACCATATTTGTGGAACAACGGAAAGCGAGCGTATCAAAACAACATTACATTGTTCACATCTTACGACAAATGCATACGGAAAACCTCTTGCCAGCCATCTCCACAAGAAAAAATTACAGCACTATTGGTACACCGCCTTGAGCGCTGATCATCATCGAGAGGGCGGCAAAGAACTCTGAACCGTCACGCGTATTGACCCAGCTCTCATCCTTGCGCTTGTAATGAAAACCGCCGGATTTCGCCGCGATCCACAGTTCCTGCATCGGCGCCTGGCTGTTAACGATAATCTTGCTGCCGTTATCGATAAACTCAATCTCCAATACATTGCCGCTACGCTTGCACTCTACATCCAGATCGCTATTGTCGGCCGCCTGCTCTAGCGCCATCTCGATCTTGCCTAAAGCCGACTCTGCCGCCGCCAGGAATTCTGATTCTGTCATGCTACACTCCAATCCGTTTCGTTAAACTGTGATACTACCCCGTGAAGCCCATATTTGATTTGTCGCGTACTACCATGATTGCGGTGATTGCCATCCCGCTTGCCTTGACCGCATGCGGCCAAAAAGGTCCGTTATTCATGCCTGCTGCGTTACCGCCGCCGATCATCAGGACCGCGCCAGCACAGTCAAATGTTACTCCCAAGACAATTCCTGCGCCTGTGGTTCCGGCTCCGCAGGAAACACCGGCGACACCAACGACACCAACGACACCCGCCACCGAATAAGCTGCTCTTATGTCGCATTTTTCATACAAAAATGGCGTTCTGCATGTTGAAAATGTAGCCCTGAATGCTGTTTCGCAACAATTCGGCAGCCCGACGTACGTCTACTCCAAGGCAGCGCTGGTGGAAAATTTTTCGGCCTACGCAGGTGCCTGCCAACAACACAGTCCTGCAACGGACAGCACGTTGATCTGTTACTCGGTTAAATCCAATTCCAACCTGGCGGTTCTGCAGTTGCTGAGCCGGCTCGGTTCCGGTTTCGATATTGTCTCGGGTGGCGAATTATTGCGTGTAATTGCCGCTGGCGGGGATACGCGCAAGGTAATATTTTCCGGCGTCGGCAAGTCGCGCGAAGAGATGCGCCTGGCGCTGTCGCATGACATCCTTTGTTTCAACGTCGAATCGATTCCAGAGCTGCATCGCTTGAACGAAGTAGCGCTTGGCATGGGCAAGCGCGCTGCTATCTCGCTGCGCGTCAATCCCAACGTCGACGCCAAGACCCATCCCTACATCTCGACCGGTCTCAAGGAAAACAAGTTCGGCGTAGCCTATGACGAAGCGCTGGCTTGCTATCGCAGCGCCTCCGCGTTATCCAATATCGATGTGGTCGGGATCGATTGCCATATCGGCTCTCAGTTGCTGGACGATGCACCTTTGCTGGAAGCGCTCGACAAGATCATTGACCTGGTTAATCAATTGGCGGCTGAAAACATCAACCTGCACCACCTTGATATCGGCGGCGGCATTGGCATTACTTACGATGATGAAAAGCCGGTCGCCATCGACGACTATCTGAGCCGCCTGTTCACACGGGTCAATGCTTGGCGTCAGGCAAAGTACAAGGGTGCTCCGATCAAGGTGATGTTTGAACCTGGCCGTTCGATTGTCGGCAACGCCGGCATCCTGCTCACCGAAATTCAATATCTGAAGCATTCAGAAGCAAAGAATTTTGCCATCGTCGACGCCGCCATGAACGACTTGATGCGACCGGCCATGTATGAAGCATGGCACGGCGTTCAAACCGTCGCTCAACGCGGAGGCCAAGCGCAGATCTATGACGTGGTCGGACCGGTATGCGAATCGGGTGACTGGCTAGCGCGCTCACGCTCACTGGCAATCGAAGCAGGAGACTTGCTGGCGCTGATGTCGGCCGGCGCCTATGGCATGACCATGTCCTCCAACTACAACACGCGTGGCCGCGCAGCCGAAGTCATGGTCGATGGCGATCAGATGCACCTGGTCCGCCAACGGGAAAATCCAGCCGATCTGTTTGCACTGGAATCGTTGCTGGCCTGAAATCCGTCATCGGCTGCGCTCCTTGCGCGGCCGAAATCCTTGATCAAGTCAGCGTCGGCGTTACCTGGCGCTTCTGAACTGCAGTGCGCGATTTTGCAGCGCCATCGCCGCGATTGCGCCAGGCGAAATAAACCCGAATCAACAATAGCGCCGCGACAATCGTTCCGAACAAAATTGGCTTCTCAAAATTGTGCTTGCCAGCGCGCATCCACCAGAAATGCAAAATTCCCAGCATCGCCACGGCATACACGCTGCGATGCAGCCACTGCCAGCGCTTGCCGCCCAGCCGGCGGATCATGCCGTTGGTGCTGGTCAGCGCCAACGGCAGCAGCATCACGAAAGCAATGAAACCGACAGTGATAAACGGCCGCTTGACGACATCCTTGAGCATCTCTGCGATGTCAAAGAAATGATCGAACCAGAGAAACGTCGTGAAATGCAGGCTGCCGTAGAAAAAGGCAAACAGCCCAATCATGCGCCGCAATTTGATCAGCCAGTTCCAATTGGTAAAGCGCCGCAACGGTGTTACGACCAAGGTTATGCAAAGAAAATAAAGCGTCCAGTCACCGCTGCTGCGCGTAATGAATTCGATCGGATTGGCGCCCAGCCGGTCGGTGAATCCGAACACCAGCAAGCGCACCGCAGGCAGTAGCGCCAGCACGAACAGTAACGCTTTGATGAATTTGAACTGCTTCGGTGAGGGATTGAACATGCTTCGAATTCCGGGCCTCAAAAGTATTTTTTCAGGTCCATGCCGGAGTACAGCGAAGCGACGTCGTTGTATCCGTTGAACATCAGGGTCTTGCGCTTCTTGGTGAAAAATCCATCTTCACCGATGCGGCGTTCCGTAGCTTGCGACCAGCGCGGATGATCGACATCCGGATTCACGTTCGAATAGAAACCGTACTCGCGCGCCGCAGCGATATTCCATGCGGTCCTTGGCTGGTCTTTGAGAAAACGGATCTTCACGATCGACTTGGCGGACTTGAAACCATACTTCCAAGGCAGCACCATACGCACCGGCGCGCCACTTTGATTCGGCAAAACCTGGCCGTACATGCCGAAGCTCAGCAAGGCCAGCGGATGCATCGCTTCGTCCATACGCAAGCCTTCAACGTAAGGCCACTCGAGCACAGGCGCCCGCAAACCCGGCATCTGGCGATTATCAGCCAGCGTAGTGAATTCAACATACCTGGCGTTGCCGGTCGGCTCGACTTTCTTGATCAGTTCTGACAATGAATAACCAATCCAGGGAATCACCATCGACCAGCCTTCGACGCAGCGCAAGCGGTAGATACGCTCTTCCATCGGCGCCAGTTTCAGCAAGCTGTCGATATCCAGCGTCATCGGCTTCTTGACCTCACCCTCGATTGCCACAGTCCATGGCCGCGTCTTGAGGTTACCCGCATTTTCGACAGGATCCGATTTATCGCTACCGAACTCGTAGAAATTATTGTAGGTGGTGGCGTCTTTATAGGACGTTGCCTTGTCCATTACGACATAAGCCGGATTGGCTTTGGCCGCCAGCTTTTGCGCCCCGGCTGCCTGCGCCCATGCCTCGCCACTCGATAATTGCAGCAAAGAACCGGCGCCCACTGCGCCTACCGCGATTTGCTTGATAAAGCTGCGGCGCGATTCAAATATATCTTGCGGGGTAATTTCGGAAGAAAACGGCAGATCGATTCCGTTGGGACGACGGTATAGCGGCATGTAACGCTCCTGCAAAGTAGACCGTACTTAGTCAGATAGGCTGACGATTCCTTACAGGAGCGCAGAAAATCGCTTATCCGGCGATATTGATATGATCGTGCAACTCGGATAGCCGGGAAATGATTTTTGCCTGTTTTGGCAGTTGCGCTTCCACCTGCTCAGGCTGCAAGGCAAACACTTGCATGCCGGCGGCAACGCCAGCCTGTACGCCCGGCAAGCTATCTTCAACTACCGCGCAGCGGGAAGGTTCGACACCCATGGTCCTGGCGGCGTGCAGGAACAGGTCCGGCGCCGGCTTCCAGGAGTTGACTTCGTAAGCGCTGAAGATGCGGCCTTCAAAATAGGGCCACAAGCCGGTGACACTCAGCGATACTTTAATCTGATGCAAAGGCCCGTTGGAGGCCATGCAAAATGGCACCTTGAGCGACTTCACCAGTTCCAGCGCGCCTTCGATCGGTTGCAAACGCTGATGCAGAACGGGAGAGATGCGGTCGCGCAAGACCTTGGTGAAATCGACCGGCAGGGAACGGCCGAACATTTCTTCCAACTCAGCCACGCAATCAGCCATCCGGCCACCCTTGAAGCGCGACAGCGCCTCATCGGCCGACAATTGCATGTCCAGCTCGGCCAGATATTCCACCATCACGTCGGTCGCCACGGTTTCGCTGTCTACCAGCGTACCGTCGCAATCGAAAATCACCAAATCAACCGGGGCATTCGCCGTATCGTTTACAAGTGCTGTCATCCGCTCACAACTCCCCGTAGGAATGCAGGCCGGACAGGAACATGTTCACGCCGAGGAAAGCAAAGGTCGTCACCAGCAAGCCGATCAGCGCCCACCATGCAGCAACCTGGCCGCGCAAACCTTTCATCAGCCGCATGTGCAGCCAGGCCGCATAATTGAGCCAGACGATCAGCGCCCAGGTTTCCTTCGGATCCCAGGACCAGTAGCCGCCCCAGGCTTCCGCCGCCCACAATGCGCCGAGAATGGTGGCGATGGTGAAGAAGGTAAAGCCTACCGCAATCGCCTTGTACATGACGTCATCCAAGACTTCCAGCGCCGGCAGACGGTCAACCAGGTAGCCATGCGATTTCAGCAGATACGCCACAGCCACCATCGCCGACAACGCGAATGTACCGTAACCGATGAAATTGGCCGGCACGTGGATCTTCATCCACCAGCTTTGCAGCGCCGGCACCAGCGGCTGGATTTCGGCGGCGTCGCGCGAGACCATGTACCACAGCAGGAAACCGACCGCAGCTGAAATCACCAGCAACACAAAAGCGCCCAACTGGCGTGTGCGGTAATGCTGTTCGTAGTAAAGATAAAACAGCGCCGTGATGAGGCTGAACAGGACGAATACTTCGTACAGGTTGGAGATAGGAATGTGGCCGATGTCGGCGCCGATCAGGTAGGACTCATACCAGCGCACCAGCATTCCGGTAAAGCCCATCACCACCGCCGCCCAGCACAATTTGGAACCAATCGAGGCGCCAAAATCCGAACGCGTGATCAATCCGCCCCAGAAGAACAGGGTGGACAGGAAGAACAACGTGCTCATCCATAGGATCGCCGACTGGCTGGAGAGCATGTATTTCAGCAAAAATTTCTGGTTCGCCATATCGAGCGCACCGCCATACATGGCAATGGCCGACAACGACAATACGGCGAGCAAAGCCATCAGCCAGCGCACCGATTTCCAGTGCCAGCCGAGCCAGGTGAAAACAGGACCAGCCGCCAGCAGTACGCCTTTTTCGTAATAATCCATGTGGCTGCCGTAGCGCCCCAAGGCGAACAGCGAGGCAGCCACCAGCGCGATGGCAAACAGCCAGTCGATGACGGACAGGCGTTTGATAAAGCTCTCGGGCGGGGAATACGTTTGCGTCAGTTCCATCATTTTCTCCATATCGTTCCGCTCCTGCGCCAGGGGCGCGGCGAAACGTCCATCTTTGTGTCTACGGCTGCGCCCTAAAACCTAGGACTTCGGCTGCGCTTCCGACTGCATCAATTGTGTTTTCAACACGTCAAATTCTTTTTCAAAATCCAGCGTCTTGCGCTGCGAACTCATCGCCATCAGCGCATGCGACTGGCCTGGCGCGTCCTTGTCCGGACGCACCCACACCCACAGCCTGCGCTCACGCACATACAGCATCGAGAACACGCCTAGCACCAGCAGCAAACACCCCAGGTACACGACCTTTTTTCCCGGCGAGCGGGTGACCTGGAATACCGACGCCTTGATTTCGTCAAAACCGGTCATTTGCAGATACACAGGCGCATTATAGAAGCTTGCATCCGACAGTGCATTGGTACTCAACTGCAAGAAACGCGCGTGCTTTTCATCCGCGGGTAATTCTTTTAAACTATCTTTCTCACGTGCAACCTGCCACAGATCCCACATACTGCCGTTCAGGATCTTCATGAAGATGTCGGCGGCCTTTTCTTGCTCCTGCGCCGGTACTTGCTCCAGGAACCTGGAAATTGCCATGTAACCGGCCTCTTTACCGTCGCCGGCAAACAGGGACAAGCCGCGCAATGCCGACTGCTCCAGCTGTACCCGCAGCAGAGCGATGCCTTCGCGGCTTTCCGGAATCGCCCGTTGCGCATAGCGATGCGCCGCTGCAACGCGCAACGCGGGGTCCGTCAGGGCGGCGCGCAAACGCATCCACTCTTGCACGCTGTCGTCGTCATCTGCCGGAATCCGTAAATAACGGAAAGGCTCATCCGGGGTATCACGCACCCCGGCCAGGAATACGTAGGCGTCGTCGACCTTGATCGATTGCATATAGTTGCTGAATTCGCGCGCCTGGCCATTCTTGTCGCGCAGCTTGTACTGCACGCTCGGGCCGACATTCTTCAGTTCCTTCTTGTTCGCGCTTTTCGCCGCATTGCCAAGATGGTTGCTCAAATCTTCGCTCAGCCGCTGGTTCAGGCTTTTGGACTTGGTTACGGCACGCAAATCGTCACCTGATTGCGCCATATTCTCCACGTTAAAAGGGCGGAAACCAGACCATTCAATCGTATAGTCGTTATTACCGTTGTTGGCTAATGGTGTCGTTCCGTTGACCTCGCCGCTGACCGGGAACGTGGTCTCGGCGGCGCCAACCATTGGATAGGCGGTCAGTTTGAGCTTGCTGCCGCCGTCTTCGAAGCTGGACTGGTATACCGCGATACCCTTGTAAATCAGAGGCTGATTGACCTTGATGGTGGCCGGGAAAGTATGGCCGTCGGCGTTATCCTTGATCACTACTTCGCTGGCGAACAACTTGGGCATGCCGGTGCTGTAGAAATCGACAATAAATTTCTTCAGCTGGATGGTGAACGGCAGGTCCTGGATCATCACTCCGTCTTTTTGCGGAATGATGGCGGTGCTGCTGGCGGAACCTTCAGGAATCAGGGTATTGCCACGGAAAGTCGGGTTGCCCAGCCCCAGCCTGTGCTCTTCGGGAATTTCGGCGATGATGCCGTTACCGTTGAAGGGCGTCTTGCCGTAGATCAATTGCTGTGCACGTATCGGCAAGTCGGAATCCAGCAAGCCGCCTATGCAGATAATCACAATCGCGCTGTGAGCAAAGATGTATCCCCATTTATTGGCGGCGCCTTGCTTGGCGGTGATCAGGGTAGCGTTGTCTTTCGCCACTAGCTTGGTCTTGTAGCCCTTGGCGGCAATGCGCGCCGCCAGTTGCCGGGGCAACGCGTCCGGTGCGGTGACTGAAGTCCATTCAGCCTTGTGATGGAAGTTGCGCAGTGATTGCTCACGTACATTTTCGCGCCAGCTGCGCATATCTTTCAGCATCTTCGGCGCATTGCGGGCGATACACAGCGACGTCGAGATCACCAGGAAAGTCATGATCATCAAGAACCACCACGATGAATACACGGCGTACAAACCCAGCTTGCCGAATACTTCAAACCAGAACGGACCGAACTGGTTGACGTAGTTCGGCATCGGTTCATTTTGCTTAAGCACGGTGCCGATCACCGAGGCGATCGCAATGATGGTCAGCAGGCTGATCGCAAAGCGCATCGATGACAATAGTTCAACCGCATCCGCCAGCCAGCGGCGGCTAGTCTTCAGCTGTATCCCTGCAG
Organism: Collimonas arenae; assembly: GCF_000786695.1. Classification (NCBI taxonomy): domain Bacteria; kingdom Pseudomonadati; phylum Pseudomonadota; class Betaproteobacteria; order Burkholderiales; family Oxalobacteraceae; genus Collimonas; species Collimonas arenae. The sequence continues at coordinate 502,568 of NZ_CP009962.1, read as the reverse complement.
TGTTGATTTCATTACTTGCAATTTCGTTATTACTCTTACTCATAGCCTGTTTGTCTTTTTGAAAAAAAAGGGGTGGCCTAGGCCACCCCTGAATTCACGTTTTATTATTATTTTCTCTATTTCAGGCCGGCGATGTAATCAGCAACAGCTTTGATTTCATCGTCGGACATGCGCTTGGCGATGGTCGTCATCATCGGACCATTCTTGCGGGCGCCGCTGCGGAAATTGGTCAGCTCTGCGACTGTATAGTCCTGATGCTGACCGCCGATGCGTGGAAACTGGGCTGGAATGCCGGCACCGTTCGGGCTATGGCAACCGGCGCAGGCAGGAACGCTTTTTTCAGCAATCCCGCCGCGATAGATTTTCTTGCCCAAGTCCAGCGTGTCTTTGTCTTTGGCTGCACCGGGCTTGACCGCTTGCGCATCCAGGTAGGCCGCGATATTTTTCATTTCATCGTCGGTCAACTGCTTGGCCAGCGGCGACATGATCGGATTGTTCCGGTCGGCACCTTGGAAATTTGTCAATTGTTTGTGAATATAAGCAGCGTGCTGCCCGCCCAGTTTGGGATTGGTGCTGATCGTCGATGCGCCGGCTGCGCCGTGGCATGAGATACAGGCGGTGATGTTGCGGGCCGGGTCGCCATTCGTATAGAGTGCTTCGCCCTTGGCTGGATCGGCTTTGGCAGGTACAGCGGCTTTTGGTTCGTCCGCAGCATAGGCAACGGAGGAAAGCGCGACGACTGCAACGAAGAAAGCTTTCACTATTGGAAAAAACGCACGATTCATTCTTTACGCCCTGACTTGATTTTAGAATTCTGCCCTGATGGGTTCCAAACTGGGGCAACCCCAGCTATATCAATCCATTGTCCGAGGCCCAAAAGTCCTTAACAGGACGCAAACCCGGACGCAAACCACAAACACGCGCTAACCAAAACAGCAGTACACAACCCCTTATTGTACAATAGCTTTCCGGCATTTTTGCCTCCCCTTACTGCATTTTCTGCTCACTCCATGTCCCTACTTTGGCAAGCCCGCTTCTTTACCACGGCCAATCATCTTCGTGACTTGCCAGCTTTGCAAGTTCCTGAGATCGCTTTCGCCGGCCGCTCCAACGCCGGCAAGTCGACCGCCATCAATCTTTTGTGCAATCAGAAGAAGCTGGCATTTGCGTCCAAAACCCCTGGCCGTACGCAGCACATCAATTATTTTTCCATAGGCGGCGCCCACGTCGCCCAGCATCGTAAAGATGAAACCAGGATCGACGAGATCCGCGCATTGCTGGTCGACTTGCCCGGTTATGGCTACGCCGAGGTGTCAGGTTCCGCCAAGCTGCATTGGCAGCAACTGCTGGGCGACTACGTTCGCCGCCGCCAGCAGCTTGCAGCATTGGTGCTGATCGTCGACTCGCGCCGGCCTTTTACCGAACTCGATGTCCAGATGGTGGAATGGTTTGCGCCTACCGGCAAACCGATCCATTGCATCTTGAGCAAGTCGGATAAACTCAATCGCAACGACGCCACCAATGCACTGCGCGAAGCACGCAACTTCCTGGCAAGTTACGTCAATGAAAATAATGAACAATTACCGTTTACCGCACAGTTGTTTTCGGCACTGAACCGCAACGGTCTGGAAGAAGCGAACGACAAGATCGTGGAACTGGCTGGCCTGAACAAACCGGCCGGTAATAACCGCGACGCTGGTGGCGATGAGGCTGACGTAGCAGGAGAAGACAGCCCTGTTTAGTCAATACACTAAACATAAAAAAGCCCTGGAGAAAGGGGAATATCTCCAGGGCACAATGCCTTATCACCAAAAGCGATACGGCCCCGCTCAGGGAGGGAAGCGGGAGGCGAATGATGCACCTATTGCTAGGAGCCGGTAGAGGCTAAAAAAGTTCACGATTTTTTTATTTTTCGATGAAAATATTAGCGTGCCCATATGCAAGCCTGTTTTGCCAGCGCGTATACAGGCTAGCTTCCCACTCACCCTATATGTCAGAAACCGCTATGCCACACTCTCATAAAACAGCCCAATTCCCTGCCATCCGTATGCGTCGCATGCGCAAAGATGCATTTTCCCGCGCCATGATGCGGGAAAATGTGATCACCACTGCAGACCTGATTTATCCGGTCTTCATCCTGGATGGAAAAAATCAGCGCGAGAAAATCAATTCGATGCCAGGCGTTGAACGGCTGTCAATTGACTTGCTATTAAATGTCGCGGAAGAGTGTGTTGCTTTGGGTATTCCAGTCATCGCCTTGTTTCCCGTGATTAATCCTTCGCTGAAAACGCCGGATGGCATCGAAGCCACTAATCCGCAGGGCCTGATCCCGCGCGCGGTGCGTGAACTGAAACAGCGCTTTCCCGAGCTCGGCATCCTGACCGATGTGGCGCTCGATCCCTATACCAGCCACGGCCAGGACGGCGTGCTGAATGCCGACGGCTATGTACTCAACGACGAAACCTGCACGATTCTGGTCAAGCAAGCGTTGACGCAAGCCGATGCCGGCGTGGATATCGTGGCGCCGTCCGACATGATGGATGGCCGTATCGGTGCGGTGCGCAACGCGCTGGAAACACATCACCATATTTACACGCGCATCATGGCGTATTCGGCCAAGTACGCTTCAGCTTTCTACGGTCCGTTCCGCGATGCGGTCGGCTCGTCCGCCACGCTCGGCAAGAGCAACAAGAACACGTATCAGATGGATCCGGCCAACAGCAACGAAGCCTTGCATGAAGTCGCGCTGGATCTGGCGGAAGGTGCCGACATGGTCATGGTCAAGCCGGGCATGCCTTACCTGGATATCGTGCGCCGCGTGAAAGATGAATTCAAGGTTCCGACTTTCGCTTACCAGGTCAGCGGCGAGTACGCGATGATCAAGGCAGCAGCGCAAAATGGCTGGCTAGACCACGACAAGACTATGATGGAAGCCATGCTGGCATTCAAGCGTGCCGGTGCGGATGGCGTACTGACGTATTTTGCGCTGGATATCGCGCGTCATCTGAAAAAGGGCTAACAGTTCGGCGGCCGCGCCGGCAACGTGGCTGGAATCCTCTTCCGCTCTGTTATGCCGACAACCTTTGCCGGGCTCTGGATTACAGCATGCGAGAACTAGAAAACAGTTCTCTCATCCAAACATGCCGGGCATTGGTTCCATGGACGCACATAACAATGATCGCCATAGCGCGACGAGGAGAGCGGCATGCAAGAGAAGGTGATCACCCTGGCGACGCCGGTGTTCTTCCTGTTGATCTTCATCGAACTCATAGTCGGCCTGCGTCGGCGGCGCAATACTTACCGCCTCAACGATGCCATCAACAGCATCAGTCTCGGCGTCCTGAGCCAGGTCTCCGGCGTTTTCATGCAAGTGCTGCGCATCGGTATCTATGGCTGGCTGGCCGCGCACGTCGGATGGTTCAAACTTCCTGCCGACAGCATCTGGGTCTGGATCTCCGGCTTGCTGCTGTATGACCTGTGCTACTACTGGCTGCACCGCTGCGGCCACGAAGTCAATATCTTGTGGGCAGCGCATGTGGTGCACCACCAAAGCGAAGATTACAATCTTTCCACCGCCTTGCGCCAAACCAGCAGCGGGCCCATCCTGGGCTGGATCTTTTACGTGCCGATGGCGTTGCTGGGCTTTCCTGTGGAAGTATTCGCAGCGCTGGCGCTGATCGATCTGCTGTATCAGTTCTGGGTCCACACACAGCAGATCGGCAAGCTGGGATGGCTGGACCGCGTATTCGTCACTCCGTCCAATCATCGCGTACATCATGGCGTCAATGATATCTATCTGGATAAGAATTATGGCGGCATCCTGATTCTGTGGGATCGCATATTCGGCAGCTTCATCGATGAGCGTGAGCAGGATCCGGTAGTCTACGGCACCCGCCGCCCATTGCGCAGCTGGAATCCGCTCTGGGCCAATGTCGAAGTGTATAAAGGGCTCTGGCTGGATACCTGGCGCGCACAAAAGCTCGGCGACAAGCTGCGGGTCTGGATTGCCGCACCGGGCTGGCGGCCGGCCGACGTCGCGGCAAAGTGGCCGAACGCGCCTTTCGATATCGCCCGCCCGCTATATCATCCGCAACTAAACCGCGCAGCCCAGGTCTATTGCCTGCTGCAATTCACCATCTTGCTGTTGATTACCACTCACTTCCTGGCGGCGCAAGTCGCCATGTCATGGCCGGCGGGGTTGAGCTACGCTACCTGGCTGACCGCTGGACTGTGGACAATCGGGGGCTTGATGGAAATGCGACCAGGCTACATAGTCCTGGAAACATTACGGCTAGGCGCCACCGGCGCCGGCGTGTGGCTAGCCAAGGCATGGTTTGGCGCAGTATCTTTAACACCGCTCATGCTGGATGGCATCATCGCGCTATCGCTCGTCTCGATGCTTGCTCTCTGGCTCATATTCAAACGCTTATCGACAATGCATGGACATCTTTCTCATCAGTGACAACCACGTCAGCCAAAGCCTGGAAATACCGGATACCGTACCGGTCAAAGGTTTCCTCTGGATCGACGCCACCCACGAAGAAGTTGCTGTCGACCCGGAAGCCTGGCGCAGCGCCATCGAGTGCGCCACCGGCGTCCAGATCTACGATCCGCACATGACCGATACGCTGAATCCGAATCATCCGTCGTATTTCGATTCGACGCAGGATTACGGTATGGTGGTATTTCGCAAGCTAATGTTGAACGGGACGGCCGGCAACGGCAGCGCTCTGTCATCGGCGAATGGCGACGGCAAAACTGCCGCGTCGCCACCGCCACCATCGACCACCGATAACGACGGCGCCAAGCGCAAAATCCCGGCAGCATTGAGCAAACTGGCGACCCAGCCGGTGACGTTTCTCATCATGGATCATGCGTTGATCACCGTCCACGAGCGTTATAGCCGCACCATCGACGCCACCCGTACGCGTCTGCTGGAACTGTGCAACAAGACTGAAAAGGGACCGCACGCAATTCGTCTACCCGCCTCGCCGGAAGACCTGCTGCTGCGCCTGATCAACGCCATGGTGGATCAATACCTGGACCTGCGCCAACCCTTGACCACGCAACTGGACCGCTGGCAACGCGCCTTGCTTGACCCGCGCCGGCCATTCAAGGACTGGATGGCGTTGCTGGATGCCCGGATTGAATTGCGCAAACTGGAGAATTTGTGCGAGGAACAGCACGACGCAATGCAGGAGCTGCGCGATTACTTTGTCGACACCGATGACGGCATCGAAATCAGCCGCGCCAAGGATTTGCTGCTGGTTCGCATCAACGACGTGATGGAGCATATTACGCGGGTGCTCAACCATGCGCGCCGCCTGGAATCGTCAATTGAATCGGCGGTGCAAATCCATTTCTCCGCGGTCGCCCACCGCACCAACGAAATCATGCGCACGCTGACCGTGATCACTGCTTTGTTCATGCCCCTGACGCTGATCACAGGCATATTCGGTATGAATTTTGAAGTCATGCCCTTGCTCAAAAGCGCTCTCGGCTTTTGGCTGACGATGGGTAGCATGGCGCTGGTTGTGGTAGTCATGCTGGTGTTTTTCCAGCGCCGCCGTTACTTGGAAAGCCAGGCGCTGGACCGGCGCTGAATCTGACAACGTATTTGTTTTCCACAAAAACAAAAGCCCTGGCAAAAAATTTGACGGGGCTTTTTAATTTCAACTCGCAGCAAAGAATATCAGTCGCGATTAGGCTGCGGCGTCAACCGCAGATAAGGACGGATGATCTTGAAACCTTTAGGGAATTTCTGCTTGAGCACCTCTGGGTCCTGCAACGATGGAACGATCACCACATCTTCGCCATCTTTCCAGTTACCCGGTGTGGCCACCGAATAATTATCGGTCAGTTGCAGGGAATCGATCACACGCAGTATTTCGTCGAAATTGCGGCCGGTACTGGCTGGATAAGTGATGATCAAACGCACCTTCTTGGCAGGATCGATCACGAACAAGGAGCGCACAGTAGCAGTCGCGCTGGCGTTCGGGTGGATCAGGTCATACAGTTCGGAAACCTTACGGTCGGCATCGGCAATGATCGGGAAACCGACCACGGTCTGCTGCGTCTCGTTGATATCCTTGATCCACTCCTGATGTTTGTCGGCAGGGTCGACAGACAACGCGATCACTTTGACGCCGCGCTGTTCAAACTGCGATTTCAATTTGGAAGTCAATCCAAGTTCAGTGGTGCAGACCGGCGTGAAGTCCGCTGGATGTGAAAATAATACTACCCACGAAGAGCCGGCCCAATCATAGAATTTGATTTTGCCGAGCGAAGAGTCTTGCTCAAAATCCGGGGCGACATCGCCAAGGCGTAAGGTCATTTCAGTCTCCTTTAGATTGCACAGGTTTTGCAAAAACCATGGAACTAGAACTATAGCGTTGCAGCCGCAATAGCATAAAGAACTTTATCGACTTTCTACATAACCTGCAGTAAGAAGGCAAGGTAGTTTGAGCAGGCCTGTCCATTCTACTCTTTCAGTATTCGCCTATTCAGCAACCTCATCTGAGTGCAGTGTTCCCTCCCATACAGCGATTAGGTTTTTGCATCCAGGATCGACAGCGATTGCAGGAATTTATCGGAATTCTGATAACCAATCACACGGCCACGCGGGACTTCCTGGCCCTTGCCGTCAAAGAAGATGATGCCCGGCGGTCCAAACAGATTAAAGCGCTTAAGCATCGCCTTGTCGTCGGCATTGTTGGCAGTGACGTCGATTTGCAGCAAGATCATGTCGCCAAAACGCGTTTGTACCCGCGGGTCGGTAAAAGTGAATTTCTCCATCTCTTTGCAGGATACGCACCAGTCAGCGTAAAAATCCAGCAATGCGGGTTTGCCATTGGTCTGGGCTAGCGCCGCATCCAGTTCCGCAACCGATTTGACCCGGACAAACTGCGTGTGCGCACCTTGTTGCGCACCGCCTAGATGCGCCAGCGGCGCCAATACATCGCGGCCACCAGTGATGCCGCCAACCAGTTGCACCGCACCGCAGACCATGCATACCACGCCGAAGGCCTTGGCGAACCAGGCGCCGGAGGATTTACCCCACAGCAAGAAGGCGCCGTAACCGATGCCCAATACAGCCCAGCCAAGCATTTGCGCTAACGCGGGAATCACCGGCGATATCATCCATAAGGCCACCGCCAACATCAGCACGCCAAAGAAACGCTTTACCGACTCCATCCAAGCGCCGGCGCGCGGCAACAGCGAGCCGGCGGAAATACCCACAAGAATCAGCGGTATGCTCATGCCGACCGCCATTGAAAACAATGCACTGCCGCCGATCACCACGTCACGCGTTTGGCTGATATACACCAGCGCCCCGGCTAGCGGCGCCGCGACGCACGGGCCGACGATCAATGCCGAAATCGCCCCCATGACAAACACACCGATCAATTTACCCGCAGATTGCTGGTCAGAAGCTTTGGTCAATTTGGTTTGGAAAGCGGATGGCAATTGCAGCTCATAAAAACCGAACATCGACAAAGACATCAGTACCATCAACAAAGCGAACGCCGACAATACCCAAGGGTTCTGCAAGGTAGCCGCCAGGCCCTCACCGGCTAACCCAGCAGCTACGCCGAGCGCGGTATAGACCAGCGCCATCCCAAGCGCGTAAGTAACGGAAAGCAGGAAACCGCGACGGCGACTGACTTGCGTGCCCTCGCCGACGATAATTGATGACAGGATAGGCACCATTGGCAGCACGCACGGCGTGAACGCCAGACCAAGACCCAACAGCAAAAATAGAGGCATGATCACCAGCAGCTTGCCACCCTTCAGCGAGGATTCGATGCGGCTGGATTCAGGATCTTGCGGTCCGGTCTGAGCGGCATTACCCGCAATTGGCGCCACGTTGATAGCTGAACTGGCGGTATTTGCAGCAGCGGCCTGTGGCGTATCGATTGCAGCACCACCGGTTTTAGCGATACCCATTGCACTCAGCAAGCCGCCACCGCCGCTACTGCCAGTGGTGGACAGGCTGATGCGCGAATCCATGGGCGGATAACAAAGGCCCTTGTCGGCACATCCCTGGCCTGTGGAAATTAAGGTGAAATTGCCATTTGCCTCGACTGGCAGGCGAATGGTGACGCTGTGATGGTAGGTTTCGACGTTCTTGTTGAAAGTCTGGTCGAACTTGACAGTACCGCCAGGGATTTGCGGCTCGCCCAGCGTGGCACCTTCAGCTTTGAAGTGGAAGCGTTCACGGTACATATAGTAACCATCAGCGATCGCGTAGGTCACCTCAGCGGTCTTGGCGTCAGCCATGCGGGCGGAAAACTTGAACGCCACTTCCGGCGCCAGATAATCGTCATCGTCTGCATGCGCAAGGGAAAATACAAACAACATGGCAAACAGCACTGACAATTGCTTGAGAGACTTAAACATTCACGTCCTTTTGGGTTTCTGCAGTAATCCAGTCCAGATATGCCGGCAAACCGGCCACGATCGGTAAGGCAATTATTTCCGGCAATGCGTACGGATGGGCCGCCTTGATGGCGCTTTCCAGTTCCTCGTAACGGCTATCCACGGTCTTGATCAGCAGCGTCACTTCCGCCGCGTGCTCCACCACGCCTTGCCAGCGATAGGTCGATTGCACCGCCGGCAGAAGATTGACACAAGCCGCCAGCTTGCGTTCCACCAGCTGCTGTGCCAGCGCGCGAGCACTGGTCAGATCCGGCAAGTTAGTGAGTATAAGCAAGGCTTGTAACATAGTCGATTTCTTTGAGCTGACCTTACAACATGCATGACATGTGAAGCGCGCGGAATGCAAAAAAGCCAGGCTAGGCCTGGCTTTTGATTTTAACGCAGCTTGAATACTTAAGCTTAGTCCGCCGTCGGTACTTCAGCGTCGTCGCTGATTTCCGGACGGTCCATCAGCTCGATGTAAGCCATAGGAGCGTTATCGCCAACGCGGAAACCCATTTTCAGGATGCGCAGGTAGCCGCCGTTACGGTTAGCGTAACGTGGGCCCAGTTCAGCAAACAGCTTCAAGACCATTTCGCGGTCGCGCAGGCGAGCAAACGCCAGGCGCTTGTTTGCCAGTGTGTCGGTCTTGCCCAATGTCAGGATCGGTTCGATCACGCGACGCAGTTCTTTTGCCTTTGGCAATGTGGTCTTGATTGCTTCGTGACGCAGCAGCGAAACAGTCATGTTGCGCAACATGGCCAGACGGTGGGAAGAGGTACGATTTAATTTACGAAGGCCGTGACGGTGACGCATGGTAATTCCTTTCAGTTTTTGAGTTTACATCCAGCTCTTCGATCGACTTCAGCTGTTGCCTGGTCGCGGGCCGGTTGAAATTAATGAAACAATATTAATACAGCAATGAATACAACAAGGGCAAAACAAGCCCAAGGGCGAGATTCTATCTCACCCCCGGGCTAACAACAAATATTACTTTTCCAGACCTGCAGGCGGCCAGTTTTCCAGCTTCATGCCCAAGGTCAAACCACGGGATGCCAGAACTTCCTTGATTTCGTTCAAGGACTTGCGGCCCAGGTTTGGCGTCTTCAGCAGTTCATTCTCGCTACGCTGGATCAGATCGCCAATGTAGTAGATGTTTTCTGCTTTCAGGCAGTTAGCCGAACGTACTGTCAGTTCCAGATCATCGACCGGACGCAACAGGATTGGATCGACTTGTGGTGCGCGGGATGGAGCTTCAGCAGCAGCTTCAGTGCCTTCCAGTGCAGCGAATACGTTCAATTGGTCAACCAGCACGCGTGCGGATTGGCGAATCGCTTCTTCCGGAGTGATCACGCCATTGGTTTCAATGTTGATGACTAGCTTGTCCAGATCGGTACGTTGTTCCACACGCGCCGATTCAACAGCGTAGGAAACACGGCGTACTGGCGAGAACGACGCGTCCAGAATGATGCGGCCAATGGTCTTGTTGGCATCTTCGGTCAAGCGGCGAACGTTGCCTGGCACATAGCCACGGCCTTTTTCAACCTTGATCTGCATGTCGAGTGCGCCACCGGCAGTCAGGTGGGCAATCACGTGATCCGGATTAACCAGCTCTACGTCATGCGGCAGATCGATGTCGGAAGCCAGCACAGCGCCTTCGCCATCTTTTTTCAATGTCAGTGTTACTTCGTCGCGGTTATGCAACTTGAATACGACGCCCTTCAGATTCAGCAGGATGTCGACTACGTCTTCCTGCACACCGTCAAGTGACGAGTACTCATGCACCACACCGGCGATGGTTACTTCAGTCGGCGCGTAGCCAACCATCGATGACAGCAGGACACGGCGCAATGCGTTGCCCAGGGTGTGGCCGTAACCACGTTCAAACGGTTCCATCACGACTTTAGCGTGGCCGGCACCCAGTGCTTCTACTTCGATAATACGTGGCTTCAACAAGCTGTTTTGCATGAAATGTCCTCTTCAATACCCTCGGCTCGTTACACCGATAAGGCTGATGGCATTAAGGGCGCCGCCACAAACACGAGGATTGTCAGAGGCACCCTGATGAAAAGGCCCTGCCAAATACAGGCAGAGCCGGAAAAACTAAAATTAACGCGAATACAATTCGACGATCAGCGATTCGTTGACGTCGTTAGCGATTTCGTTACGGTCTGGCAGGGACTTGAAAGTACCTTCCATTTTCTTCGCATCAACCGAAACCCACGATGGCATGCCACCTTGTTCGGCCAGTTGCAGCGCTTCGATGATACGCACTTGCTTCTTGGCTTTTTCACGAACAGCGATCACGTCGCCGGTCTTCACTTGGTAAGACGCGATATTGACCACGTTACCGTTGACGGTGAACGCTTTGTGCGAAACCAGCTGACGGCTTTCAGCACGGGTCGAACCAAAACCCATACGATAAATGACGTTGTCCAGACGTGCTTCCAGCAAACGCAGCAGTGTTTCGCCGGTGTTGCCCTTGCGACGGTCCGCTTCAGCGAAATAACGACGGAACTGGCGTTCCAGAATGCCGTACATACGCTTAACTTTTTGCTTTTCGCGCAATTGGTTACCGTAGTCGGAGGTACGTGCACCAGATGTGCGGCCGTGTTGACCTGGCTTGGAGTCCAGTTTGCACTTGGAATCCAGCGAGCGGCGTGCGCTCTTCAGGAACAGGTCCGTACCTTCACGGCGGGAAAGTTTTGCTTTAGGTCCGATATAACGTGCCACGATGCTTCCTTTTAAAAATATGACGCCGGGATATGACTATCCGTTGGGGCCGAAAACGGCCTGGCGCTAGTCTGGTTTGCTTTCAACCAGACGGTGGGCTTAAGAACAAAACCCGCCAAGGTCATTGGCGGGCTACTTGCATACGCTGAAGTGATGAGACACAACAGCGAAAATCGAAATCGATTTAGATACGACGACGCTTTGGTGGGCGGCAACCGTTATGCGGAACTGGTGTTACGTCTTGAATCTGGGTGATCTTGATACCCAGGTTGTTCAATGCGCGAACAGCGGATTCACGACCAGGACCTGGGCCCTTGATACGTACTTCCAGGTTCTTTACGCCACATTCCACAGCCACTTTACCAGCGGCTTCGGCTGCAACCTGCGCTGCAAATGGAGTCGACTTGCGGGAGCCTTTAAAGCCAGCGCCACCAGATGTCGCCCACGACAACGCGTTACCTTGACGATCGGTAATCGTGATGATGGTGTTGTTGAAAGACGCGTGAATATGCGCGATACCTTCAGCAACGTTCTTTTTAACTTTTTTACGCACACGTGCTGCTGCGGCGTTATTTGGGGACTTTGCCATAATAATTTCCTTGAATCCGACTACCTAAGAACAATCAGCTGCCACGCCACGAAAGCGTGGCATCTTAATTATTTCTTCAGCGATTGAGCGGCTTTGCGCGGGCCCTTGCGGGTACGTGCATTGGTACGAGTACGTTGGCCACGGCAAGGCAAGCCTTTGCGATGACGCATACCACGATAGCAACCCAGATCCATCAAACGCTTGATGTTCATCGACAGTTCACGACGCAGATCACCTTCGACGACGAATTTTGCAATTTCGTCGCGCAGCTTTTCCAGCTCGTTATCGTCGAGATCTTTGATCTTCTTCGTAGTCAAAATACCCGTGCTGTCGCAAATTACTTTTGCGCGTGGGCGGCCAACACCGTAGATGGCTGTCAAGCCGATAACAGTGTGCTGATGATTGGGGATGTTTACCCCTGCAATACGTGCCATTCGTTATTCCTCGATCAATAACGTTAATTAACCTTGGCGCTGTTTATGGCGCGGCTCTGTACAAATGACGCGAACCACGCCTTTGCGCTTAATGATCTTACAGTTGCGGCAGATGCGCTTGACTGATGCGAGCACTTTCATTTTCGTCTTCTTTCTATACTAAAAGTTACTTGGTACGGAACACAATCCGTGCCCGGCTTAAATCATAAGGTGTCAATTCTACCGTCACCTTATCTCCTGGGAGGATGCGAATATAGTTCATGCGCATCTTGCCAGAAATATGACCGAGGACGATATGTCCGTTTTCCAACTTGACTCTAAATGTTGCATTGGGGAGATTCTCAAGAATCTCGCCTTGCATCTGGATAACGTCGTCTTTTGCCATTCGGTCTACTGGTTCCTTTGGTCGTTCGTATCAACACTTAGCGTGTCGACACGCCGCCCTTGAAATTTGCCTTACGAAGCAGCGAATCATATTGCTGCGACATCACGTAATTCTGTACTTGCGCCATGAAATCCATGGTGACCACTACGATAATCAACAGCGATGTACCACCAAAATAAAACGGTACTTTCCAGCGGGCGATCAAGAATTCCGGAACCAAACAAACAACCGTAATATAAACCGCGCCAACCAGTGTCAAACGCATCAAAATCTTGTCGATATAACGTGCTGTCTGCTCGCCTGGACGAATCCCTGGTACAAACGCACCGCTCTTCTTCAGGTTGTCAGCTGTTTCTTTGCTGTTGAACACCAACGCTGTATAGAAAAAGCAGAAGAACACAATTGCAATCGCATACAGCAAAGCATGAATCGGCTCACCTGGCGCCAGCGAACCCGCCATATCCTTCAGGAAGTTCACTACCGGGTTGGTTGAATTACCCGAAGTAAACCAACTCGTGATTGTCGCAGGAAACAAGATGATCGAGGAAGCGAAGATTGGAGGAATTACACCAGCCATGTTCAGCTTCAGTGGCAAATGACTGCTTTGACCACCATAAATCTTGTTGCCTACTTGGCGTTTCGCATAATTCACCAGAATCTTGCGTTGGCCGCGTTCAATAAATACCACCAGATATGTCACACCGGCAGCGATCAAACAAATCAGAATCGCCGACAAGGGACTCATCGAACCGGTACTTACCTGACCGAACAAACCACCAACCGCATTCGGCAAACCAGCTGCGATACCTGCAAAGATAATGATCGAGATACCGTTGCCGAGGCCACGCTCAGTAATCTGCTCACCCAACCACATCAAAAACATTGTTCCTGTTACCAGCGTCACAACTGTAGTGAAGCGAAAGGCCAGGCCGGCATCCAACACCAAGCCAGGTTGCGATTCCAGCGCTACCGCGATCCCCAGAGCCTGAAACGTCGCCAGCAACAGCGTACCGTAACGAGTGTACTGAGTAATCTTGCGACGGCCAGACTCGCCCTCTTTCTTCAACGCTTCCAGCTGGGGTGACACAATCGACATCAATTGCATCACGATCGATGCCGAGATATACGGCATGATACCCAGCGCGAACACGGTGAACCGCGACAACGCACCACCAGAGAACATGTTGAACATGCCCAGAATACCGCCCTGGTGCGCCTTAAACAATTGCGCCAACTGCGATGGATCAATTCCCGGAACGGGAATGTGAGCGCCAATACGATATACAACCAGTGCAGCTAGCAAGAACCACAGACGGCCCCATGGGAAGCCGCTCGCAGCACTCTTTGCAAGTTGGGGTGAAGTCGCCACTTATTGCTCCATTGCTACGAGTTAGAACGACAAATTAAGCAACCGATCCGCCGGCCGCTTCAATCGCAGCTTTTGCACCTTTGGTAGCGATCAAGCCTTTGAGTGTCACTTTTTTAGTGAGCTCGCCCGACAAGATAACGCGTACCACACGTGCCAGCTCGCCGATGACGCCAGCTTGCTTCAACACCAGGATATCTACTTCAGTTACCGGCAGGTTTTCCAGGTCCGACAAACGAACTTCTGCTTTGTACGGCGTTGCCATCGACTTGAAGCCGCGTTTTGGCAAACGACGTTGCAAAGGCATCTGACCGCCTTCAAAACCTACTTTGTGGAAACCGCCCGAACGCGATTTTTGACCCTTGTGACCGCGGCCGGCTGTTTTACCGAGACCCGAGCCGATACCACGACCAACGCGACGCTTGTAGTGCTTGGCGCCATCTGCAGGTTGAATAGTATTCAATTCCATAATTTGCTCCGTTCGCAAGCCTAAGCTTACGACACCACTTTCACAAGATAGGACACTTTATTGATCATGCCGCGCACAGCTGGTGTGTCTTGCAATTCGGAAACCGAATTAACGCGACGCAGACCCAAACCGCGCACCGTTGCGCGATGAGTTTCGCGCGTGCCGATCAAACCCTTGATCAATTGTACTTTTACAGTCTTTGTCATTTTGATCACCTTAGCCCAGAATTTCTTCAACGGACTTGCCGCGTTTGGCAGCGATTTCCGATGGAGTGTTCATTTTTGACAAGCCGTTCAAAGTTGCACGAACCATGTTGTACGGATTAGTCGAACCAGTGGACTTGGCCACAACGTTCGTCACACCCAGCACTTCAAAAATTGCGCGCATTGGACCGCCTGCAATAACACCAGTACCGTCTTTAGCTGGTAGCATCAAAACCGATGACGCGCCGTGCTTGCCGGAAATTGCGTGTTGCAGAGTACCGTTCTTGAGCGTTACCTTGATCATCTTGCGACGAGCTTCTTCCATAGCCTTTTGCACAGCAACTGGCACTTCTTTCGATTTGCCCTTGCCCATGCCGATACGGCCATCGCCATCACCAACAACAGCCAATGCTGCGAAACCCATGATACGACCACCCTTGACCACTTTGGTCACACGGTTGACCGCGATCATTTTTTCGCGCATGCCATCATCCGGCTTATCGCTTTGCATTTTCGATTGCATTTTTGCCATGACGATTCTTCCTTAGAACTTCAGACCGGCTTCGCGGGCGGCATCTGCCAGCACCTTGACGCGGCCGTGGTAACGGAAACCGGAGCGATCAAACGCAACTTCGGTAACTCCAGCTTTCAGTGCCTTCTCGGCAACACGCTTGCCAACCAGAACCGCAGCTGCTGTATTGCCGCCTGCACCGGACTTACCGGCCAGTTCCGCACGTACTTCAGCTTCCAGTGTGGAGGCCGAAGCCAACACTTTAGCGTCAGGGCCGATGATGCTGGCGTAAATGTGCAAGTTGGTACGATGCACTGCCAGGCGATTCACCTTTAACTCTGCGATCTTGGCACGCGTTTGGCGTGAACGGCGCAGACGTGATTGTTTCTTATCCATCGTCAACCCCTATTACTTCTTCTTGGTTTCTTTAAGGATTACCACTTCGTCCGAGTAACGAACGCCCTTGCCCTTATAAGGCTCAGGTTCGCGGTAAGCACGAATTTCTGCAGCAGTCTGACCAACACGTTGCTTGTCGATACCCTTGATCAGGATCTCGGTTTGCGTCGGTGTTTCCACTTTCACGCCAGCTGGCATTTGGTGAACCACCGGATGCGAGAAACCGAGGGACAGATTCAACTTGTCGCCTTGAGCTTGCGCACGAAAACCCACGCCAACCAGGTTCAGCTTCTTTTCAAAGCCCTTGGTTACACCGTTGACCATGTTGTTGACCAGAGCACGCAGGGTGCCTGACATCGCATTGGCTTCACGACTTTCGTCAGCGGCCGCGAAATTCAGCGTGCCGTTGTTGTTTTCGATTTTGACCAGGCCATTCAAAGCCTGGGACAACGAGCCCAACGGGCCCTTGACTGTGATCTGCGCTGCTGTGATGGTCGCTTCCGCGCCAGTCGGCAGTGCAATCGGCATTTTACCTACACGTGACATATTGCACTCCTTAGGCGACGTAGCAAATAACTTCGCCACCGACACCGGTTGCGCGCGCTTTGCGGTCCGTCATGACACCAGCAGGTGTCGAAATAATTGCCACACCTAAGCCGTTCATCACGTTAGGGATGTCATCTTTGCCCTTGTAGATACGCAGCCCTGGACGGGATACGCGATCAAGGCGTTCGATAACAGGACGGCCGGCGTAATACTTCAAACCGATTTTGAGTTCCGCTTTGCCGCCTTCTTCTGCGACAGCGAAATCTTCAATGTAACCCTCGTCCTTGAGGACGTTGGCAATCGCAATCTTGACCTTCGACGATGGCATTGCCACGGTTGTCTTGTGAACTACTTGCGCATTGCGGATACGGGTCAGCATATCGGCGATAGGATCGCTCATACTCATTGCATATTCTCCTATTACCAGCTTGCTTTAGTCATACCCGGAATTTCGCCACGCATGGCGATTTCACGGAGCTTAATACGGCCCAGACCGAACTTGCGGAAAGTGCCACGTGGACGACCAGTCAGGGAGCAACGATTACGTTGACGGGTCGGAGCCGAGTTACGTGGCAGCGCTTGCAATTTCAAGCGAGCTTCGTAGCGCTCTTCTTCCGACTTCGATTGGTCATCAATGATTGCCTTTAACTCGGCACGCTTACCGGCGTATTTCTTTACCAGGTCAGCGCGCTTTTGCTCACGGTTAATCAGTGCCAGTTTTGCCATGGCAACCTCAGTTTCTGAACGGAAATTTAAATGCGGCGAGAAGCGATTTTGCTTCGTCGTCGGTCTTTGCAGTCGTCGTGATACTGATATTCATACCACGCAACACATCAATCTTGTCGTATTCAATTTCGGGGAAAATGATCTGCTCTTTCACACCGATATTGTAGTTACCACGACCGTCAAATGCACGACCGGAGACGCCACGGAAGTCACGAACGCGCGGCAGCGCGACAGTGATCAGGCGATCCAGAAACTCGTACATATGAGCGCCACGCAACGTAACCATGCAACCGATTGGGTAGCCTTCACGGATTTTAAAACCCGCGATAGCCTTCCGTGCCTTGGTCACGACTGGCTTCTGACCTGCAATCTTGGTCAAATCGCCAACAGCGTGCTCAATGATCTTCTTGTCCGCAATCGCTTCCGACAAACCCATGTTCAGGGTGATCTTCAGAATGCGCGGCACTTCCATTACGGACTTGTAAGCGTATTTCGCTGTCAGGTCGGTAACGACTTTATCTTTATAGAATTCTTGGAGACGGGCCATGATCTCTTAAACCTTAACAACTTCGCCACTGGACTTGAAAACGCGGACTTTCTTGCCGTCCACATCTTTAAAACCAACGCGATCTGCCTTGCCAGTTGCTGCATTGAACAACGCAACATTTGACACGTGAATTGGCATCAGCTTGTCAATGATGCCACCAGTTACACCAGTCATCGGGTTTGGCTTGGTCGCTTTTTTAGCAACGTTGACACCCTCTACGACGACGTGATTAGCATCAACGCGTTGCTTAACAACACCGCGCTTGCCCTTGTCTTTACCAGTCAGGACGATTACCTCGTCGCTTTTCCGAATCTTATCCATCTCGACTCCTTACAGCACTTCAGGCGCGAGCGACACAATCTTCATGAAGCGCTCAGTGCGCAGTTCACGAGTGACTGGTCCAAAAATACGCGTACCAATTGGCTCAAGCTTCGCGTTCAGCAGCACTGCTGCATTACCATCGAACTTGACCAACGAACCATCTTGACGACGAACACCTTTAGCGGTCCGTACGACAACGGCGTTATAAATCTCGCCTTTCTTGACGCGACCACGTGGCGCTGCCACTTTGACGGTAACCTTGATCACATCACCAATGCTGGCATAGCGACGCTTGGAACCACCCAGAACTTTGATACACATAACTTCGCGTGCACCAGTGTTGTCGGCTACTTCGAGCCGGCTTTCCGTTTGAATCATAATATTTTCTTTCCCAACTTAACTCGCTGCCGCACGATGCGGATTTACGGTCAGTCTTGGTCCTGTCAGGGCAACTCTGCTGAGCGCACTGCTTAGGTGGACGACTTCCAAAACTTCTTGCTAGTACAAAAATTTACTGCGGGTGGTGCTAATTTTTCTGTATCGCCCCTGCTGGAAGCCAACATGAGCGAAGCCAAGCATTATTACATCAAAATGCTTGGCTCGCAACAAATAATTACAGGACTTGTGCCACTTGTACCACACGTGTCACGCTCCAAGCTTTAGTCTTGGAGATTGGACGTCCTTCTTGGATCTCGACAACGTCACCTTCCTTGGCCTGGTTGGTTTCGTCATGTGCATGGTACTTGTTAGTACGCACGATGATTTTGCCATACAGAGGATGCTTGACGTGGCGTTCGATCAGGACGGTAACAGTCTTGTCCATTTTATCGGACACAACTTTACCAACCAGCGTGCGCTTGAGCGCTTGTTTCACTTGATCGTTCATTACAGGGCGCCCTTCGAATTGATCACGGTCTTGACCCGTGCTATATCGCGACGAACTTTCTTCAATTGCGACGTATTGCTCAATTGCTGAGTAGCGATTTGCATGCGAAGGCTAAACTGCGCCTTCAGCAATTCGTTCAGCTCTTTGGTCAAGGCCGCTTGATCTTTGTCGCGGAGTTCTGATGCTTTCATGTTTAACTCCAATTATTGGCCGATTTGACGCACGACGAACGTGGTCAACAACGGCAATTTAGCTGCAGCCAAACGGAATGCTTCGCGCGCCAGAGTTTCGTCGACGCCATCCATCTCGTACAGCATTTTACCTGGCTGGATTTCAGCCACGTAGTACTCGGGATTACCCTTACCGTTACCCATACGGACTTCGGCAGGTTTTTGCGAAATTGGCTTATCGGGGAAAATACGAATCCAGATACGACCACCCCGTTTGATGTGACGGGTCATTGCGCGACGAGCTGCCTCGATTTGACGCGCGGTGATACGACCGCGGCCAATCGCCTTCAAGCCAAATTCGCCAAACGACACGGCGGTACCGCGCGAATGCGAAATGCCCTTGTTGCGGCCCTTTTGCTCTTTACGATATTTTCTGCGTGCTGGTTGCAGCATGATTATTCTCCTGCTTTCTCAGCCGGTGCAGCAACACCTTCAGCAGCGCCATCCGGCTTCTTGGCACGGGCTGGACGCGCAGCTGGCGCACCTGGACCTGCCGTTGTAGTTTTAGCACGTGGACGACCGGCTGGCTTGCCATCATCGCGACGTGGACCACGGCGTTTCTTGTCATCGTCGTTAGGTACGTCGATTACCGGCGCATCGCCGTTAGCCAGACGATCACCCTTGTAAACCCAGACTTTGATGCCGATAATGCCGTACGTGGTTTCAGCTTCGCCGAAACCGTAGTCGATGTCAGCGCGCAGTGTATGAAGTGGTACGCGACCTTCGCGGTACCATTCGGTACGGGCGATTTCGATACCATTCAAACGACCGGACGACATGATCTTGATCCCTTGCGCGCCCAGACGCATTGCGTTCTGCATCGCACGTTTCATCGCGCGGCGGAACATGATGCGTTTTTCGAGCTGTTGCGCGATCGAGTCAGCGATCAGTTGTGCGTCGATTTCAGGTTTACGAATTTCTTCGATATTAACGTGAACCGGCACACCCATCAGCTTAGTCAGCGCGGACTTCAGTACTTCGATGTCCTCGCCTTTTTTACCAATAACAACACCAGGACGCGAGCTGTAAATCGTGATGCGTGCGTTCTTTGCAGGACGCTCGATAACAACGCGGCCGACCGATGCGTTCTTCAGTTTTTTCTTGAGGAAAGCGCGAACTTTCAGATCTTCGCCGAGCATTTGGGCAAAATTGCTATTGCCTGCATACCAGCGGGATCCCCAGTTACGTGTAACCGCAAGGCGAAAACCGGTTGGATGAATCTTCTGTCCCATCGTGACTCCTTAGTTTCCGACAGTCACGTAAATGTGACAGGATTGCTTCGAGATACGATCACCACGGCCTTTTGCACGCGCTGTGAAGCGCTTCAGGACCGAACCTTTTTCCACGTAAATCGTCGTAACTTTCAGTTCGTCGATGTCAGCACCGTCATTGTGTTCTGCATTCGCAATTGCGGATTCCAGAACACGCTTGATGATGGCTGCACCTTTCTTCGGACTGAAAGTCAGGATGTTTAGCGCGTGATCAATTTTTTTGCCGCGAATCAGGTCGGCGACCAGACGGCCCTTTTGGGCCGACAGACGCACGCCGCGGAGGGTAGCTTTAGTTTCCATCATCGGACCTTATTTCTTAGCCTTCTTATCAGCAGCATGACCCTTGAACGTACGGGTCAGCGCGAATTCGCCGAGCTTGTGACCAACCATGTTCTCGGACACATATACCGGGACGTGTTGCTTGCCGTTATGCACAGCAATCGTCAGACCGATAAAATCCGGCATGATGGTCGAGCGACGGGACCAAGTCTTGATTGGCTTCTTGTCTTTGACTGCTTGTGCAGTTTCGACTTTTTTCACCAGATGGGCGTCGCAGAACGGCCCTTTTTTCAATGAACGTGTCATGTGTTACCCCTTATTTCTTGCCACGGCGCGAGACGATCATGGAAGTAGTACGCTTGTTGCTGCGTGTCTTCTTACCCTTAGTCTGTTGACCCCATGGCGAAACTGGATGACGACCAGCTGCGGTCTTACCTTCACCACCACCGTGAGGATGGTCAACCGGGTTCATGACCACACCGCGAACGGTAGGACGAACACCACGCCAACGCATCGCACCCGCTTTACCGATCTTGCGCAGGCTGTGTTCGGCATTGCCGACTTCACCTACGGTAGCGCGGCATTCGATGTGCACGCGGCGAACTTCACCGGAGCGTAAACGAATTTGAGCGTAAGTACCTTCACGAGCCATCAACACTACGCCGGCGCCGGCTGTACGTGCCATTTGGGCACCTTTACCTGGCAGCATTTCGACGCAATGCAGAATCGTACCAACCGGAATGTTACGGATTGGCAAGCAGTTACCGGATTTGATCGGCGCTTCCGAGCCGCTCATTACCTGGTCACCTACAGCCATGCCCTTGGTGGCAATGATGTAGTGACGTTCGCCGTCGGCGTAGCACAACAGAGCGATATTCGCTGTACGGTTTGGATCGTATTCGATACGTTCCACTTTCGCAGGAATACCATCTTTGGTGCGCTTGAAGTCGATCAGACGGTAATGTTGCTTATGACCACCGCCGATGTGGCGAGTAGTGATATGACCATTGTTGTTACGACCAGCTGTTTTCGACTTCTTCTCAACCAGGGCAGCAAATGGACGGCCTTTGTACAGGTCGGGATTAACGACCTTGACCATGCCACGACGGCCCGGCGAGGTTGGTTTAACTTTAACGAGTGCCATTATTTAGCCTCCTCGGTGAAGTTGATCTCTTGACCCGGCTTCAAGCATACGAATGCGCGGCGGGTATGGTTGCGGCGGCCCATCGACTTGCCGCTACGCTTTTGCTTACCCTGGCGATTGGCAACTTGTACCGACTCAACCTGAACTTTGAAGAGCAGCTCGACAGCAGCCTTGACTTCCAGCTTGGTAGCGTCTGGTGCGATACGGAAAACGACTTGCTCGTTCTTCTCCGCAACCATCGTTGCCTTTTCGGAAATCACCGGCGCCAGCAACACTTTCATCAAGCGTTCTTCGCTATGTTTAATTGCGTTCATGCCAGCATCTCCTCGATCTTCGCCAAAGCCGCCTTGGTGATCAGGATCTTCTTGTAGAACACAAGCGATACTGGATCAGCATGACGTGGCTCGCATACCAGGAAGCCTGGCAGGTTACGCGACGCCAACAGCAGGTTTTCTTCCAGATTGTCGGTGATCACCAATACGGATTCCAAACCCATGCTCTTCAGTTTTTGCGACAGCAACTTAGTCTTTGGCGCTTCGACCGAGAAATTCTCGACGACCGACAAACGACCTTCGCGTGCCAACTGCGACAGAATCGAGCAGAGACCTGCGCGATACATCTTCTTGTTTACTTTGTGCGTGAAGTTTTCATCAGGCGAGTTCGGGAAAATCCGACCACCGCCGCGCCACAGTGGCGAAGACGACATACCGGCACGAGCGCGGCCAGTACCCTTTTGGCGCCATGGCTTTTTAGTCGTGTGATGAACTTCTTCACGGTCTTTTTGCTTACGGTTACCGCTGCGAGCGTTAGCCTGGTAAGCAACTACGACCTGGTGAATCAGAGCTTCATTGTAGTCGCGACCGAAAATGGTATCCGGTGCAGCAACGTTCGAAGCAGCTTGACCTTGGTCATTCAGGAGCTTGAGTTCCATGAATTAGGCTCCCTTCTTAGCTTTGATTTTGATCGCAGGGCTGACCACAACTTGGCCGTTCTTTGCACCTGGAACCGCACCCTTGACCAGCAACAGTTGGCGCTCAGCATCAACACGTGCGATTTCGAGGTTTTGCGTGGTTACAGTAACGTCACCCATGTGACCGGTCATGCGCTTACCAGGGAAAACGCGACCTGGATCCTGCGCCATACCGATGGAACCTGGAACATTATGCGAACGGGAGTTACCGTGGGTAGCGCGACCGGACGAGAAGTTGTGACGCTTGATAGTACCAGCGTAACCCTTACCGATCGAGACACCTTGAACGTCAACCTTTTGACCAGCTTCGAACAGGCTTGCAGCGATAACGTCGCCAGCCTTCAGCTCGGAAGCCTTGGTTGAGTCAATGCGGAATTCTCTGAGGATGGTACCAGCCTCGACGCCAGCTTTGGCGTAGTGACCAGCAGCAGCTTTAGTCACGCGTGAAGCGCGACGCTGACCGAATGCAACTTGAACAGCGGTATAACCGTCTGTTTCAGGCGTTTTGATTTGGGTCACGCGGTTGTTCGACACGTCGACTACGGTAACAGGGATCGAATCCCCATCTTCCGTGAAGATGCGCATCATGCCAACCTTGCGACCAACAAGGCCTAAGCTCATTGTTTTTCTCCATTCCCGCCTACGATTGGGCGGGGCTGATGTTTGTACAACTAAAATAAGCACGACTGCATAGACGAAATCCGTCGGCAATCGCACCGAAGCCGATCAGTATAACCGCGTAAATTTTTATTTGCAAGACCATCTTTGTCGTGGTATGTCAAACATCCGCCGGTTAGAGCTGATTTACAACACTCCCAAAAACTAAGGGCAGACCATTTGCCGCGCTGCCGCGACGCCTGAAGTCCGCCCTCAATTATTGTGAATTTATTACTGCAGCTTGATTTCTACGTCTACGCCAGCTGGCAAGTCCAGCTTCATCAACGCATCGACAGTCTTGTCGGTTGGGTCGACGATGTCCATCAGGCGTTGGTGCGTACGGATTTCAAACTGGTCGCGCGATGTCTTGTTGACGTGCGGCGAACGCAGAACGTCAAAACGCTGGATACGTGTTGGCAGTGGTACTGGACCCTTGACAACCGCGCCGGTGCGCTTGGCTGTATCAACGATTTCCTGAGCCGACTGGTCGATCAGTTTGTAATCGAATGCTTTCAGGCGGATGCGGATTTTTTGATTAGGAGCTGACATGATTTTCCTTAAAAGAACGAACCGTGAATGACAACCACCCACGGCATATTGTTACATTGACATATTAGCCAGCCACCGAAGCGGCCGGCCAATCGTAAAACGTACTACAGACTGCTATTACGCGTCAGGCAGGATCTTGGCAACAACACCTGCACCAACAGTACGGCCACCTTCGCGGATCGCGAAACGCAGACCTTCTTCCATCGCGATCGGGTTGATCAGCATTACTGTGATCGACACGTTATCGCCTGGCATCACCATTTCTTTATCCTTCGGCAACTCGATCGAACCAGTCACGTCCGTTGTACGGAAGTAGAACTGTGGACGATAGTTGTTGAAGAAAGGAGTATGACGGCCGCCTTCGTCTTTCGACAGAACATAGATCTCGCCAGTGAAATGCTTGTGTGGCTTGATCGAGTTCGGCTTGGCCAATACTTGGCCCCGCTCCACGTCTTCACGCTTGGTACCGCGCAACAACACACCAACGTTGTCGCCTGCCTGACCTTGGTCCAGCAGCTTGCGGAACATTTCAACGCCAGTACATGTTGTATCTTGTGTATCACGGATACCAACGATTTGCAGTGCTTCGCCAACCTTGACGATACCACGCTCGATACGGCCGGTTACAACAGTACCGCGACCCGAGATCGAGAACACGTCTTCCACTGGCAACAGGAAATGACCGTCAACAGCACGCTCCGGTGTCGGGATGTAGGTATCCAGCGCTTCAGCCAGAGCCATGATCGCTTGCTCGCCCAATGGGCCAGTGTCGCCTTCCAGAGCCAGCTTCGCCGAACCCTTGATGATTGGCAGGTCGTCGCCTGGGAAATCATACTTGGTCAGCAGTTCGCGCACTTCCATTTCAACCAGCTCGAGCAACTCTTCGTCGTCGACCATGTCCGCTTTGTTCAGGAACACGATGATGTATGGCACGCCAACCTGACGCGACAACAGGATGTGCTCACGGGTCTGTGGCATTGGGCCGTCAGCTGCCGAACATACCAGGATCGCACCGTCCATCTGTGCCGCACCGGTGATCATGTTTTTCACATAGTCAGCATGGCCTGGGCAGTCAACGTGCGCGTAGTGGCGGTTGGCAGTTTCGTATTCAACGTGTGCAGTGTTGATCGTGATGCCGCGCGCTTTTTCTTCTGGCGCTGCGTCAATCTGATCGTACGCTTTGGCTTCGCCGCCAAATTTCTTCGACAATACTGTCGCGATCGCTGCTGTCAGCGTGGTCTTGCCGTGGTCGACGTGGCCGATAGTGCCGACGTTGACGTGCGGCTTGGTCCGCTCGAATTTACCTTTTGCCATTTTATTCTTCCTTCAAAAAGAACGATGTCGTTAAACAATGATTTATACATTTTTAGCCCTCATCCGTTCTTGTGGAACAGACAAGGGCCAACTGCCTGATTACTTAGCCTTGGACGTTACGATTGCATCGATAACGTTCTTAGGCGCTTCCGAGTAATGCTTGAATTCCATCGAGTAAGTTGCACGGCCTTGTGTAGCCGAACGCAACGAAGTCGAGTAACCGAACATTTCTGACAGAGGTACTTCGGCCTTGATGATCTTGCCGCCACCACCGGCAATTTCGTCCATGCCTTGAACCATACCGCGACGCGACGACAGATCGCCCATCACAGTACCAGCGTAGTCTTCCGGAGTTTCAACTTCAACAGCCATCATTGGCTCCAGAATAACCGGGCTGGCTTTACGGCAGCCGTCCTTGAACGCCATCGAAGCAGCCATGCGGAACGCATTTTCGTTCGAGTCAACGTCATGGTAAGAACCGAAGAACAGGGTTACCTTGACGTCTACCACTGGGTAGCCTGCCAGGACACCGGTGTTCAATGTTTCACGGACACCCTTTTCTACTGCAGGGATGTATTCGCGTGGAACGGTACCGCCCTTGATCGCGTCAACGAACTCAAAGCCCTTGCCTGGCTCTTGGGGTTCGATCTTCAGAACCACGTGACCGTATTGACCACGACCACCCGATTGCTTGACGAACTTGCCTTCGATTTCTTCGCAAGTCTTGCGGATCGTTTCACGATACGCAACTTGTGGCTTACCGACGGTCGCTTCCACGTTGAATTCACGCTTCATACGGTCGACGATAATATCCAGATGCAACTCGCCCATACCGGCGATGATGGTTTGACCCGATTCTTCGTCAGTACGCACGCGGAACGAAGGATCTTCTTGTGCCAGGCGGTTCAACGCCAAGCCCATTTTTTCCTGGTCAGCCTTAGTCTTAGGCTCGACAGCCTGCGAAATCACCGGCTCTGGGAACACCATGCGTTCCAGGATGATGAATGCATTGGCGTCGCACAATGTGTCGCCTGTTGTTGTATCTTTCATCCCGATCAGTGCAGCGATGTCACCGGCCAGAATTTCCTTGATTTCTTCGCGCTGGTTGGCGTGCATCTGCACGATACGGCCAATACGCTCTTTCTTGCCCTTGATCGAATTCAAGACGGTATCGCCCGAGTTCAGGGTACCCGAATAGCAGCGCATGAAGCAGATCTGACCAACGAACGGATCGGTTGCGATCTTGAACGCCAGACCGGAGAACTTTTCGCCATCTTCTGCTTTACGCGAGATTGGCTCATCATCTTCATCCAGGCCTGGAACAGGAGGAACATCTACCGGCGACGGCAGGTATTCAATCACGCCGTCCAGCATGGCTTGCACGCCCTTGTTCTTGAACGCAGTACCGCACATCATTGGCACGATTTCGCTGGCCAGGGTACGTTGACGGATCGCAGCCTTGATTTCTGCCTCTGTCAGGTCGCCTTCTTCCAGGTACTTGTTCATCAGTTCTTCTGATGCTTCAGCAGCTGCTTCGACCATGTTTTCGCGCCACTTGGCAGCGTCGGCAGCCAATTCAGGAGGAATATCACGGTAGTCGAACTTCATACCCTGGGTCGAATCGTCCCAGTAAATGGCTTTCATCTTGACCAGGTCGATCACGCCTTCGAACTTGTCTTCAGCGCCGATAGGTACTTGCATTGGCACTGGATTTGCCTTCAGGCGAGCCTTCATCTGCTCGAAAACCTTGAAGAAGTTCGCGCCGGTACGATCCATCTTGTTGACGAACGCCAGGCGTGGAACCTTGTACTTGTTAGCTTGACGCCAAACTGTTTCCGATTGTGGCTGAACGCCGCCGACTGCACAGTAAACCATGCAGGCGCCATCCAGAACACGCATCGAGCGCTCAACTTCAATCGTGAAGTCAACGTGACCCGGTGTGTCGATGATGTTGATGTGGTGCTCAGCGAAATTACCCGCCATACCCTTCCAGAAGCAGGTCGTTGCAGCGGAAGTAATGGTAATACCGCGCTCTTGCTCCTGTTCCATCCAGTCCATGGTGGCTGCGCCATCATGCACTTCACCGATTTTGTGATTCACACCGGTATAAAACAGAACGCGTTCTGTAGTCGTGGTTTTACCTGCATCGATGTGAGCGGAGATACCGATATTGCGATAGCGCTCAATGGGGGTCTTGCGAGCCATGATTTAATCCTAAGTCTTTTAATGCACGAAACCGAGCGCCATTTTTGATAAAAATATGCGCTCGGCTCGAACAAATTTCAGATGCGGACAGCGGCTCATCAGAGAGCCTGCCGCCCAGTCTATTAGAAGCGGAAGTGCGAGAACGCCTTATTCGCTTCTGCCATACGGTGAACTTCGTCACGCTTTTTCATTGCGCCGCCGCGGCCTTCTGCGGCTTCCATCAGTTCGCCGCCCAGGCGTTGTGGCATCGATTTTTCGCTGCGCTTGTTAGCTGCTTCACGCAACCAACGCATCGACAACGCCATACGACGGACAGGACGAACTTCAACTGGCACCTGGTAGTTTGCACCACCGACGCGACGCGACTTGACTTCAACCAGTGGCTTTGCGTTGCTGATAGCAAGCGCAAACACTTCCAGCGGATCTTTGCCGGACTTGGTTTGAATGTGCTCGAAGGCACCGTAAATGATGTTTTCTGCGACCGATTTCTTACCGGACAACATCAGGACGTTGACGAACTTCGCAACATCTACATTACCGAATTTTGGATCCGGCAGAATCTCCCGCTTGGGAACTTCACGACGACGTGGCATTTCGATTCCTTTCAATCTTCAGTTGAGCGCACAGATAATTTGTTTCTGCACACTCGCGGATGGCCATCATAGCCCTCCACTTACTCGGCCCATTGGGGACCGACACTTATTCGCTTGGCTTACGCCTTACGAAAACTATTATTTCTTTGTAGCCTTAGCACGCTTTGCACCGTACTTCGAACGTGCTTGCTTACGATCCTTGACGCCCTGGGTATCCAGTGCACCGCGAACCATGTGGTAACGCACACCCGGCAAGTCTTTTACACGGCCGCCGCGCAACAGCACGACACTATGTTCTTGCAGGTTATGGCCTTCACCGCCGATGTACGAAATGACTTCGAAACCGTTGGTCAGGCGAACTTTGGCAACTTTACGCAGAGCCGAGTTTGGCTTCTTTGGAGTTGTCGTATAAACGCGGGTGCAAACGCCGCGTTTTTGCGGGCTGTTTTCCAGCGCTGGTGATTTGCTCTTTACGACCGCAGAAACGCGCGGCTGGCGAATCAATTGATTGATGGTTGGCATCGTTATATATCCAACAAAATTACGACGTTAATAACAACAATCCCGAAATCGGTTGTCCGGGATTGGACAGATACTTGCAGAGGAATCATACGAACCGTACAAAACCTGCGCACAATTCGATTCAGCAGTAGAGGAGGAACGCGCTATAGAAAGCGGAAGCAGACCAAAGAACGTTCGGCCCTTAGAGCCTACAATCGAGAACCCGCGAGTATATCCCTATGATGCCTGGCAGTCAACCGCAGTCTAGGATAGGTGCCTCCTAAACACAACAGTCCGGACGCCTGTCGGCGATCACCACCAGACCATTGTCACTTTGAATACCTCGCGATTGGCAAAGGCCGTCTATATCTCATATGCCGTGGTCACCCGCGCCAGCTTTGCGGGATAATGGGATTCGACTATTTTCACCCTTCATGATGCCCGCCTTGTTTCGCCGCAATAACCTGTTCGTGCTGGTTACCTACCTGGCCCTGTCCCTGGTTCCCTTCGTGCCTTTGCTGTTCGGGCAAACTGTAGATCACCCGATCCGCATCATCGTTACGGAAATCGCGCTCTGGCTAGTGATATGGTCCATCTTCAAGCGGCCCTTCTGGTTCCACTGGATGCTGTTGCCGGCGTTCCTGGCCTTGCCCACCGAAATCTATCTGCGCAAATTCTACGGCCAGGGCATCTCCACTCACCATCTCGGCATCATCGCCGAAACCAGTCCTGGCGAGGCGATGGAGTTTCTCGGCGACAAAATTTGGTGGCTCGCGCTGATTCTTGCCACGATCGTGCTGTGGTGGGCACTCAGTTGGCTGGCGGCCAGCCGGACCCGCGACCTGGATCTCGACGGTCGCTTGCGTTGGCCTGGTTGGTTAATACTCACTCTTGGCCTATGCGTTTGGTTATATGGTGAGGAAATCGGAATTCAAGCGGCGCAGGTAAGTACGGCCCCCGGGAAGGTAGCTCCCTTACCAAGCTCGCAAACGCTTACCAGCCATTTCGGCAAGCTCCCGAATTGGGCTGCACTGCCGCTGGAAGCAGAACCCATGGGTCATACCTGGCCTTTCGGATTGGCAGTACGCGGCTACGATTTCTGGAAGGAACGTGAGTATCTGGACGATCTCGAGCACAAGAACAGCCAGTTCCACTTTGGCGCCCATCAAACCAGCCAGCAGAACACGCCACAAATTGTAGTCATGGTCATCGGGGAATCATCGCGCTTCGACCGCTGGAGCCTGAATGGCTATCAGCGCGACACCAATCCCCTGCTCAGCAAGGAAAGCAACCTTGTCAGCTTTTCCGATGTCATTACCTCGGTGTCTGCCACACGCCTGTCCGTCCCGGTGATGGTGTCGCGCAAACCGGCCACTGAAAGCTTGAAAGCCGGCTTTGCCGAAAAATCGTTCATCACCGGCTACAAGGAAGCCGGCTTCAAGACTTACTGGATTTCAAACCAGATGTCGTATGGTAAGTTTGACACCCCGGTATCGGTATTTGCCAATGAGGCCGATGTGGTCCAGTTCCTGAACCTTGGCGGCTTTACCGATGCCTCCAACCTCGACGCCATTCTGTTGCCGCAATTACAAAAAGCCATGGCCGATCCGGCGCCAAAGAAGCTGATCGTGCTGCACACCTTGGGCAATCATTGGAACTACAGCCATCGCTATCCCCAGGAGTTCGACAAATGGCAGCCATCGCTATTCGGGATTGAGCATCCGGCCTATACCAACCTCGCCAACAAAGCCGCGCTCAGTAACAGCTACGACAATTCGATCCGCTATGTGGACTGGTTCCTGGCACAGGTAATCGACAAACTCAGGGATTCCAAGCAACTGAGCGCGATGATGTATTTCTCTGACCACGGCCAGACACTGTACGACGGCAGCTGCAAAATCGCCTTCCACGGCCACAACACCCAGTTCGAATTCCATATCCCTGCGCTGATGTGGTATTCCGATATCTATAAGCAAACCTACCCGGACAAGGTCGATCAGCTGCTTCGCCACAAACGCGCACGGATGACCACTGAAAACGTGTTCCATTCGCTGCTGGACCTGGCTGACATCCGCTATCCCGACGAGCATCTTGAATGGAGCTTCCTCAGCAGCAAGTTGCGCCCGCACAAACGCTATGTCGATAGCTATGGCTGGACTGACTATGACAACTCTACGTTCAAAGGCGACTGCCGCGAGGTAATCGATAACGGCAAGCCTATGCGTCAGCAGCGCGATTAGGCAGTCAGTTCCGCAATGTCTGCGGTAAATGACCAACATACTTATCTTCAGCCATAAATAAAAACGGCGGTAGATGATTTCTCATCCACCGCCGTTTTACTTGCTAATCCACTAAAAGGATTAAGCTTCGCCGCTTTCTTGTGCGCCCAGCTCTTCAGCTGCGCGCGCTTCCGCTGCAGCAAGACGCGCTGCCTGCTCGGATTGCAACAGTGCTGTGCGCTCTTCCGCTTCCCAGCTGTCTTTTTCCTTGCGGGCGCGGTGGAATGCGAGACCGGTACCGGCTGGGATCAGACGACCAACGATCACGTTTTCCTTCAGGCCGCGCAACGTGTCTTTCTTGCCCATGATTGCAGCTTCGGTCAACACGCGGGTAGTTTCCTGGAACGATGCGGCCGAGATGAACGAATCGGTCGACAGCGATGCCTTGGTAATACCCAGCAATACGTTCTCGTAGGTTGCAGGAATCTTGCCAGCTGCAATCACA
Source organism: Collimonas arenae (assembly GCF_000786695.1). Classification (NCBI taxonomy): domain Bacteria; kingdom Pseudomonadati; phylum Pseudomonadota; class Betaproteobacteria; order Burkholderiales; family Oxalobacteraceae; genus Collimonas; species Collimonas arenae. The sequence continues at coordinate 471,601 of NZ_CP009962.1, read as the reverse complement.
CGATCGTTTTCGTCCAGCAGTTCCGAACGCTCGACTTGCTCACCAGTGATGTACGAAGCATCGCCGGCATCAACGATCTGAACGCGACGCAGCATCTGGCGCACAATCACTTCGATGTGCTTGTCGTTGATCTTCACGCCTTGCAAACGGTACACGTCTTGCACTTCGTCGACGATATAACGTGCCAGCGCTTCGATACCCAACAGGCGCAGGATGTCTTGCGGATCGGCCGGGCCGTCGACAATCATTTCACCCTTGTTCACAACCTGGCCGTCATGTACCAGCACTTGCTTGTCCTTGGTAATCAGGAACTCGTGCTTGTTGCCGTCCATGTCTGTGATTTCCAGACGTTGCTTGCCCTTGGTTTCCTTACCGAACGCCACAGTACCTGTGACTTCAGCCAGCATACCTGCATCCTTCGGCGAACGCGCTTCGAACAGTTCGGCAACACGTGGCAGACCCCCGGTAATATCGCGCGTCTTTTGCGATTCTGTCGGGATACGCGCCAGCACTTCACCAACGTGTACTTGCTGACCGTCTTTCACGGTAATCAGCGCGCCAACCTGGAAGCCGATGGTCACTGCGTGTTCAGTACCGGCAATCTTGACTTCTTCGCCTTGCTCGTTCAACAGCTTAACTTGTGGACGAACAGTCTTGGTCACCGAACCACGGCGCTTCGCATCGATAACCACCAATGTCGACAGACCGGTCACTTCATCGATCTGACGGGCAACGGTCGAACCTTCTTCGACGTTCTCGAAACGGACAGTACCTGTGTACTCGGTAATGATCGGACGAGTCAGCGGATCCCATGTTGCCAATGCCGTACCCGCCTTGATGGTCAAGCCATCTTTGACGATCAGGGTCGCACCGTAAGGTACTTTATGACGCTCGCGCTCACGGCCGTGGTCGTCAGTGATCAGGACTTCACCGGAACGGGAAATCACGATCAATTCACCCTTGCCGTTAGTCACGTAACGCATGGTCGCTGTGAAGCGAACCGTACCGTTGGACTTGGCTTCAACACTCGATGCCACTGCCGAACGCGATGCCGCACCACCGATGTGGAAGGTACGCATGGTCAGCTGGGTACCTGGCTCACCGATCGACTGCGCAGCAACCACACCGACTGCTTCACCGTTGTTGACCAGCGTGCCGCGGCCCAGATCGCGACCGTAACATTGCGCGCACAGGCCGTAGCGTGTGTCGCAAGTCAGCGGCGTACGGACCTTGACCTCATCGATGCCGAGGCGTTCGATTTCTTCCACCGCATCTTCGTCCAGCAACGTACCGGACTCGTACAAGGTGCCTTGTGTTTCAGGATTGACGATATCGTTGGCAGCAACACGGCCGAGGATACGGTCGCGCAGCGCTTCGATCACTTCACCGCCTTCAACCATCGCCTTCATCGACGCGCCGTTGGAAGTGCCGCAATCATCTTCGATCACGACCAGATCCTGGGTCACATCGACCAAACGGCGTGTCAGGTAACCCGAGTTCGCTGTTTTCAGCGCGGTATCGGCCAGACCTTTACGCGCACCGTGCGTCGAAATAAAGTACTGCAAAACGTTCAGACCTTCGCGGAAGTTCGCGGTGATCGGCGTTTCGATAATCGAACCATCCGGTTTCGCCATCAGGCCACGCATACCGGCCAGCTGACGAATCTGCGCTGCGGAACCACGCGCACCGGAGTCGGCCATCATGTAAATCGCGTTGAACGATTCCTGAGTACCCTTGGTGCCGTCGCGGCGAACCACGTCTTCCACCTTCAGTTGTTCCATCATGGCCTTGCCGACGTCGTCGCCGGCCTTGCCCCAGATGTCCACCACTTTGTTGTAGCGTTCGCCGGCAGTCACCAGACCGGACGAGTACTGCTGTTCGATCTGTTTCACTTCTTGTTCTGCGGTGGCGATGATGGTTGCCTTTTGTGGCGGTACCAGCATGTCATCCACGCAGATCGAAATACCTGCACGGGTCGCCAGGCGGAAACCGGACTGCATCAACTGGTCGGCAAACACCACCGTAGCGCGCAGACCGCATTTGCGGAACGACGTGTTGATCAGCTTCGAGATTTCCTTTTTCTTCAACGCGCGGTTCAGCACGGTGAATGGCAGGCCCTTCGGCAGGATTTCCGACAAGATAGCGCGGCCAACGGTTGTTTCGTAGCGCTTGATGGTCTTGACGAATTCACCTGTTGCCGGATCCTTCGGATACTCGGTAATACGCACGGTAATGCGGGTAGTCAGTTCGACTTCCTTGTTGTCGTAGGCGCGAATGGCTTCCGACACGTCAGGGAACATCATGCCTTCGCCCTTGCCGTTGATTTGCTCACGGGTGGCGTAGTACAGACCCAGCACGATATCCTGGGACGGCACGATCGACGGTTCGCCGTTCGACGGGAACAGGATGTTGTTGGAAGCCAGCATCAAAGTGCGTGCTTCCATTTGCGCTTCGATCGACAATGGAACGTGGACCGCCATCTGGTCACCGTCAAAGTCGGCATTGAATGCGGCGCAAACCAGCGGGTGCAATTGAATTGCCTTGCCTTCGATCAGGACCGGTTCAAACGCTTGGATACCCAGACGGTGCAAAGTAGGCGCACGGTTCAACATGACCGGATGTTCACGGATCACGTCTTCCAGAATGTCCCACACGACCGAAGTCTGGTTTTCAACTTCTTTCTTGGCTGCCTTGATGGTGCTGGCGATGCCCATCACTTCCAGCTTGTGGAAAATGAATGGCTTGAACAGCTCCAGAGCCATCAATTTCGGCAAACCGCATTGATGCAGTTTCAGTTGTGGACCCACCACGATAACCGAACGACCGGAGTAGTCGACGCGCTTACCCAGCAAGTTCTGACGGAAACGGCCGCCCTTACCCTTGATCATTTCTGCCAGGGATTTCAGAGGACGCTTGTTGGCGCCTGTCATTGCCTTACCGCGACGGCCGTTATCCAGCAGCGAGTCAACCGCTTCCTGCAACATCCGCTTTTCGTTGCGGGTGATGATTTCCGGAGCGCGCAATTCCATCAGGCGCTTCAGACGGTTGTTACGGTTGATGACGCGGCGATACAGGTCGTTCAGATCGGAGGTAGCGAAACGGCCGCCATCCAGCGGTACCAGCGGACGCAACTCAGGCGGCAGCACCGGCAACACTTCCATGATCATCCAGTCAGGCTTGATGCCCGAACGTTGGAACGCTTCCAGCACTTTCAGGCGCTTGGCGTATTTCTTGATCTTGGCTTCGGACTTCGATTCTTTCAATTCCTGGCGCAGGGTTTCCGCATCGCGGTCGATATCGATCGCGCGCAGCAACTCACGGATGCCTTCAGCGCCCATGAATGCGGTGAAATCGTCGCCGTACTCTTCGTACTTGGCGGCGTAATCGTCTTCCGACATGATCTGGCAGCGCTTCAGCGGCGTCATGCCTGGATCAGTGATAACGTAGGCTTCAAAATACAATACGCGTTCGATATCCCGCAGGGTCATGTCGAGGACCATGCCCAGACGCGACGGCAGCGATTTCAGGAACCAGATATGTGCAGTAGGCGAAGCCAGTTCGATGTGGCCCATGCGCTCACGGCGCACCTTGGCCAGCGTGACTTCAACGCCGCACTTTTCGCAGATCACACCGCGATGCTTCAGACGCTTGTACTTGCCGCAGAGGCATTCGTAGTCTTTGATCGGGCCAAAAATCTTGGCGCAGAACAAACCGTCGCGCTCTGGCTTGAAGGTACGATAGTTGATGGTTTCAGGCTTTTTTACTTCGCCATAAGACCATGAACGGATTTTTTCGGGCGACGCCAGACCAATCTTGATCGAGTCGAACTGTTCATTTTGCTGAACTTGCTTGAATAAATCGAGCAGTGCTTTCATGTATCACTCCAGTTGGCGTGAAGAAACTAAGATTCTTTACTGTTGCTGCGCGGGGGAATTTGATCACCCCCACTTCCTTTGTATCGCTGCAGTCCGGTCTAACTCGATCTCACGGTCTAGTCAGTTGGGGACAGAGTAATTCGTCGCCTTTCGGCGCCTCTTAAAGCCATTGCTGGCCGCCTCTGTCCCACAATGAGGGACGGTCGATTTGGATCGCTTATTCGCGATCCAAATCCATGTCGATACCCAGCGAGCGGATTTCTTTCAACAACACGTTGAAGGATTCCGGCATGCCAGCGTCGATTACATGGTCACCCTTGACCAGGTTTTCATACACTTTGGTACGACCGTTTACGTCATCCGACTTCACTGTCAGCATTTCTTGCAGCACGTACGACGCGCCGTAAGCTTCCAATGCCCAAACTTCCATCTCACCGAAACGCTGGCCACCGAACTGCGCTTTACCACCCAGCGGCTGCTGGGTCACCAACGAATAAGGACCGGTGGAACGTGCATGCATCTTGTCGTCGACCAGATGGTGCAGTTTCAGGTAATGCATGTAGCCGACGGTAACGTTACGCTCGAAAGCTTCACCGGTACGGCCGTCATACATCGTGACCTGATTCTTCGATGGCGTCATACCCAGTTGCTTGGCGATGGCGTCCGGATAAGCCAGATCCAGCATGCGGCGGATTTCATCTTCATGCGCACCGTCAAACACTGGCGTTGCGAACGGTACACCTAGCTTCAGGTTGTCCGCCAGGTGCAGGATTTCCTCGTCGCTCATCGCATCCAGGTCTTCGGTCTTGCCCGATTCGTTGTAGATGGTGTTGAGGAACTTGCGCAGTTCGGCAATCTTGGTTTGCGCCTTCAGCATTTCGCCGATACGCAGACCCAGACCCTTGGCAGCCCAGCCCAGATGCACTTCCAGAACCTGACCGATGTTCATCCGCGATGGAACGCCCAACGGGTTCAGCACGATATCTGCCGGCGTACCGTCTGCCATGTGCGGCATGTCTTCGATAGGCAAGATGCGCGAAACCACACCCTTGTTACCGTGACGGCCGGCCATCTTGTCGCCTGGTTGCAGACGGCGCTTAACAGCCAGGTAAACCTTGACCATTTTTTGCACGCCAGGCTGCAGCTCATCACCTTGGGTCAGCTTCTTGCGCTTCTCTTCAAATGCCAGGTCGAACTGGTGGCGCTTCTCGGCGATCGATTCCTTGATCGCTTCCAGCGCTACCGCTGCATCGTCGTCCGCAGGGCGGATATCGAACCAGTGATATTTGTCCAGGTCTGCCAGGTATTCCTTGGTCAGCTTGGTGCCTTTGGCCAGTTTCTTCGGCCCGCCATTGACAACCTTGCCGATCAGCATACGCTCCAGACGCTCGAAGGCATCGCCTTCAACGATACGCAACTGGTCGTTCAGATCCAGGCGATAGCGTTGCAGTTCGTCGTCGATGATCTGCTGTGCACGCTTGTCGCGTTGGATGCCTTCGCGGGTAAACACTTGCACATCGATCACGGTGCCGACCATGCCGGAAGGCACGCGCAGCGATGTATCTTTTACGTCCGATGCTTTTTCGCCGAAGATCGCGCGCAGCAGCTTTTCTTCTGGCGTCAGCTGGGTTTCCCCCTTAGGCGTCACCTTACCGACCAGCGTATCGCCGGCTTCGACTTCAGCACCGATGTAAACGATGCCGGATTCATCCAGACGCGCCAACTGGTTTTCGGCCAGGTTGGAGATGTCGCGGGTGATTTCTTCAGCGCCCAGCTTGGTGTCGCGAGCAACTACCGACAACTCTTCGATATGGATCGAAGTGTAGCGGTCGTCCGCAACAACTTTTTCGGAGATCAGGATCGAATCTTCGAAGTTGTAGCCGTTCCATGGCATAAACGCCACCAACATGTTCTGACCCAGAGCCAGTTCGCCCAGATCGGTCGATGCGCCGTCGGCGATCACGTCGTGCTTAGCGACACGGTCACCAACTTGCACGATCGGCCGCTGGTTGATGTTGGTGTTCTGGTTGGAACGTGTGTACTTGATCAGGTTGTAGATATCGACACCGACTTCGCCGGCAGTCGCTTCTTCGTCATTCACGCGAATAACGACGCGGCCTGCATCGACGTAGTCAACGATACCGCCACGCAGTGCCTGCACGGTAGTACCCGAGTCAACTGCCACGGTACGTTCGATACCGGTACCAACCAATGCCTTCTCTGGGCGCAGGCATGGAACTGCCTGACGCTGCATGTTGGCGCCCATCAATGCACGGTTCGCGTCATCGTGTTCGAGGAACGGGATCAGCGATGCCGCTACCGAAACCACTTGGCCTGGCGCCACGTCCATGTACTGGACACGTTCCGGCGATACCAGGATCGTTTCGCCTGCTTCACGCGCAGAAACCAGTTCATCCGACAGCTTCAGGGACTTGTCGATGGTCGCATTCGCCTGGGCGATGATATAGCGGCCCTCTTCAATTGCCGACAGATAGTCGATCTGGTCGGTAACCTTGCTGTCTTCAACTTTGCGGTACGGGGTCTCGAGGAAACCGTATTCGTTCAGGCGAGCATACAAAGCCAGCGAGTTGATCAGACCAATGTTCGGTCCCTCAGGCGTTTCGATCGGGCATACGCGGCCATAATGGGTCGGATGCACGTCGCGGACTTCAAAGCCAGCGCGCTCACGGGTCAAACCGCCCGGTCCAAGTGCCGATACACGGCGCTTGTGGGTGATTTCCGACAGCGGGTTGGTCTGGTCCATAAACTGCGACAACTGCGACGAACCGAAGAATTCACGGATAGCGGCCGAAATCGGCTTGGAATTGATCAGGTCGTGCGGCATCAGGTTGTCCGCTTCGGCTTGGCCGAGGCGTTCCTTGACTGCACGCTCAACGCGCACCAGACCGGCACGGAACTGGTTCTCGGCCAGTTCGCCGACACAACGCACACGACGGTTACCCAAGTGATCGATATCGTCCACTTCGCCGCGGCCGTTACGCAATTCCACCAGGATCTTGATCACAGCCAGCACGTCTTCGTTCGACAGCGTCATGGCGCCAGTCAGTTCGTCGCGGCCAATGCGGCGGTTGAACTTCATGCGGCCGACAGCCGACAGATCGTAACGGTCAGCGTTGTAGAACAGACCGTTGAACAGCGCCTCAACCGAATCTTCGGTTGGCGGTTCGCCTGGACGCATCATGCGATAGATCGCAACGCGGGCGGCCATCTGGTCATTGGTGTCATCGCTACGCAGTGTTTGCGAGATGTAGCTACCTTGGTCCAGATCGTTGGTGTACAGGGTCTGGATATCGCTGATATCCGCTTCACGCAGCTTGGCCAGCAATTCTTCCGTCAACTCGTCGTTGGCATTGGCGACCACTTCGCCTGTGTCGCCGTCAACGATGTTGCGCGCCAATACGCGGCCCAGCAGATAGTCTTCCGGTACCGAGATATGCTTGATGCCTGCAGCTTCCACGTCACGCACGTGCTTGGAATTGATACGCTTGTCTTTAGCGACCAGGACCTTGCCGGCTTTGTCGGTGATGTCGAAACGCGCGACTTCGCCACGCAGGCGTTCTGCAACGAATTCCATCTCTGCGCCTTCGTTACGCAACGCGAAGTTGTCGAACACGAAGAAATTGGCCAGGATCTGCTCGACCGACATGCCGATCGCTTTCAGCAGGATTGTGACTGGCATCTTGCGGCGACGGTCGACGCGGAAGAACAGGATGTCTTTCGGGTCGAATTCGAAGTCGAGCCATGAACCGCGGTAAGGAATGATACGTGCGGAGAACAGCAATTTGCCGGACGAGTGCGTCTTGCCGCGGTCATGTTCAAAGAACACGCCTGGCGAGCGATGCAGCTGCGATACGATGACGCGCTCGGTGCCGTTGATAACGAACGAACCGGTAGTCGTCATGAGCGGCAATTCGCCCATGTAGACTTCTTGTTCTTTCATTTCCTTGACGACCGGCTTGGTCGGCGATTCTTTATCCAGAATCACCAGGCGTACCTTGGCACGCAGAGGCGACGCGAACGTCAATCCACGTTGTTGGCATTCCTTGACGTCGAACGGCGGATCGCCGAGAACGTAGGACAGGAACTCGAGACGCGCAAAACCATTGTGCGAAACGATAGGGAAAATAGAAGTGAAAGCCGATTGAAGGCCCTCATTCTTACGTTGAGACGGTACTTTGTCTGCTTGTAAAAAGCCAAGATACGACTCGAGCTGGGTCGCCAGCAGGAACGGAACGTGGTGAACGTTAGCGCGTTTCGCAAAGGATTTACGAATACGCTTCTTCTCAGTAAATGAGTAGTGCATTGAACACTCCGTGAGTGACAGGAAGGATAGAGAATTCAGGATTCGCTGGATCTTTCAATGAAACTAGACAAAACTAATGGTCCGGCTACACTGTCTTAACCAACAATTCCTCAAGTCTCAGCCCTTCGAGCTTGATGGCAACGGACGCTTAATAAAACAACAAGCGCTAAACAAATTCGAAAACGACAAAGGAGCCAAAGCCGAACTCTCCTTTTCGAGAGTTCTGCACTTTGACTCCAGCGCAATAAATGCGCTCAAAAAAGCTGAAATTACTTGATGTCAGCTTTTGCGCCAGCTTCAACCAGCTTCTTCTGTGCTGCTTCAGCGTCGGCCTTCGAAACGCCTTCTTTAACTGGCTTCGGTGCACCGTCAACCAGGTCTTTAGCTTCTTTCAAGCCCAGACCAGTGATTTCGCGAACAGCCTTAATTACGCCAACCTTGTTCGCGCCGATTTCCGACAGAACAACGGTGAACTCAGTTTGCTCTTCAACAGCAGCAGCTGCACCGCCGCCTGCGCCGCCAGCAACAGCAACTGCAGCTGCCGAAACGCCAAACTTCTCTTCGAATGCCTTAACCAGGTCATTCAATTCCATAACTGTCAATGTGTCGATTTGTGACAGGAATGCGTCTTTGTCAAAAGCCATTTGAAACTCCTAATTTTTTACAGTAAATACATCTGATTGGTATTAACGCTAAAAAAGCGCCGAGTACGTGCTTGATTAAGCAGCAGTAGTTTCGGCTTCTTTTTTCGCTGCGAGAGCAGCCAAACCACGCACAAATCCAGCGATCGGCATCTGCATCATGCCCACAACCTGGGCCAGCAGAACTTCGCGACTTGGAATGTTTGCCAACGCTTGCACACCCGCTTTATCAAGCGACTTGCCAGCGAAGTTACCTGCCTTAACAACCAGTTTGTCGTTGGTTTTTGCAAAGTCATTGATGACTTTTGCAGCAGCAACGGCATCCTCGGAGATCGAATAGATCAACGGGCCGGTCATTTGTGAGGCGAGGTCGGCAAACGCGGTACCTTCAACGGCGCGACGTGCGAGTGTATTTTTCAACACACGCAGATACACACCCTGGGTACGCGCATTAGCGCGCAGTTGGGTCAAGTGACCAACCTGGATGCCACGATATTCGGCCACAACGATAGTCTGCGCGTTTGCTACTTTTGCGGAGACTTCAGCGACTACGGCCTTTTTGTCATTCAGATTGAGACTCAAGATCAACCTCCAAAAATGATGCTCGGATATGACACAACCGCAAATGGCTGCTTTCCTTACATCGGTTCGAACACGGCGTCCGAAGTTAGGAGTTCAGAACTTGCGCATGATTACTCAGAGTAAATCAGCACGCAGCGATGAGACTGCAAAACTTGTTCGGGTACACCATCTGCGTTGGGTTACTTCCGCGGTTTAACTTTGTGCCCGGCTGCTGCACGCCGCCCAACGGTCTTTGATTGCCTGGACTTGCATCGTTACTTCCAATACAGGTCCAGCCCAAAGATTCGCCTGAAGACCAAGGTCTTCAGGACTTAACTTTTAATCAGTTGAGGACAGAGTAGCGCTACGCTTAACTCTGTCCCGCAATACTTTATTAAGCTTAAGCAGCCAATGTCGACTGGTCGACACGGACGCCAGCGCCCATAGTCGAAGACATTGAGATCTTGCGCAGGTATACACCCTTGCTGGTGGCTGGCTTTGCTTTGCTCAATGCGTCGATCAGTGCCAACAAGTTGGACTTCAGTTCTGCATCGCTAAACGATTTACGACCGATGGTTGCGTGAACGATACCGGCTTTGTCGGTACGGTATTGCACTTGACCGGCTTTTGCGTTCTTGACGGCAGTAGCGACGTCAGGAGTAACAGTACCGACCTTCGGATTTGGCATCAAGCCGCGTGGGCCCAGGATCTGACCCAGGGTACCAACGATACGCATGGTATCTGGCGATGCGATCACGATATCGAAAGGCATGTTACCGGCTTTGATCTGCTCAGCCAGGTCTTCCATACCAACGATGTCGGCGCCGGCAGCTTTAGCTTGTTCGGCTTTTTCGCCGGAAGCAAATACTGCAACGCGAACGGTCTTGCCTGTGCCTGCTGGCAGCACGACGGAACCACGAACCACTTGATCCGATTTCTTGGCATCAACGCCCAGTTGGACGGATACGTCGATCGATTCATTGAATTTTGCGTTAGCGCATTCCTTGATCAACGCAACAGCGTTATCGAATGGATATGCCTTGGTGCGATCAACTTTAGCTTTGATCGCTTTTGCGCGTTTAGTTAACTTAGCCATTACAGACCCTCCACCGTGATGCCCATCGAACGAGCAGAACCAGCGATAGTACGAACGCCGGCTTCCAGATCAGCACCAGTCAAATCGGGCTTCTTCAAGGTAGCGATTTCTTCTGCTTGCTTACGGGTGATCGAACCGACTTTGTCGGTATGCGGCTTAGCCGAACCCTTAGTGATGCCAGCAGCTTTCTTGATCAGGATCGTTGCTGGAGGAGTCTTCATCACGAAAGTGAAGGACTTGTCAGCGAACGCGGTGATCACGACTGGAATTGGCAGACCTGGTTCAACACCTTGGGTCTGGGCATTAAATGCCTTACAGAATTCCATGATGTTCAAACCGCGCTGACCCAGTGCTGGACCAATCGGTGGGGATGGGTTTGCTTTACCAGCTGGAACTTGCAGCTTGATAAAACCAATGATTTTCTTTGCCATGATGGCTCCTACGTTAAGTGAGTATTAGCGCCTTTTTGATCAACCCGATGTGCTGGGCGGCGATCTAGTGGGGCTCCTCTTACTGCATCGGATTCCTTGAGTTCTCACTCATGACGCTCCGAACGGCGTTGATTCAAATTCTTAAACCTTTTCGACCTTGTCGAATTCCAGCTCTACCGGTGTGGCGCGGCCAAAAATGGTGACGGTCACGCGCACGCGCGATTTTTCGTAGTTCACTTCTTCGACATTACCGTTGAAGTCGGTGAAAGCACCTTCCTTGATACGCACCAGCTCACCGACTTCATACAGAACCTTAGGCCGCGGCTTCTCAATACCGTCTTGCATCTGCTGCATGATCTTGTCGACTTCATGCTGCGGAATCGGCGTAGGCTTGTTCGACTTGCCGCCGATGAAACCGGTTACCTTGTTGGTGTTCTTTACCAGATGCCAGGTTTCGTCCGTCATTTCCATCTCAACCAGGACATAGCCCGGGAAGAAACGACGTTCGGTAACCGCCTTCTGGCCATTCTTAACTTCAATCACTTCTTCAGTCGGCACCAGGATCTGACCAAACTGCTCATCCATTCCAGCGCGTGTAATACGCTCGGCAAGCGCGCGTTGCACGCTCTTTTCCATACCGGAATAAGCATGCACCACATACCAGCGCTTTTTGCCCGCTGGCGCCGAAGGCGTTACAGCAGGCGGCGTTGCTTGCGCATCGTTTTGTGTGCTATCGCTCATTATTGTTTCCAACCCAATATTACGTCGTACAACAAGACCTCAAGGAGCTTATCGATGCCCCACAGGAAAATCGCCATCACCAGCACAAATGCGAAAACGATGGCAGTGATCTGCATCGCTTCCTTACGGGTTGGCCAGACTACCTTTTTTGTCTCACGGACGGCTTCTTTGGCGAAACCAACGAATTCACGGCCTTGAGTCGAAGTCCATGCGAGGGCGACTGCTACCACCAAGCCGGCAACCAGCGCACTAGTACGCACCAGACCAGACTGGCCCGACAAAAAATAAAAGCCGACAACGCCGGCGACGACAGCCAAAACTGCCAATATTACTTTGAGCTTGCTGCCGGATTCGCCGACAGTTTGCACAGGGTGGTTAGACATACGCGGCTTACTTTCAGTGACTTTCAGTACCCTACACCCGAATCGGTGGCAGGGGCGGAGGGCATCGAACCCCCAACCTCCGGTTTTGGAGACCGGCGCTCTGCCAATTGAGCTACACCCCTACGCTTAAAACACTTTTTGACCAGTTCGCTTGGCAACTTCGTGCAAGCTGATCAGACATTAACGCCGCGAGGCGGGATTTTCCCGGGTCGCGGCGATTACTGCTACTTCAATTACGCGTCAGGCAGGATCTTAGCAACAACGCCTGCACCAACAGTACGACCACCTTCGCGGATCGCGAAACGCAGACCTTCTTCCATCGCGATCGGGTTGATCAGCATTACTGTGATCGACACGTTATCGCCTGGCATCACCATTTCTTTATCCTTCGGCAACTCGATCGAACCAGTCACGTCCGTTGTACGGAAGTAGAACTGTGGACGATAGTTGTTGAAGAATGGTGTGTGACGGCCGCCTTCGTCTTTCGACAGAACATAGATCTCGCCAGTGAAATGCTTGTGTGGCTTGATCGAGTTCGGCTTGGCCAATACCTGGCCCCGCTCCACGTCTTCACGCTTGGTGCCGCGCAACAACACACCTACGTTGTCGCCTGCCTGACCTTGGTCCAGCAGCTTGCGGAACATTTCAACGCCAGTACATGTTGTATCTTGTGTATCACGGATACCAACGATTTGCAGTGCTTCGCCAACCTTGACGATACCGCGCTCGATACGGCCGGTTACAACAGTACCGCGACCCGAGATCGAGAATACGTCTTCCACTGGCAACAGGAAGTGACCGTCAACAGCACGTTCCGGTGTCGGGATGTAGGTATCCAGCGCTTCAGCCAGAGCCATGATCGCTTGCTCGCCCAATGGGCCAGTGTCGCCTTCCAGAGCCAGCTTCGCCGAACCCTTGATGATTGGCAGGTCGTCGCCTGGGAAATCATACTTGGTCAGCAGTTCGCGCACTTCCATTTCAACCAGCTCGAGCAACTCTTCGTCGTCGACCATGTCCGCTTTGTTCAGGAACACGATGATGTATGGCACGCCAACCTGACGCGACAACAGGATGTGCTCACGAGTCTGTGGCATTGGGCCGTCAGCTGCCGAACATACCAGGATCGCACCGTCCATCTGTGCCGCACCGGTGATCATGTTTTTCACATAGTCAGCATGGCCTGGGCAGTCAACGTGCGCGTAGTGGCGGTTGGCAGTTTCGTATTCAACGTGTGCAGTGTTGATCGTGATGCCGCGCGCTTTTTCTTCTGGCGCTGCGTCAATCTGATCGTACGCTTTGGCTTCGCCGCCAAATTTCTTCGACAATACTGTCGCGATCGCTGCTGTCAGCGTGGTCTTGCCGTGGTCGACGTGGCCGATAGTGCCGACGTTGACGTGCGGCTTGGTCCGCTCAAACTTGCCTTTTGCCATCTTAGACTCCTAAAGATTTGATGAGAATGTTCAGGCCAGCGCCCGACCGTCTTACAGATTGAAAACTCGAATCAGCAGTATTCTTACTACTACCCGAATCCATAGTGACATCCAACTTTTACGACGCCAATGCCAGCGCCGCAAACAAAACCGAGATACTAAATCTGGTGCCCTTGACGTGGATCGAACACGTGGCCTCTCCCTTACCAAGGGAGTGCTCTACCACTGAGCTACAAGGGCTATGCTGTCCGCGTGTTTTTATTATTAACAACACGCCCAACTTAATATTCTTGCAAAATCTACTGGAGCGGGTGAAGGGAATCGAACCCTCGTCATAAGCTTGGAAGGCTTCAGCTCTACCATTGAGCTACACCCGCGAGATCACTTCAATTCAGCTCACTTCACTTCTACCGCTACAACAATTTTTACTGCAACTGCCTTTTACTTCTTCCCAAAATGGTGGAGAGGGCTGGATTCGAACCAGCGTACTCGTAAGAGGGCAGATTTACAGTCTGCTGCCATTAACCACTCGGCCACCTCTCCGCAGGGAACCCCAGATTATAGTAAAGCACCCTTTGAGTGTCAACTGCGGAAATCGATTTCTTCTAAATATTTCTTAGTTTTTTCAATTTCCCCGCTGCAATGACATCGGGCCCGGCCGGAATCGGGAAAAGTGCGTTTCAACACTTCACCAGCCAAGGCGCGAGATAATATCAGAAACGCGTCTCGCGTGCAGCTCTTAAAAATCCATCGAGGATTGGCGTGCAATCCAGCAACTGCGGACCGCCGGCACGGTGGAATTCCGGGTGCCATTGCAAACCCATGACAAAAGATGCCTTGCGATAACGAATTGCCTCCACGATATTGTCGCTGCCGGAGATGGCTTCCACTGTCAGGTCCCGTCCCAGGTCACGTACAGCCTGGTGGTGGATGGAATTCACCACCCACTCGCTTTGCTCGCCGCCATGGGCATTGAATAAAGTTGCCAAAGAGGAACCTGGCGGGAACTGGATCGCATGGTGCAAGCGATCGTACTCATCGTTCACGTGCTTGATCGATGTCGGCACATCGGTTGCGATGTCCTGGTACAAGGTGCCGCCAAACGCCACGTTGATTAACTGGCAACCGCGGCAAATCCCCAGCACCGGCTTGCCGGCTTCAATGAATTCATGCAGCAGCTCCAGCTCGTACATATCGCGTACCCGATCGCCGCCCCACTCCGGCCGGGTTGCGGCTTGGGCATAGCTTTGCGGCGATACGTCGGCACCGCCCTGCAACACCAGGCCATCCAGATGCTTGGCGTAATCGCGCAGGCGAATCGAGCTGGGATGGACCAGACCGTTTGTGTTGACCGTAGGAATCATAAACACCAACACATTGCGCGACATTACCCACTGTGCGATCGATTCCTCCAGATATTGCAAGGTACGGCCACGCAAGCCTTTGGCGCCTTCTTCCGGATGGAAGATCCGCGCGGAAATGCCGATCTTCAAGGTCCGCTGCATCATGCGCCGGCCGGCTTTGTCGGACAGCGCACGGAACCGCGCCGCAATCAGCTTCCAGGTTTGCGGCCAGGGGGCGGAATCATCGGCTGCCTTGAATCCGCCTGCTGCGGCAGGTTGCGGCTGAGCTGCCGCCGCTTGCGGTCGCTCTTGCGCGGCTTCCTTGACAGCGTCCGGAACCGGCGCGGCCGGGCCGGATTCAGCGGAAATGATTTGTTTGGTTTCGATCGCTCCCTCGGGAACGGATTGGGCAGGATCGCTGGTCGGATCACTCGGTTTATTGTCAGACATATTTGTTAGGAATTGTCAGAAGTAAAAATGTTTGAGAAAGTACTGCTAGCATGTGGCTGCAAACAAAACAGCGCGTCGCCACGAGAGGCCGGTCAAAAACTGCTTGCCAAAGTATAGGCCCGATTGGTGTGTGAGCATTGTTTTCGTGATCAGTTCATCCTGAATTTCCTGTCGACTCAGCCGTTTCCCCTTATTTTTATCGATTCCGTCCAGAACCGCCATCGCCGACCATGACCAAACCGCCGCAAACCCTGATCCTGTACGCACATCCGACGCCGCACCACTCGCGCGCCAACCGGCGCATGGCCGAAGCCGCCGCCAAAGTGCCGAATGTCAAAGTACATGATCTCTATGAGCTATACCCCGACTTCCATATCCCTGTACGGCGCGAGCAAGCCCTGTTGCAAGAAGCGGACCTGGTCGTGTTCCAGCACCCGATCCAGTGGTACAGCATGCCGGCGCTGCTGAAACAATGGGTCGATTCGGTCTTCACGCCCGGCTGGGCCTACGGCCCTGGCGGCGACGCCTTGCACGGCAAGGATTTCTGGCTGGTCGCCACGCTAGGCGGCTCAGAGCGCTCGTATCAAGCCGAAGGACATAACCTGATGCCCTTCTCCGCTTTCCTCCCTGCGTTCCAGCAAACCGCGCAGCTGTGCGGCATGAACTGGCTGCCGCCACATTTGTTGTTTGGCGCACACCAAGTCAACCAGCAGACCCTGGCGGCGTATATCGAAACCTACCGCAAGCGTCTGGCGAACTATCCGAACTGGCCTGAGTTGCTGGCTGCAAATTCAACCACATCACTCACCGGCAACTGAGCATCATGGAAAATAATCTTTTATTCAACGGCTTGATTTACCTGGCGGCAGCAGTCGTAGCGGTGCCGATCGCCAAACGTCTGGGGCTGGGAGCTGTGCTCGGCTATCTGCTGGCAGGCATGACGATCGGGCCGTGGGGCCTGCGCCTGATCGATAACGTCGAAGACATCCTCCATTTCTCCGAATTCGGCGTCGTGTTGCTATTGTTTATGATCGGTCTGGAGCTGGACCCCAAGCGCTTGTGGTCGCTGCGGCGCTCGATTTTCGGTTGGGGCACGGCACAGGTGTCCATGGTGTCGCTAGCGCTGTTTGGCGCAGCTGTCGCCGTCGGCGTCGATTGGAAAACTGCTCTGATCGCAGCGCTCGGCATGTCGCTGTCCTCCACCGCGATCGCCCTCGCCACCATCAATGAGCGCAAATTAACGACGACGCCTGCAGGCCGCGCCGGATTTGCGATCCTGCTGTTCCAGGACATCGCCGCGATCCCGATGATCGCCATCGTGCCGGTATTGGGCGTGGCGGTCGCGCATGGAAGCGGCGAAGGCTGGATCGGCGGTCTCAAGGTGGTGGCGGTGATCGCCACGCTGATCGTCGGCGGCCGCTACCTGATTCGCCCTCTCCTGCGGCTGATTGCGCGCACCGAACTGCGCGAAATCTTCACCGCCTTTGCGCTATTGCTGGTGATCGCTATCGGTCTGCTGATGGAATCGGTCGGCATGTCGATGGCTTTAGGCAGCTTCCTGGCTGGCGTGCTGCTGGCCGATTCGGAATACCGACACGCGCTGGAAACCGATCTGGAGCCGTTCAAAGGCTTGCTGTTGGGACTGTTCTTTATTGCCGTCGGCATGTCGGTCGACTTCGGCTTGCTGCTGACCAAGCCATGGCTGATCCTGGGGCTGGTGGCCGGCTTCCTAGTTATCAAGCTGACTGTGCTATACCTGCTCAGCAAGGTCTTCCAGATCGCCCGCGCCCAGCAATTCCTGTTTGCGGCGTTGCTGTCGCAAGGCGGGGAATTTGCTTTTGTGGTGTTCGGCGCGGCCGCCACCGCACGTGTGTTTTCGGAAGAAACCTCGTCAATCCTGGTAGTGGTAGTGGCCTTGTCAATGGTGACCACGCCTTTGCTGCTAGTGTTGTACGACAAAGTCATCGCGCCTTACTTCCTGAAAGCGCAAAAACGTCCCGATGACGACATCGACGACAACGAAAACCCGGTGATCATTGCAGGCTTCGGCCGCTTCGGCCAAATCATCGGCCGTCTGCTGCATGCCAACAAGATCGGCCTGACCGTGCTGGATCACGACCCCGACCAGATCGAACTGCTGCGCCGTTTCGGCTTCAAGGTGTTCTACGGTGACGCCACCCGCATCGATCTGATGCATGCGGCCGGCATCGCCAACGCGCGCTTGCTGGTGGTGGCGCTGGACGATATCGAAGGCAGCCTGAAACTGGTGGAGGCGGTGCGCCACGAATTTCCCGACTTGCAAATCATCGCTCGGGCACGCAACGTCACACATTACTTTGACTTGATGGACCTGGGCGTCACCGTGATCGAACGGGAAACCTTCGAATCGGCGCTGCTGCTGGGCCGCGAAGCCTTGCGCCAGCTTGGTTTCGGCGCCTATCGCGCGCGCCAGGCAGCCATGAAATTCCGTGCGCATAATTTGCAAACCCTGCACGACATGTATCCGCATCAAAAAGACCAGCAGCAAATCGTCTCCATCGCCAAGCAGGCGCGCGAAGAACTCGAAGAAATGTTTGCGCATGACCGCATCTTGCGCGAGGATATGCCCGCCAGCGGCTGGGACGACGAGGTATTGCCGCTGGATCAACCTACAAAGGAAGCACAATGATCACGATTTATCACAACCAGCGCTGCTCGAAATCGCGCGAGGCGTTGGCGATTGCCGAGCAATTCAGCAACACGCGCAAGCTCAAACTGGAAGTAATCGATTACCAGAAGACGCCGCTGACGCTGGCCCAATTGCAGGCTTTGCATCGAACCTTGGGAGGTCCCGTTAGCGCCATGCTGCGCGACAATGAACCTGAATATGCAGCGCTCGATCTCGCGCAAGCCGATGACGCAGCGTTGCTGGAAGCGCTGGCAGCGCATCCGAAACTGCTGCAGCGGCCGATTGTGGTTTACCAAAAGCACGCAGTGATTGCCCGGCCGCCGGAGTTGGTCAATCCATTGTTTGGCATTTGACCTGAGATAACCTGCGAGAACCGGTGATACTAAGCCGATTAAGCCGATGTTTTAAAGTATCCGCACCAGCAGGAAAATCACCACCGACAACAAGACGGTCGAAGCGAACGGCAGCGAAAATTTCCTGCCGAACAAGGTGAAGCGCACATCGCCGGGCAGGCGCCCGAGGCCGAGTTTTTCCAGCCAGGGCAAGGTGCTGGAAAACACGATTACGGCGACGAAGATCACCAGCATCCAGCGGATCATGTCAGACCTTCAAGGAAGATAGTCATAGTCAGGCTTAGACTTACAGGCGATGGCTACGGTCATGGCGGCTGAAGCGCTCGGGTAATTCCGCCGCCATGCCCACTACCAGCACCTTGAACAGCTCGCCCATCTCGGCCGGCGACACCAATTTTTGCATGGCATTGGCTTGCGGCAGGTATTGCAAGGCGTTTTCCGGCGATGTGCGTAATAACAATTGGCCAATTCCGGCTTCCAGCAGAAATGCCGCCTGGCTGCTGTAACCCAGCAGTTCCAGCCCCGAATCCAGGGCGGCCACTGCCATCGCCGTGAAATCCACGTGCGCGGTCACATCCTGCAAACCCGGCATATAGAAAGGATCTGGATGCGCATGATGGCGGTAATGGCACATCAAGGTGCCCTGGTCACGCTGCTGCAGATAATATTCCGCTGCCGGGAAGCCGTAATCGAAGAAGATGGCGACGCCGCCTCGCCCGGCTTTCAGCATCGCTCCCAACGAGTGCATGAAGCCGATGGCGACCGGGTGTACTTCCGTCAGATGGCCCGGCGTCAGCGTATCGGCCTCAGGAATCTGGGCAATCAGCGCTGGATCGGCAGGCCGGTCGATATAGATAAATTGATCATTACCCGACAGGCCGACACCACGCTGCTGCCAGCCCTGCCCTTGCTCGCCCAGCACCACCAGTTCCACCGGCATGGCGTCCAGCACCTCGTTGCCGAGCACCACGCCGGAAAACGCTTCGGGTAAGCGGTCCAGCCACTGCACTTGCGGAAATTCACGCAATTTCAGTTGCTGGCGTGCGCGCAGTTCTGCTGACAATTCGACAATGTAATAGCCCTGCAACGCGCTTTTTTCATCGGAACCGGCCGCCAGCTCACTCAAGATATCGAAAGCCAGTTGGCCGCTGCCGGCGCCAAATTCGAGTATCTGTGGCTGCAGCGATGGCGACGAAGTGAACAATTCTGTTGCCAAATGCGCCAAAGCTGCGCCAAAAAGCGGCGTAATTTCGGGCGCGGTTGTAAAATCACCGTCTTTGCCCAATTTTGCTGCGCCGCCGCTGTAATAACCGAGATCCGGCGCGTACAGCAACAGTTCCATATAACGTGCGAACGAAATCCAGCCCTGTTGCAGGCGGATTTCAGTGGCGATCAGGTTGTGTAACAGGCGCGATGCGCGCTGTGCTTCGACCGAAGCTTCGGGTAATTGCAGTTGCATGCCGCTATTGTAGGAGATAACGCCAGAGCGTAAAGCACTCGATGCTAAGAGGCTGTTGAAAAATTAAGATGGCTAAGCGCTCCGACCAAGACAGTACGAGTAGTACGGCTAGGAGAAGCAACAACGCCAGGTTAATTTTTCAATAGCCTCTAAAGTTTAATCAGCGCCTGCGTCCACAATATGCACGAAGCCATTAATTGCCAACAACAAAACATGAGGTACCATGCCAAAGCCAGTCCATCAGCCTCACGCCGTAGCCCTTGTCACTGACGCCGCCAATGCGGTCGGCCGTGCCATTGCTCTGGCGCTGGCGCGTGCGGGATGGCAACTGGCGCTTCATTACCAGGAAGACCAGCCGCCGGCACCGCTCACGGCCCTTGTGCAGGAATGCCAGGCATTAGGCGCGCAAGCTGTCGCCGTCGGCTGTCGTTTGAACCAGGAAAGCCAGATCAGCACGCTGCTGCCGCGTGTTGCGGCGGCGCTGGGCGAGGTTCGTTGCATTGTCAACAACGACAGCCATGTCGAACAAGATAGTCCTGCCGCGTTTTCCTCCGCCGGACTGGCCCGGCACATGCAAGGCAACCTGGCCGCACCGCTCCAACTGGCGCAGGAACTGTATGCGGCGATGCTAAAGACGCCTGGCGCGCAGGCAGTCGTAATCAACCTGCTGGACCAGAAGCTGTTCAATCCGCAGCCGGATTTTTTATCCTATACTTTGTCCAAAGCCGCGCTACACAGCGCCACCACCTTGCTGGCGCAGGCCTTCGCGCCGCAGGTACGGGTAGTCGGCATCGCCCCGGCGCTGGCCGTGACCGACGCCGGTGGCCAAACATTGGCGCTGCAAGCCGCCAATCCCGCCACATTGGAAGATATCGCAGCGACAGTCTGTTTTGTCGCTGCCTCCTCCGCCATTACCGGCAGTACGCTGCTGGTCGATGGCGGCCAACATTTGCAAACTCATCCACGGGACAAGGCCGCCGCATCAGGCCAACCGTTCCAACCTCACTGAAAAAGCCATGCTCTCTGCACTCATCCATCCCGACCTTAGCGATTGCCGTCGCCTGTTCCTGCGCGACTACGAAGTGCAGATCAATATCGGCGTCTACGAATCCGAAAAACAAGGCACGCAGCGCGCGCTGATCAATGTCGACCTGTTTGTGCCGTTGGCCCTGTCGACACCGACCAAAGACCATATGGATGACGTGCTGGATTACAATTTCATGCGCAATACCGTGGCCAAGCGCATGGCACAAGGCCATATCCATTTGCAGGAAACCCTGTGCGACGACCTCGTCAGCGCCTTGCTGGCGCATCCACGGGTACGCGCGGTGCGGGTGTCGTCTGAAAAACCCGATGCCTACCCGGACTGCCGCTCGGTCGGCGTCGAAGTATTCCGCATCAAGCCGAAAGCCTGAGTTTGAATCACCATGAATGACCTATTGAAGCAGGAAGTCCTTATGCAAGACCAACCATTGGCGCAAGCGCTGGCCGACACTGTCGCCCCGAACCAGAAAAGCATCGAAAAGATCGCCCACGAAAACAACAAGCTGCATAAGCGCTTGTGCCGCCAGGTCGGCCAGGCAATCGGCGATTTCAACATGATCGAAGACGGCGACAAGGTGATGGTCTGCCTGTCCGGCGGCAAAGATAGCTACGCCCTGCTGGATATCCTGATGACCTTGCGCGAGCGGGCGCCGATCAATTTCGAGATCGTGGCGGTCAACCTGGACCAGAAACAGCCGAATTTCCCCGATCACATTCTGCCGGCCTACCTGGAAAAACTGGGCGTCGCCTATCACATCGAAAACCAGGATACCTACAGCATCGTCAAGCGCCTGATCCCGGAGGGCAAGACCACTTGCTCGCTGTGTTCACGGCTGCGGCGCGGCATCCTGTACCGGGTCGCCACCGAACTGGGTGCGACCAAGGTCGCTCTCGGCCATCACCGCGACGACATCATGGAAACCTTTTTCCTCAACATGTTTTTCGGCGGCAAACTGAAGAGCATGCCGGCCAAGCTGCAATCGGACGACGGCAAGCAGATCGTCATCCGGCCATTGGCCTACGTCAAGGAAGCCGACCTGATCCGCTATGCCGAGGTCAAGCAGTTTCCGATCATCCCCTGCGATCTGTGCGGCAGCCAGGAAAACCTGCAGCGCAAGCAGATCAAGGGCATGTTGCGCGAATGGGAAAAGAAATTCCCGGGCCGGGTCGACAATGTCTTCGCCTCGCTGTCGACAGTGGCGCCGTCACATCTGATGGACCGCAACCTGTTCGGCTTCACAGGACTCAAGGCAAGCGGCATCGCCGATCCGAACGGCGATATCGCGTTTGACGACGATCCTTGCTCGACGCCGGCCAGCGCTAACGTGGCCAGCATCATTCCGCTGCACGCGGTCGATTGAACGTCAAAGCGTTAACGTATCGATGCGTTGATCAAGCAGCAGTATTGAATTAACCCTCAGAGCTATATAATTAAAGTGGACGAGCGGCGGTCGGATGGATAAGTAGCTATTTCGTCACCGCTTCGTCTGCAACTATAAACAGGAGAAGCGCAATGGCAGGGTCCTATGTACTCAAGAAGTCTGTAGATGGACAGTTTTACTTCCTGCTCTACTCTGACGACGGCGAAGTCGTGCTCAACAGCGAAATGTACGTCGCCAAGGCCTCCGCCGAAAACGGCATCGCTTCGGTGCAAAACAACAGCACGCAAGATGATCGCTATAGCCGCAACCAGGCTTCCAACGGCAAATTCTATTTCAACCTGAAAGCCGCCAATCACCAGGTCATCGGCAGCAGCCAGATGTACAGCACCACCAGCGCCCGCGACGCCGGCATCAACGCCGTCAAGAAAAACGGCCCCAATACCAATGTGAAAGACGAAGCCTGACCCTTCGCGGCAGGCGGCCTGCAACCTCCGGGAGCGGCTTGCGGCGGGTATATTGCAAGTATTTGTAATCCCTGTATTCATTCCGTACGGCTTTTCGTTTAATACCGAGGATCTTTCTCTGGAGACATAAATGAACCGTCGTCGTTTTCAACGTTATTTGGTATTGTCAGCCGTAGCAGCAGCGACCGTGTCGCTGGCCGGCTGTGTAGTGGAACCGCCCCGCACACAGGTCGTATACCGCGAAGTCAAAGTCGTGCAAGCGCCGCCTGCGCCGCTGGTTGAAGTGCTGCCGCCGGCGCCCTATCCTGATTCTTACTGGATCCCTGGTCACTGGAAGTGGGAAAACAACCGCTTTGTCTGGAACAACGGTCACTGGGAACAGTCCCGCGCCAATATGGTTTTCCAGCACGCTTACTGGAGCAATGACGGCGGTCAATGGGTATTCCATCCTGGCCGCTGGGTGCAGATCAACAATACTTACAACGCCGCGCCGATCGTGATCAATGTTGCGCCGCCGCCGCCACGGATCGAGGTCATGCCCCCGGCGCCGAGTCCTGACCACGTCTGGATCGGCGGCTACTGGCGCTGGAACAACGGCCGCCATGACTGGATCAACGGCCACTGGGAAGCGCGCCGCGACGGTTATTTCTGGGCGCCGGGCCACTGGGTCCGCAATGGCAACAACTGGGCCTTCTCCGGCGGTTTCTGGCAGCACTATTAACTGGCTTAGCTAGCGCGGCGCGCGACGTATGCCGCCCCGCATGTCGTCCCGTACATCGCCCCATTACCGCTAATCCGGTCCTGGGGCGATTTAGTTTCGGCAAATTGTTGTGCAATCGGTATCGGCGCCAATGCCGACAGCACTGCGCATGCTAGAATTTCCCACCCGCCGTTTCCACTTCCCTTTCTATATTGACCATGAACATTGTCATTCTCGCTGCCGGCATGGGCAAGCGCATGCAGTCCGCACTCCCCAAGGTGTTGCATCCCCTGGCGGGCAAGCCGTTGCTATCGCATGTGATCACGGCGGCGCGCGCGCTGTCTCCCACTACTCTGTGCGTAATCTACGGCCATGGCGGCGATGCCGTGCCGCGCTCGCTGGCTGCTGACGACCTGGTCTTCGCCAAGCAAGAGCCGCAACTGGGCACCGGCCACGCCGTGGCGCAAGCCGCTGCGCACCTGGACGATGTGGTGCCGACGCTGGTGCTCTACGGCGACGTACCGCTGATTGCCAGCAACACGCTGCAACGCCTCATCGACAGTGCGGGCGCCGACAAGCTGGCGGTGCTGACAGTCGATATGGAAGACCCTACCGGCTACGGCCGCATCGTCCGCGAACAAGGCAAGATCACCAGCATCGTCGAACAGAAAGACGCGACGCCGGAACAGCGCGCCATCCGTGAATGCAACACCGGCATCATGGTCGCCCCGACAGTGCAACTGAAAAAATGGCTGGCCGGACTCTCCAATAACAACGCGCAAGGCGAATATTATCTGACCGACATCGTCGCCAGCGCCGTCGCCGACGGCACGCCGGTCGTCTCGGCGCAGCCCGATGCGATAGCGGAAACCCTGGGCGTCAACAGCAAGGTGCAGCTGGCCGAACTGGAGCGCATCCACCAGCGCAACATCGCCAACCGCTTGCTGGAACAAGGCGTGACCTTGCTTGATCCGGCCCGCCTGGATGTGCGCGGCACGCTGCAATGCGGCCGCGATGTCAGCATCGATATCGGTTGCATCTTCGAAGGCGAAGTCAGCATCGAAGACGGCGCGGTGATCGGCGCCCATTGCGTGATCAAGAACGCCCGCATCGGCCGCGACGCCAACATCAAACCCTTCTGCCATATAGAAGATGCAATCGTCGGCGCGGCTTCGCAAATCGGCCCGTATGCACGCCTGCGCCCCGGCACCGAACTCGGCGAAGACGTCCACATCGGTAATTTCGTCGAAGTCAAAAACAGCCAGGTCGCGGCGCACAGCAAGGCCAATCACCTGGCCTATGTCGGTGATGCCACAGTAGGAACGCGAGTGAATATCGGCGCCGGCACCATTACCTGCAACTACGACGGCGCCAATAAATTCCGCACCATCATCGAAGACGACGCCTTCATCGGCAGCGACAGCCAACTGGTAGCGCCTGTGCGCGTCGGCAAAGGCGCCACGCTCGGTGCCGGCACCACGCTGACCAAGGATGCGCCGGAAGGCAAGCTGACCGTATCGCGGTCACGCCAGGTCACGATTGATGGCTGGCAACGGCCTGTGAAGATCAAGAAGTAAGTAAGAAATAAGTACGAAGCAAATAACAAACAAATAAGAAACAAGCAGTAAATCAGCAAGCCATGGATAGCCACCGGTTTCGACCGGCGCTATCCATTTTTTTATACCGCCAGCCGGGTATCGAATTTGCTGCGGTGGATCGAGAAGTAAGTCCGCACATTGCGCACATTCTTCTGCGCGGCAAACAACTGGTGCGCCAGTGCATGGTAGGCCGCCATGTCCGCCACTTGCACCACCAGCACAAAATCCGGCCCGGGCGAAACCCGATAGCATTGCAGCAGCATCGGCTCAGCCGCCACCAGCGCCTCGAACTCCACCAAACGCTCATCCGCCTGATTGTCCAGCGTGACTTCGACAATCGCAGTAAGTCCAGCCCCCACCTTGTCCGGTGCGATGATCGCCACCTGCCGCAAGATGACGCCGGCATCGGTCAAACGCTTGACACGCCGCAAACAGGTCGGCGGCGACGCATGCACCTGTTGCGCCAGTTGATGATTCGTTTGTGAAGCATCCAGCTGCAATGCGTTCAAGATGCGCTTATCGAGCTCGTCTAAAACAATGTCCATGGTGCGATATGCAATTTATGAGATATTTATAAATAAAAATGAAATAATATTTCACAAAATGTATACAGTGAAATAATAATCCAAATAATAACAAATATAGACATCTTATTTCACCAACGCTAGCCTAAGATACGCTCATTCGGGAGCTTCGAAAAACCGTAGCAAGCGGTGGAATGTCGGCAGGAGAAGCGCAGCCGTACGAAAGTACGGTGAGCATCGCAGTGCCAAGATTGCAGAATTTGTAAACCCTGCAGCAGGTTATTCGAGGCTCCCTTCACCCAATCAATGAGGAAAACCATGTGCGGAATCGTTGCTGCAGTTGCCCAAATTAATGTCACGCCTATTCTGCTGGAAGGACTGAAACGCCTCGAGTACCGCGGTTACGATTCCTGCGGCGTGGCCCTGCATATCGACGGCAAACTGCAACGTTCGCGCAGCACCTCGCGCGTAGCTGACCTCGAAGCCCAGGTTGAGAAAGCCCACCTGTCCGGTTTTACCGGCATCGCCCATACCCGCTGGGCCACTCACGGCGCACCGGCAACCCACAATGCCCATCCGCATTTTTCGCGCGACCGTATCGCCCTGGTCCACAACGGCATCATCGAAAACCACGACGAGCTACGCGCCGAACTGCAAGCAGCCGGTTATCACTTCGAAAGCCAGACCGATACCGAAGTAATCGCCCATCTGGTCAATCACATGTACAACGGCGACCTGTTCGCCACCGTGCAGCAAGCTGTGCGCCGCCTGACCGGCGCCTATGCGATAGCCGTGTTCTCCGTCGACGAGCCGCACCGCGTCGTCGCCGCCCGCCAGGGATCGCCGCTGATCGTCGGCGTTGGCCAGGGCCAGAATTTCGTCGCCTCGGACGCCATGGCGCTGGCCGGCACCACCGACCAGATCATCTACTTGGAAGAAGGCGACGTGGTCGACCTGCAATTGCAACGCGTCTGGATCGTCGACGCCGCCGGCAAAGCCGTTGAGCGCGAAGTCAAGACCGTGCACGCCTACAGCAGCGCAGTCGAACTGGGGCCGTACCAGCACTACATGCAAAAGGAAATTTTCGAACAGCCGCGGGCCATTGCAGACACCCTCGAAGGCATCACCGGCATCATGCCGGAACTGTTCGGCGACGGCGCCTTCAATGTGTTCAAGCAGATCGATTCAGTCCTGATCCTGGCTTGCGGCACCAGCTACTACGCCGGCCTGACCGCCAAGTACTGGATCGAATCGATCGCCAAGATCCCCGTCAATGTAGAAATCGCCAGCGAATACCGTTACCGCGACAGCGTGCCGAATCCGAACTCGCTGGTGGTCACCATCTCGCAGAGCGGCGAAACCGCCGATACCCTGGCCGCGCTCAAGCACGCGCGCGGCCAGGGCATGCAACACACCCTCACCATCTGCAACGTCGCCACCAGCGCCATGGTGCGCGAATGCGCGCTGGCCTACATCACCCGCGCCGGCGTCGAAGTCGGCGTCGCCTCGACCAAAGCCTTCACCACCCAGCTGGCCGCGCTGTTCCTGCTGACGCTGGCGCTGGCGCAAAGCAAAGGCCGCCTCAGCGAAGAACAAGAAGCCGCCCACCTGAAAGCCATGCGCCACCTGCCGGCGGCGCTGCAAAGCGT
Organism: Collimonas arenae; assembly: GCF_000786695.1. Lineage (NCBI taxonomy): Bacteria > Pseudomonadati > Pseudomonadota > Betaproteobacteria > Burkholderiales > Oxalobacteraceae > Collimonas > Collimonas arenae. The sequence continues at coordinate 444,485 of NZ_CP009962.1, read as the reverse complement.
GCTGGCGCTGGAACCGCACATCGTCGCCTGGGCCGAAGCCTTCGCACGCAAGGAAAACGCCCTGTTCCTGGGCCGCGGCATCCACTACCCAATTGCGCTGGAAGGCGCATTGAAGCTCAAGGAAATCACCTACATCCACGCCGAAGCCTACGCCGCCGGCGAACTCAAGCACGGGCCGCTGGCGCTGGTGACAGAAGAAATGCCGGTGGTTACCGTGGCGCCGAACGATGCGCTGATCGAAAAGCTGAAATCGAACATGCAGGAAGTCCGCGCCCGCGGCGGCCAGCTGTATGTATTCGCAGATGCCGATTCGCATATCAAGTCAAGCGAAGGCGTACACGTGATCCGGCTGCCGGAAAACTATGGTTTGCTGTCGCCGATTTTGCATGTGGTGCCGTTGCAGCTGCTGTCGTATCACACTGCATTGGCGCGTGGGACTGATGTGGACAAGCCTCGGAATCTGGCTAAATCGGTTACTGTGGAATGATGCCTGATAATTTTACGTACCGTTGATCACAAGTAATAAAGTCTGTCGGGGTCTGGCGTACACGGATATGCTTGGAATTGAGATGCGTGAGTGATTGACCGTTGGTACGACCGCAATGGGCCAGTTGGCCTCAATGTTGCGACAGCCTGAACGTCGCTTACAAACTTTCGAGAAAATATGATGAAAAGCAGGATTAGGAGAAAAGCGGCTTTATTCACGCTGGGAGCCAAAGCGCAAACCGCGCTACAAACTTGCAGAGCTGTTGGCAAAATGCCGGCGAACTTTCAATTGACTGCCTAGGATCGCGCTTGGCTTGACATGGCTCCGGTCGGTGGTGAGTTCGGTAGTTCAGACTACGAGCGCCCAGTACAGTTCGACGCCCTTGCTAATGCTACAAAGGCTTCTGCTGATCTAGCCGTTAAATCTATAGATGAAACGCTTTCATTTGTGGACGAATCAAATAAACGGATCCGGGGTATGAACCATGACCATTGAATTGCCCGTGGAGTTTCCGACCTTGTAGCGGGATTTTCACCTGTTAATTTTAACAGGTTGCCGTATAGAAATTTCAGCCTAAAATTTAAGCAAGTACTCTTGTAAAAACGCTGTCTTGAGAGTGCCAATTATAGTGTGCTTGACTTACTTCCCCTTCATACCCAAACCAGCTATAGCTTGAGTCCCAAGGGGCATGCCCTCGATAACTATATGCGCCGACTTCGTCGGTCAGCATAATTTATTCCTGCAGACATCCAACTTCGTCCAGCACGAGAAATTTAATCTATCTGGTAGTTATATACATTTATGAATTGAATGTGGGATTTTTTAATCACAGAAGAGAGGCTATCATGCGATTCGTTAAAACTATGGTTGTTTTCTGTATTGTCAGCACGGTTTCTTGTATCGGCTTTGCCGATACAACTAATACGATAAAGCAAGAAGGAACGAAGAATAAAATTACTAATCAAGTCACGGGAAAGGCCAGTGTAAAGATTGGGCCATTAAGTGGTGGAAGTGGCTCCGTCGGTGGTGCCGCGATCCAAAACTCAATTCTGGTTAACGATACAAAAAAGACTTCTCATAACACTATCAGTCTTAAAGGTGGCGACAATACAATTAATGGTCAAGGAACGCAAAATTCAATAGTTGTTGGAAAATAGTCCTATATTTAATGTTCCGCATTGGTTTCATTAATAGAAAATGCAAAGATCGTTTAAATACTGCGATTACTGTTTTTTGGAGGGCAGTAAAATGTCTCACCCGTTCTCTAATATATTCTTCTTAATTATTTTATCTGCCCCTTATGGTTTTTCCTTGGCTGATGGTGGTGCATACGATGCATATAAAGCGAAATTGAATCAGCAACAAAAAAATACGAAACCTCTAACTAACACTCAATTCACTGTTACGAATGCAATGAATCGTGCGAATAAAGAGGCTCGTGATGGTGCGTCGGGAGGAAAGCATCGAATAGTTCAAGGAAAGAGTGACGGTAGCGCGAATGTAAATAGCGTCAATATTGGTTCAAATGCAAAAATGAATAATGCAACAATTATTATCAAAGCTGATCACTCTAATTCAACTATTGTTAATAAGGATGCCGCGGTTAAATAATAAAATCATGAAATATTTCCTATTCAAATAAATTAATGGGAATAACACACGAATGCTGCATTTTATTCGCTCTATTTCTTATTTTTTGACCACGGTTTTACTCGCCGCTTGCGTAAGCGGTGAAGCCTTGGTGGTCGAACCTTACAGCATCCCCAAACAACGGATTAATGCGTTCAACGATAGCCTGCCATGTTTTGGCCGGATGTTGAGCGCGTATATTGATCAACCGTTGCCGATTGAAGTTGGCGTGGTGAAAGACGCCACGGGTGCTTCCAAAGACGAGGAAATCCCCGTTGATCTACGCGATATGGCTGTGAGTACCCTCTCCAAGATTGGCGGCCCGCTCAGTATTATTTATCGGCCGACGATGGAGGAAGCGCAGTTGTTCAATATTGGCGGGGCGGCGCTGATTCCAAGTCGGGCGTTTGGTTACGATACGATTTTTACGCTGTACGGTGCGGTGACTGAGTTTGACCGCGCGGTCTATGACAGCAAACATTCGCAAAATTTATCCACTGAATCCGGCGGCGGTAAGGGCCTGCTCAATGTCGACTTTGGACGTAATCAACAAAAGACCAGCACTCGCATCGTGATGGATTTTTACGCCAACCAAACCACTATGTTTTCTATTGCCAACCATACTGCCTCAACCAATGCGATGGTGCTCAATCTCGATAGTGTCGATCACAACTATGACATTAGCATCAATGGTAATTCCATCGGTTGGAGTGACTCAATATCGCGTATAGAAGCCCGTCATGCCTCGGTGCGCCTTCTCGTGGAGTTAGGCATCATTGAAACGCTGGGCAAAGCGGTTCCGGTGCCTTACTGGAAATGTGTACCAGGCGGCATTGAAGACCCCGAGACGGTGCAAACGGCGCGACGTGAATTTGTCCAAATTCAAGAAGCGCAAAACATGCAAACTATTGCCAATAGTCATACCCTTTCGTTTACACAAATCCGTCGCGCAAGAACACCACTGGAGAAAGAGCAAAAATTTAATACCTTGGTTAGCGCCTATGCCCTCAGCGGCCAATATCCAGAAACTGGCGGGGACTTACGTGATCGCCTGTTGAAGGAAGCGGGATTTTCTTCGTCAGACTTTGTTAACCCAGATGCTTATGTGGCGCTTTGGAAAAAACTTCCCTATTAATAGGAAAGATTGGGCTTGGCTATTGTTAACGCTCGGCCCCTTGTGCTTAAGTCTGCTTGCTACTGCCGCTAGCACTCCTTCGCTCGCGGCTGACACCGCTTGCCGTTTAGCCGACAGCCAAGCTTGGCCTGCCTATCAATACCAAGGACCTTGCTTGGAAGGCGTGAGCAATGGTCACGGTGTGGTGCGCTTCATCAATGGCGACGAACTGCAAGGCCAATTTAAACAAGGTCGGCTACTTGAAGATAAAGCGGAAATTCGCTACCTCAACGGTGATCGTTATACCGGGGGAATAAAAGATGGTGTGCCTCAGGGGAACGGCGTTTATGTTTGGCGCAACGGCAATGTGTTTGAAGGATCCTTTAACGCTGGCAAGAAAAACGGGGTGGGACAATACACAGAGGTGGAATCAGGCCGGCATTCGCAAGTCCGTTATCACGACGATTTTCTGCAAGAATTGAGTCAAGCGCCAATAGCTGCGACCACAACTGCGGCGCAGCAGGACCAAACAACGGTGGCGTTTCGCAAAGCTCTTAAGCCGGGTGATCAGACGAATTTGGGATTGGTCATAGAAATTAAGCACAAAGACGGCTTGGTGTTGGTGCAAGCGGAGGAAACGGGTCTGCTTGGCATCCCTCGCTTCGACTACCAACGACAACGCTCGGGCATCGACTATACCGTTGGCGCACAGGTAGTTCAGAGATGGGTCAAGCTGTCGCAAATTTATCCGCCGATGTCAGACGCTCGGCCTGAGCCTGGCCGCAGGCCCTAGTTCGCCGGTTCTCCAAAATAGCTCTGCACGCTGGGAACGAAGCGAATATGAGCTTTCCCTGAAATTTCGTCTTCCACAGGTAACGTAAAATTGACCTTGCTTTGGAAGGGCAAGAGATGAAGATTTCAAGAAGTACATATACGGTAGAGTTCAAGGAACTGCCTGTCATGCGGGTCAAAGCCGGTGAGTCGATTCCGGCGACCGCGAAGGAACTTGGCCTGAACGACCAGACGCTGCGCAACTAGGTGAAGGCCGCCGCGGCCGGCAAGTTGAAAGGCTCCGGCCGCCAGGTGGTGGCTCCCGAGGCGATGGAACTGTCGTGGCTGCGTGCCGAGAATGCCAAGCTCAAGCGGAAGAATGAAATTATAAAAAAGGCAGCGGCGTACTTCGCGAAGGATGTTCTGTGAAGAATACATTCTGAATAAATCTGCTCTGGCCAGCGCTACACTCCCGCCCCGTGACACGAATAGTGTAGCGCTTGGTTCATAACGATGGCTAGATGGATTAGCCTCGCATATGAGCTTGAACAACTGTTCCGGCTACCTGCCAAGGCCAACAACAGAGTAAACTGTACTGCCTATCTTTCGCACACTGCGATTCGAGCACACTTGTGAGTGACGCCATGCCTGAAACATCTATTCCCTTATTTTCCGATCTGAAGCTGAGCGAACCGCTACTGCGGGTGGTGAAGGAACTCGGTTACGAATCGCCTTCCCCGATCCAGGCCGCCACCATCCCGGTGCTACTGGCCAACCGCGATGTGCTGGGCCAGGCACAGACCGGCACCGGCAAAACGGCGGCCTTTGCGTTTCCCATTCTTTCGCGTGTTGACATCAAGCAAAGCGCGCCGCAGGCGCTAGTGCTGGCGCCCACGCGTGAGCTGGCTATCCAGGTGGCGGAGGCGTTTCAACGCTATGCCACCTATATCCCCGGCTTTCACGTCTTGCCGATTTACGGCGGCCAGAGTTACGGCGCGCAATTGAGCGCATTGCGCCGTGGCGTGCATGTGGTTGTCGGCACGCCGGGGCGCGTGATCGACCACCTAGAAAAGGGTTCGCTCGACCTGTCGAAGATCAAGACGCTTGTGCTGGATGAGGCAGACGAGATGCTGCGCATGGGTTTTATCGACGATGTGGAAACTATCCTGCAAAAGACGCCGGAATCGCGCCAGACTGCCTTGTTCTCGGCCACCATGCCTTCTGCCATCAAGCGTATTGCCCAAACCTACCTGCGTAACCCAGCCGAAATCACCGTCGCTGCCAAGACCGGCACGGCTGACAATATCCGCCAGCGCTACTGGCTTGTCAGCGGCATGCAAAAGCTCGATGCGCTGACGCGTATCCTGGAAGCCGAAACCTTCGATGGCATGATCATTTTCTCGCGTACCAAGCTGGGTACCGAAGAATTGGCCGGCAAACTGCTGGCGCGCGGGTTTTCCGCCGCAGCGATCAATGGCGACATCGTGCAGCAGCAGCGCGAACGTACGATCCAGCAATTAAAGGACGGCAAGATCGATATCCTGGTCGCAACAGACGTTGCCGCTCGCGGCCTCGATGTTGAGCGCATCAGCCACGTTATCAATTACGATGTGCCGCACGACCCGGAAAGCTACACCCACCGCATCGGCCGCACCGGCCGGGCCGGGCGCAGCGGCGAAGCCATTCTGTTCGTCACGCCGCGCGAACGAAACCTGCTCAAGGCCATCGAGCGCGCCACGCGCCAGCCGATTTCCATGCTGGAACTGCCGAGCGTCCAGACGGTCAACGATGTGCGCATCGCCAAATTCAAAACCCAGATCAGCGACACCCTGGCGGCAGGCGGCCTAGATGTGTTCCGTTCGCTGATCGAAGATTTCGAGCGTGAAAGTAATGTTCCATCGACCGATATAGCGGCAGCGCTGGCGAAGATGGCGCACGGCGACATGCCGCTCTTGATAGACAAGAAAAAGGGTGAGGCATCGGCCGCGCCGTCATGGCCGGAAGACAAGGTTGCGCGCGTGGGCAAGGCGGTACGTCCGGCGCGTGAGGAACGCAACGAGACGGCCGACCGTTTCGAGCGCGATCAGCGCCAGGAACCGGTGACGCGCGCCGTGTTTGCCAGGAAGGAGCCGGCGGCACGCACAACAGATGTCGGCATGCGCACGTTCCGCATCGAGGTCGGGCACGCGCATGGCGTCAAGCCCGGCAATATCGTCGGCGCCATCGCCAACGAAGCGGGTCTCGATGCCAAGTACATCGGCCGTATAGAAATATTCGACGACCATAGTGTACTGGACCTGCCAGACGGCATGCCCAAGGAACTTCTCGACCACTTGAAAACCGTGTGGGTCGCCGGGCAGCAATTGCGCATCGCGTATGCGGACGGCGTGCCGCCGAGCCAAAAATTTTCCGACAAAAAAGTACCGCTGTCCAACCCAAAAACGGGCGCGGATAGAAGAGTCGGTGAAAAGAAATTCGGCGAGAAGACAGCAGTTAAAAGTAAAAGCACTGTCGCTAATCGCCCGGCTGAGGCCGCCAAACCCAGGCCGAAGCCGCATCGCAAGGGACCGCCGGCCCGCTGATTTTATTGCGACACGTGAAAAACCTGGTCTGAACTAGACTCGCCGGCCCGCTCAATTCATCGATCCACGGATATAAGCGAGTTTACGACTTTAATTACATACCGAAAGGTCCAAAATCTCCATTCATAAATCGAGATTACAACTTTATTCGCTGTACCGAGAAATTCATTGCCTCGCCAAGTCGCATTAATGCTCATGCAGAGTTTATGACTTTAATTGCAAGGAATAGTTGGATACGACCCAACATATCAGCGCCGCGCGGCCATCGACACAGCGAAGCTGTCTTCCAACATCAAGTAGCTTGCGATCTTTTCACCGGAGAACGTCAGGACGATCGCAAACGAGGTATCGATCAGCTTTCCACTAGCGATGACCCGCGATTGCAGATGACCGAAAATGATGGTCCGATCATCGTTCGCGAGAATATCGTGTATATCGAGACTCACGCGTTCGATCATGGTTTGTGTGTCGCGGATAAAATCCGACATTGCCGTACGCCCCTTCTTGTGACCGATCCATGGCAATACGCCTGTGTCGCCTGGAATATTCCAGTCAAGGTCAGGTGTGCACAGCGCCGCAATTTCGTCGACGCTCGCGCCCGATCCTATTTTTTCAAGAAGCTGTTGGGTCAGGCGGAGGTTATCTTGCTGAGTCATGATATTTTCCAGTGAATGATGCGCCCATGGGGGCATGAGCGCGAGGTTGAAGTTTAGATTTGTGTGAGTCCGCCATCGACGAACATCTCGGTGCCGGTGATATAGCTGGCATCGTCCGAAGCAAGGAAAGACACCGCCTTTGCTATCTCGTCGGCGTTACCGATCCGGCCAAGTGGCGTCATCTGCGCGACTTCTCTGCACAATGCGTCGATCTGCTCGTCACTCATGTTGAGTTCGGTTTTGTACGCCGGCGTAACCACGGTGCCCGGTGCGACCACGTTGACGCGGATGTCACGGCCTTTGAGATCGGATGCCCAGGTGCGCGCAAACGATCGCAAGGCAGCCTTGGTGGCGGCATAGACCCCGAATGCGGGCGTGCCTTGAATCGACGCGATCGATCCTGTGATCACGATTGCACTGCCTGCCGGCATCAGAGGCAGTGCGGCCTGCACAGTAAACAATGTGCCTTTCACGTTGATACCGAAGTATTTGTCGAATTGCGCTTCGGTGATTTCACCGAGCCGCGCGAACTCGCCGCCACCGGCGTTGGCGAACAGGATGTCGATCCTTTGGCGCGCCGCCGATACGATATCGATAATGTTATCAAGGTCGGAGGCCGACGAGATATCACCTCGGATCGCACGTGCGCCGTGTCCGATTTCCAGTACTGCAGCATCCAACTCTGCCTGACGCCGCCCTGTGATAAATACTGTTGCGCCCTCGCGAGCCAGGCGCTTTGCGGTAGCAAAGCCGATGCCGGTGCTGCCACCGGTCACAAGCGCTATCTTTCCTGCGTGTTTGGTATTGTGAATGTTGGCGTACAAAGAAGTGGTCATTTGTTGGCTCCTTGTTGAGCGGGGTTGATCTTGTACTCAAGTGTAGTAAAAACACATATAGAGATAAAGATTGCTACTGTGGATTCTTTATCCACAACGGTGCATAATCGACGTACTACAGCACCACAGCACTACAACACTGCTAAGCAATAAATGAGGTAGATCAATGGACCATTTGCAGGCAATTCGCATTTTTTCCCGGGTGGTTGAAACAGGAGGTTTTGGACGCGCTGCGCTCTCGCTGAAGATGCCCAATGCTACGGTGAGCAAATGGATCAAATCGCTGGAAGCGCATCTTGGCGTGAAGTTGCTGGAACGAAGTACGAGGAGCGTCAGCGTGACAACCGACGGTGCGGCCTACTATGAACGCACCCGTCATCTGCTGAGTGAACTCGACGACATAGAATCCACGCTTGGCCGGGCTCAGGCAAGTCCGCGCGGCGCGTTGAGGATAGACACTGGTGGCTCGACCGCCAGCGGGTTGTTGATTCCCGCTCTGCCCACCTTTTGTGCTCGCTATCCTGATATTCAGGTGCAACTGAGCGTCACTGACCGTACCGCGGATCTCATCGCAGAAAACATCGACTGTGCAATTCGAAGCACATCCAATGACCTCAGCCTGGTGACACATCCGATCGGCACGCTCGCCTGGACTATATGCGCAAGCCCCGACTACCTGGCGAAGCACGGCACGCCGCAGCATCCGCATGAGATCATCGATAAAAACATGCCTGTCGTCGGCTATTTCTCTGCAAGCACCGGCCTTACCCAGCCGCTTCGATTCGGCCGGGGCGACGAGCAGATTATGCTCGAACGAGTACGCTACGATGTGCTGGTTGGTGAAAGTAATGCCCATCTAGCCACGGCGCTGACCGGCCTGGGTATCGTCCACACCATGGACTTCATGGTGCGCCCTTACATTGAGCAAAAGAAGCTCGTGCCCATTCTAGCTAAATGGCGGCCCGACCCTCTTGAAGTCTATATTGCGTATCCGCCTAGCCGGAGATATAGCACCAAGGTCAGGGTATTTGTCGATTGGGTGACTGAGCTGTTTGGGGCAATGTAATTCAAGCCGACAGCTGGTCGCGGCGCAGATTTCGCGGTCGATTTAAATGCGTCATGATCGAGATAGTGCAGATTGCATCGCCGTTGCTTCCGACACATCGGACACGGCGCGGCGTTAGATGCCAATCACATGGTTAGGTTATCCCGCCGCCGTTTTCCTGAGGCGGTCGACATCCCGCTGCGGCGACATGCCATACATCCGGCCATATTCGCGGCTAAACTGCGAAGGGCTTTGATAGCCAACACGATATCCGGCCGTCCCCACATCAAGCATCTCAAGGAGCATCAGTCGCCGCGCCTCGTGTAAACGAAGCTGTTTTTGATACTGCACGGGCGTCATTGCTGTGATGGCCTTGAAGTGATGGTGAAGTGATGAAACGCTCATACCAACGTGTTCAGCCAGTTGATCCATGCGAAGCTGGCCCCGGTAATTGGCGCGAAGCCAGGCAGTGGATTTCGCGATTTTGTTACTGGGACTGTCGGCCATTGCAATCTGAATTAGCTGGGAGCCGCATGGCCCCGTGAGCAGGTGATAGAGAATTTCCTGCTCAATAAGCGGTGCGAGAGCCGGAATGTCATCTGGCCTGTCGAGCAATCTGAGTAACCTGATCGTCGCGTCCAGCAGATCCGGAGAGGCGGTATTGACGCCTACGCTGAGCTTCTTATCGGTGACCAGGCTCGGGCGCGGGATACTGATCCGACTCATAAGATCGGCCAGTTTGGCACCGTCGATGGCCATGCCTAGTCCCAAAAGCGGTTGCTCCGGGCTAGCCTCTATTACGCGCGAAACGACCGGCAGGTCGAGCGAAACCAATAGAAAATCACCCACTCCATAATTGAAGGTGCCTGCGCCCAGGGTGATGCTTTTAGCTCCTTGTGCGACGAGTGCGAAGCAAGGCCATTGCGCAACGTGCAAAGGTTGGCGAGGCGTTGAGTAGCGGCTGAAAAACAGGGAGCCGATCGCGGTATTGCACTCCCGATCTTCCCCAATAACACGGGTGATGATCGAAGCGATCTCCTGAAAGCGATCGGATAGTGGATTCATCTGAAGCATTTTCCTCTTGGTGACAGTGCTTCCATTATCCTACCCGACTCTCATTTTCATCACATGTCCACTTTTGGCCAATTGCAGGATTGTGCATAAGACTAGCAGGATATCGATAACGATCAGCGTGCCACTTCCCATAGGATTACACACACCACTTCATTCCACACCGGTCCGAAAGAAAATATCAAATGCCCATTACCAAAGCCTACTCCGCATCGGCCGCATGCAGCCCGTTAGTTCTATCCACGATCGAACGGCGCCTTCCGCATGAGGACGACATCGTCATCTCGATCAAATATTGCGGCGTGTGCCACTCGGACGTTTTCATGGTTAGCGACGCTTGGGGATTTTCGATGTTTCCGATGGTTCCAGGCCATGAGATCGCGGGCATCGTTACCGCCGTCGGCTCGAAAGTTTCAAAGTACAAGATCGGCGACCGAGTCGGAGTCGGATGTTTCGTCGATTCCTGCACTAGCTGCGCCACACGCAACGTTGACCTGGAGCACCTGATGCCAGGCCTTATCCAGACGTATAACTGCTTCGAGGCAGACGGCAAGACGATGACCTACGGCGGCTACTCCGACAGCATCGTCGTGAAGGAGGGTTATGTCCTGAGCATCCCCGATAATCTTGCACTCGATGCAGCGGCTCCCCTGCTTTGCGCCGGCATAACCATGTATTCGCCCTTACGTCGATTCGAGGCCGGTCCGGGCAAAAACGTCGCCATCGTCGGCATGGGCGGCCTTGGTCACGTAGGTGTGAAAATTGCCCGCGCCATGGGAGCGACGGTGACAGTACTGAGCCAGTCACTGTCAAAGATGGATGATGGCTTACGCCTCGGTGCCGAGCGCTACTACGCAACAAGCGACACCAACACCTTCGCGCTCCTCGCCGGAAGCTTCGATCTCATTATTTGTACCGTATCTGCCGATATGGATTGGAATGCTTATCTGAATCTGTTGAAAATCGATGGCGCACTCGTCATTCTCGGCATCCCGGAAAAAGCCATTCCCGTCAACGCGCTTTCGCTGATCGTCGGCCGCCGTTCTTTGGTAGGATCCCTTATAGGGTCAATCAAGGAAACGCAGGAAATGCTCCATTTCTGCGGTGAACACAACATCGTTGCCAACATTGAAACGATTGATATTCAAGATATCAACCAAGCGTTCGAGCGCCTGGAGAAAGGCGATGTCCGTTATCGCTTCGTTATTGATATGGCCTCCTTGGCCGCTTAGAAAATAAGAACAACACAATGACCCAAGCCATAGAAATTACAACATTTAAACTCGCCGGATATTCCTGCGCAGAATTTGCCGAAGCAAACGCCGAGCTTGATGATTGGCTCAGACAACAACCAGGATTTCAATCCCGCCGAATGGCAGAGCAACCTGACGGCACAATAGTCGACATGCTACTGTGGGACTCCGTTGCCAAAGGCACCGCTTCAATGCATCGGCTGATGGATGAAATGCGTTACTCGCCTGTACATTCCATGATTGATCAAGAGACCGTATCTTGGAACATCGCACCAGTGAGGCACCACATAAAGCGATGACAACGGCTGCATACGTGTAATAGCTTAGGTGTGCCGTTCGATCATCACGCGCCGAGGATATTTATTTAAGGGGCACTATGAGTAATTCGAGAGTCAGTGACGTAAACACGCAACGTGTCGATAGCCCTGCGGAAGAAAAAGCCAGCTTTGCAAGAGGAGCTGCTTTCGTGGACGGAAAGATAGTTCCTGTGGGCGACGCGAAAATATCCATTCTTGACTGGGGCTTTCTACGCTCAGACGCCACCTACGACGTGGTGCACGTCTGGAATGGTCGCTTCTTCCGGCTTCAGGACCACCTTGATCGATTTAGCCGTGGCATGAAGCGGCTGCGAATGACAATCCCCTACAGCGACGCGGAAATCCAATCAATTCTCCAAGAGTGCGTCTTAGCGGCTGGACTGACAAACGCCTACGTCGAGGTGGTGTGCACGCGCGGAATTCCACTACCCGGATCACGCGATCCGCGGCAGTGTACAAACAAATTCTATGCGTTCGCTGTGCCTTTCACATGGATCGCCACCGAGGAGCAGCGCGTACGCGGGCTGCGTATGCGAATAAGTAATGTGCACCGCATTGCGCCAGAGGCGGTTGATCCAACCATCAAAAATTATCATTGGCTCGATTTGATCAATAGCTTGTTCGAAGCTTACAACTTCGGCGACGAAACCGCCGTTCTGACCGATGGCCGCGAGCACGTAATTGAAGGGCCGGGATTCAACATCTTTGCCGTGATAGACGGAATAATAGTGACTCCGCGGTCAGGCGTACTCGAGGGAATAACGCGGCAAACTGTCATCGATCTCGCCGAAATGGGCGGTTACGAGCTCCAACAACGCGCGCTGAAAGTTGATGAATTTCGGGACGCCACGGAAATTTTCATTTCAAGCACCGCAGGCGGAGTCATGCCAGTCGGCTGGATCGACGGTAAGGTCGTGGGAACCGGAGGGCGTGGTCCATTAACGGAGAAAATCCAGAAACACTATTGGGAGCTGCACATCGATCCGGCATTTAGTACACCAGTCTCGCAATAGGTATCCCAAGCTAAAGGGTTTTGATAACGCTTTGAATTGAATTGTTGCTAAAAATTCTGGATTGCGGGAAGATAAAAACTCCGCGAATTTAGGGCGACATATGAGACCAAAATTTGATCGTTTTGGCGTGCCAGACGAAAATTTACGGGCAGCTGAAGAGTCTATAAAAAAGCCAAACAAATATGACCTCCATGCATATGTGCCTACGCGACATGAAGTGGCTACTCTCGGGGCGAAGGAAATTACCGATATTTTGACTGGATGGATGTGTCACAGTCCCGTAGAGATTATTCCAAGCCGCGCTCAAATAGCCGAAGTAAGACTAGTTTTGCAGGAGAGACCTGACGTTACCCAGCTCTCCAAATTAGTGTCAATGTGCGATCACTATATTCGAGGAGATTAATTTTTTTGTGCTCCGCAGATCGCGCCAGCTTGGTAACGGCAATTACTTCTCGTCGATGGCGTCAGTTTTCAAAGCTTTACACCTTTAGTCGGTCATATTCGTCATGGTTGTAATAGGTTGTAAAGAGGTGATAAGAATTAGATGGGAGCCGCTATATTGATAGCGTCTCCTCCAACACCTCCCTATGGTTTGGATTCAGCCCACTGCCGCAAGGTTCGTGGGCTTTTTTTCGTCTCTTGTTGAGGGGGTACGGTCAAAGGCCACAACATGTCGAAAACGATCCGGTTCGACTGAAGCAGATTAGTACGGAGCTGCTCCGATCCGTTAATCTTTTTTATATCTAAGGCGAACTCGTCGTTGCGACGTCCGGCCGAGTGGGGATGACGTCGGCATCATTCAATGTTTTCAGAAAGGCGATAACATCGTCGATTTCCTGATCGTTCCACACTGGCGCTTCGTTAGCGTGCTTCGTCAGCGGCAGGTCTATCGTGTCGATATTCTCACGCAGGGAAGGCGGTAAGTCATCGAATTTGATGACGCCGGATTTTCCACGTGGATACCAGCGCTGGGCATCTGTATCTCTTTGGACGTAGAAACGTAGTGCATCTTGGAGAGTATGAAAACGCCCATTGTGGAAAAACGCGCCTCGGCTCGCGACATTTCTGAGTGAGGGCGTCTTAAACATGCCGCAATATTGGGTGTCCCGTGCCATATCTTTGCGCAGTGGACCGCATAAGCCCATGTCTGAGTAGTGCGCTGCGGCGTTGTACTTGATCTCAGGATTGCGCGGCACGCCTAAGGCTTCGAACTGGAAAGTGGTGAGCAGCGGATGTGAGCCGTCGGCACCCTTTTTATCGGTATGGCAGCTGGCGCAATTGCCTCGCAACGGGTCGTCGAACAATTTTAAGCCGCGCTGTTCCTGAGCGTTGAGCACAGCTTTGCCGTCGAGATAGGCATCGAACCTGCTTGAGTAGGGATGAAAGCTGGGATCGTTCAGTTCGAAGTCTTCGATGGCTGCGAGAGCCTTTTCATAAGCTAATTGTGGGGTGTTGAAGATATTTTCGCCGAAGTGACTGCGGAACTCTTTGGCGTAGGACGCACGCGCGATTTTTTGTACCAAGTCTTTGGGGTCGGCGTTGGCCATCTCGTTACCAGCCATCAGAGGAAACGCGGCTTGTTGATGTAACAAGTTGAAACGACCGTCCCAACCGAAGCCTCCATACGGCGATTCGTTTGCCTCTAACATGCGTTCAGCAGCACTGTCGACATAAGTCTTGGTCCAGACGGGCGTGCGGTTCAACACGTAGCGTAGCGATGGTACGGCACGAGCGCCTTGTTGGTTCATGGCGCTGCCGCCCAGTTGTACTGCCAAACCGTTGGCCGGGGCATAAGCGTGAGCGGGGTCGTGGCAACTTGCACACGAGAGCTTGCCTGAGGCGGAGAGCGTTTTGTCGAAGAACAGCTGGCGACCGAGCTCTACGCTTGAACTGTCCGTTGCTTGCGGCTTGCGCCTCAGGGCAGACACACGCTGGCTATTGTCGTTGGCCAAAACGATCGCGCTTGCCACGAGTAAAAAAAATACCCCACCAATAACATGGCGACGCGATATGGTTTGGAGCATGGGATTCTTCGGTAAGCAAGTAATGGCGCCACGACGGGCGCCATTACTGGTTTTCATTGTTTAATTGAAGATGGTACTGTCATCACCGATGGTAGAGAGCGTTGTGTCGTTGGCATAGCCGAGATAGCCATCAACGCCATAAATTCGCTCTAGACTGCGCAGCATAGAGTAGTGATTGTATTGCGTGTTCGAAACGCTGCCAGCTTTGATGAAAGGCGAGAGCAATACGGCACCAACCCGGTCACCGCCGAAGCCACTGATGACAAAATTTTCAATTAACGTCGGGGTGTTAATCAGCGTGGTAGTGCTTGGGCGTATGCCGCTCAAGTTCGGGCCCGGTTGTTGGTTGCAGCAACTCGCGCCGGGAAAGTTCAAACTGACGGTGGTTTGCCCGTTGGCGGACGCAACTGTTTGTGTATAGTTGCCTTCATCGAAGGTAATGACAATCATACCGTCCTGCTTATAGGCCGGCGAAGCCATGATTATCGGAATCCAAGTCTTGAGGAAGGCGTCGGCCGAGGTCAATCCACCTGGCTTGCCATTGGCACAGCCCTTGCCAGCAGCGCCTGTGCCATCGCCGTCATGGCCGTCGTCGCACAGATTGGGAGTGATGAAGACATAGTTAGGCGTACTTGCGGTCGCTTGCAGATCGCTGCTTAATTGATTGAGGTTGACCACGTTGGTATTGCAACTAGGCGAATCGATAATTGAATGAAAGTACATGAATGGGTTATGGCGGGTGGCATAGGCATCGCCCAGAGGAACGGCGGCACTTGGCGCCTCGGCAGTGTTGGTAAGATCGTTACCACCCAGAGTAGGGTGGCCGCAGGTAGCAGCCTCGCGCGCCGGATCGTTGCCCATGTCTCCCATATAGCCGCGCCAAGTCAGGTTCTTGGCAGTGAGCTGGTCAGCTAAGGTACGTACATTTGACGGATAGACGCAGCCGCCGGTGGCGATGACTTGGCCGTCGCTGGTAGTGCCGGTTTGGGCGACGTTGATGTATTTTCCTGTACCGACAAGACCAGGTATGCAATCGTTGACGGTGTCCGGTGTGGGCGATTGGCCGCTAAGCATGGAGATGTAATTGTCCAAGCTAACATGTCCCGTACCAAAGTATTGCGTTAGCAACGCGCCTTGCGGAACGAGAGTTTTTTGCAAATAAGGATCTTGCGTGCTGCTGCCGAAAGTGTCGCTGTAGTTCTTGTTTTCCAACACAATCATGAAGACATGCTTGATCCGGTTGGCACTGCTGGCGGGAGGTGGAACGTCAGAACTGCTGGAGGAACAGGCAACTAGTACTATGGCTATTGCGCCGAGCAGGAGCGCTGTAAACAATTTTTTCAAGTTTTTAAGATATGTCATGACATAGGCTTTTTGTTAGATTGACGTTCGATGAGGGTAAAGCATGGGGTGACAGATGATGAGGTGCTGGAGTTTGTTGAATTGCAAAATTTTGATATTTAAATTGTAAAACTTTGATGTGACAGCTCCATGACTGGACTCTTGCAAATGGTAAAACGATGTATCTTCATGTATCTGTTTTAGGTCGCGTCGTTGTTTGCGCGATGTGGCTGCCTCAGTCTTGAGCCAAGCCGACAGTTGAAATAGGTATTTGTTGATCGTGCTGGGGAAATGCCGTTCCGAGCGGACCGGTTCTATTGGATATTTCGGAGCAACGTGACCGCCGATTCCGGGCGAACGAGATCGATTTTGTGTATTGATGTGAATGCGTAGACCAACCAATCTGCCCGCGTCACTGTCGACGACAGATGATACAAAGTGATATTACTAGGGGGTTTCAACAGTGACGAATATGTTCTCATCACAGAAATTCAAGTGAAGCGTTGTTGCCGGCCTTAATAGCACGTCGATAGTTGCTGCTGAACCAGATAGGTCGTGACGACTGGCGGAGGAAACGAAGGTTTGAGCCCCAATAAACAGGCGCGACGGATTCAACCGGTCAGTGCAACGCTTCGTCAAATACGTAAACCGGGATTCTAAAATCTAGCGTCTTTCTTGGCCTTGCATTCAGTTTTTCCGCAATGTTGCCTAGCTGATTTTGGGTATAAATGGTTATGTGTTCGACGGCGTACCGCGTTGTTCAACAAGCCATTTGTCGAAAGTACGCATGTCGGACTGACGTGCCAGCAGCGTCGGTATATCGGCTAGGTAACCAGCCTCTCCAAACCACTCAAACATCTTCCGAACGTCATAGGGCAATGGGCGTAATAGCAACCTGGGCAGTGGGAATGGCAGCCCGGCCGACCAGCCGTGGTGCTTGAAGGTTGCGATGATCTGCGCGCGGGTCAGCTCGACACTGGCGATTTCCTCGGACTTGCCAAGAAACCCATCCGGCTGGGCGAAGGCCTGCGCAACCCAATTGCCAATGTCGGCCGTTGCGATCATTTGGAGTCGCTTCGTCTTGGGTACATAGCTGCGCAATAGCGCCAACAGAACGGTTCGCTGTGCAAGCTTGCTAAAGTTGTCCATGAAGAACACAGGACGAACGATGCTCGCTGATAGGCCAATGCTGCGGATGTATTCCTCGATAAGCCACTTGCTTTCAAAATGCGGTACGCCCGAGCGCCGATCAGCTCCTCCCACCGATGCATAGATGAAGTGCGCTACCCCTGCAGCAAGCGCGGCATCCGCCACGGCGATACCCCGGCGAGTCTCGACCTCCGCGCCCTGCTCCGAACCTTGAACGGAAAAAACTCCGTGGGCGCCGGCGAAGGCGGTCCGCAACGAGGCGGAGTCGTCCATGTCGGCCGCGACGACCTCGATGCCATCCGCGATCAATTGCTGCGCCGCTTCGGAGCCGGGGCTCCTGGAAAGCGCTCGGATGCGCCAATGACCATCTGCCCTTAGCGAGCGTATCACGGCACCCCCCTGTTGCCCCGTGGCGCCTAGAACAACGATCATTCTGGAAATCATGGTATGGAAATCGACTGTTTGGGGGAGTATCTATCCGACGCTGACATCAGATCGATCGGAGCGCGTAGCTCTGCTTGCCCTCGGCACGAAGTTGACGCCCGATGCGACGGATCTCGGCCTCGCCCCGTCGCAACGCCTCGGTGCTGGTGTGCACGGAGTAGTGGCCGAGCACGAGTTCGTGAGGGTGCTGCGTGGCCGAGCCGAGCACGAATCGTGTGTCGCCCTCGGCGACTAGCTCGATGGCCGTCTCGGCGCGTTCGAAGATTGCGACTTCTCCACGGGCGATACGAGATGATGCACGCAGCGCGCCATCCATCAACGAGACCCACGCGACGTCGTGCCCCGATGGCGGGAGAAACGTCCAGCGCTCGCCGTCCTTCAGCGTAACCACGAGGTACGTCATCAGTGGCGTAACGATCGGGCTCACCATGCCATTGTACGTGCCAAGGATCACGCGTACGGGGCCAGCGCGGGGACCTGCCCGGGCATCACGTACTGGCTTACGCTCGGCGCGTTTTCGAGCTCGGGCGGAAGAGCCACCCAGAGCTGGAAGCCTCTCACGGGTGCCGAGTCCAAGGTGCCCGTGTGCCAAACACCGCCACCGGCCTGCATCCACTCCACGCCGCCGGCAGGCAGCACGCCAACGCTGCCCGTCGTCTCGGCGTATTGGACCGAGCCGTCAAGGACGACTGTTACCGTGGCAATGCCCGAGTGCGGGTGCCAGCCGAGCTCCAGAGGCGGGGCGTGGCCACCGTTG
This sequence comes from Collimonas arenae, assembly GCF_000786695.1. Lineage (NCBI taxonomy): Bacteria > Pseudomonadati > Pseudomonadota > Betaproteobacteria > Burkholderiales > Oxalobacteraceae > Collimonas > Collimonas arenae. The sequence goes on along the minus strand of NZ_CP009962.1, from coordinate 425,996 downwards.
GACTCAAAGAGATCGAGGAACACGAACGGCTTGATGAGCCCGCCCAGGTCGGAGGGGCTCACGAGCCGTGTAATCGAACCGTTGCGCACTCCATGCGTACGGTGAACGATGTCGCGTCGACGCTGATCGCGCCCGAGGTGGGACAAGGTGTTTTCGTGTTCTGTCATGTTTGTCGTCATGCTGTTCGTCCTTGCTTTTGGGCCATCTGTGCAACCTGCCGTCATGCCATATGCCGTTTTCGGCCATGACCAATTCCATGCCATCGGAATGGCGGTCTTAGCGCTTCAGATCGGGTTCCTCCGCACAAACCTGTCCTTCCCATGAGCAGTTACGCGGTGGCGATGCCAGAACGGTGTGCCAGGGAAAGCCGTCTTGCTGCGACTTCCTGGCAGGCTGCTCAAAGTATCCGGCAGATTCGTCGACATTCACGCGCCAAAGTCCTCGAAGGTCATATCAGTGGTCTCAACGAAACCGCACGCTCAGGGTGAAATGGGTTCAGCTCATGTGCTTGTCGAACCAATCGATCATCTGCTCCGGACGTTCGGAGAAGTAGTTGTAACCGTCCCAGCGCCGGGTGCTTCCTTCGATCCAGAACAGCTTCTTGTCGGTGACGGGGATGTTGTCGAAGATCGACTGCACGTCAGTGGATTTGGTCAACGCGTCGTCGCGCACCTGGAGGATGAAGGTGGGCGCCTGCCAGTTCTTGGCGTATTCCAACGGCGACACCTGGTCGATCTTGAAGCTTGTGATCAACTGTACCTCTCGGTCGATGGCGTCGAACTGGTCCACGAGCCCCATGTACTCAAGGTTGCGCTCGACCATGGCGCGCATCGAGATCGGTTGCAGGGCGACCAGGCAGCGTACGTCCTCGAAGAGCTCCGGGTATCGGGTCCTCGCGACGAAAGTGGCGTTGGCGCCCATGCAGCGGCTAAGTAGGCCCAGCTTCATGCCGCGGGCATCAGGGCGGGACTTGACGTACTGCAGCGAACCGGCCACGTCGCGGGATTCGAACATGCCCCAGGTGAAGATGAAGCCGTTGGCCTCGCCGCTGTGGCCGTGGTTGCGCGCGTCGTAGGTCAGCACGTTGTAGCCGGCGTCGTGCAGATGCTTGTACTCCAGCATGTAGTTGACCTCGACGTCGTTGCCGGGGACGAACCTCCACGGGTCCAGATGCGAGGGAAAACCGTAGCGGTTCATGGGCAACGGGTGGTTGGCGATGACCAGCTTGTCCGAGCCCGGACAGGGAATCCACCATGCCTCCAGCGGAGTGCCGTCCAGCGATGGGAACGTTACGTCCTCATACTTCAGCCCGTACTCATCCGGCGTGTGCAGGATCGGTGAACGGACCGGGCTGCTGAGGCCTTTGGCCAAACCTTTAATTACTTCCGAAACATCCGGCATGACAATTTCTCCTTTTCTTTCTGGTTAGCGGTGTCTTTCCACCCAGCTAAGATACGTCTCGACCTGCCGTTGTACAAGCCGTGCATTTTGGGTATCATCGTTCCATGAGCGGAACAATTGACTTCAATCAGCTCGTGGTCTTCATTCGGGTCATCCAGGCGGGGAGCCTGAGCGAAGCGGCACGACACTTGAAAATGCCGAAATCCACAGTGAGCAGGAAGATCGCCGACCTCGAGGAGCGGGTCGGTGAGCGACTCATCCAGCGCACAACGCGCAAGCTGAGCCTCACCGAGGCGGGCCGCGTTCTGTTCGAGCGCGTCGCCCCAGCCATGAGCGACATCGAGGAGGCCGAGAGTGCAGTGGCGGGAATGCGTGGGGCGCCGCGTGGCGTGCTGCGGGTCGCGGCTCCCATGTCGTCCAGCACGCTCGGACCGGTCGTCGCCGAATACCTCGTTCGTCATCCGGACGTGGCAGTCGAGATGGTGTGCTCCGATCGTCTCGTCGATCTCGTGGGGGAGCGCTTCGACGTGGCCATTCGAGCGGGAGCGCTCGTCGATTCGACGCTCGTCGCACGCAATCTCGGAAAAGCGAAGTCCATGCTGGTCGTGGCGCCCGAGTACAGCAAACGCCATGGCGTCCCGAAGACACCTGCCGAACTGGCGAACCACGCATGTGTCGCGTTCGGCGGTGGAGTGGAGCCGCACGTCTGGACCATGGAATCGAAAGGCAAACGCGTCGAGGTCCGCATCAAGCCGCGACTGACGGTCAACGACATGGAGATCGCTCGTGTGTCCGCCCTCGCGGGCGTGGGGATCGCATGCCTACCCGAGCTCTTCTGCGCCGATGACGTCCGCAACAACCGCTTGCTGCATCTGCTCGTCGACTGGTCCTTCGCAGAAATCCCCGTGCATGCACTCTACCCAACGAGACGTCATCTTTCGCCAAAGGTAGTCGCCTTCGTCGATCTGCTCGCCGAGCGGATCCAGCTGCACGATAGCTAACGCGTACTCATCCTGTGCTCCAAGCATGTGATCGCGCAATGGAGCGGGCCTGCGGGTGTTCTATCGTCAACGTACTGTCCTTGTGCGCTCTAGAGGATGAGCGGCATGAAGCGGCTGTCCATGCGGCGAAGGAGGCGCTGCGGATGGCCAATATGAATGCAATGCGCTATGCGGCGCGCAATATCCGAGTCAATACAATCCATCCGGGCTTTTCACGGCCACCGGCGCTGGTGGAGGCCTTGCGCAAGCAGGGCGACCTAACGCAGAAGCTGGTTGATCTGGCGGAAGTGCAGATGCTGACGGCCCGGGGTTCTGCGACGGATGTGGCGGCGGGGATTCTGTATCTGGCTTCGGATGCCAGCCGCTTTGTCAGCGGTACGGAGCTGGTGATTGAGGCTGGCTACGGCTGTCGCTGACGTGCGCAATTGTCGCCGGATTCATCATCATCATTCCTCACTGAATAGCGACAGGAGTCCCGGCTCTATCAGTTCAAACCATTCTCGGTCCTCCCATCAGTTTAAGTCTACGACTTGACGTCATCATTCCCCTCTCCGGATTTCAGCCATTTCAAGACCTCTTCTGGCACGCCGCTTCCGTCGCTCATTTTGCGTGCAAAGATGGCGACGAGATTGCGCTCATCCGCTTGCAGCTCCGAAACGGGAACGGCCTTCATCGATTGAGCGAGGGCTGTCTGTAATTCATCGTATTGTTCTGCGCTGATTTTTGGCGCTAAAAATGCGAGCGCCTGGTCTCCGACTTTGCAACTGAGTGCTTTTTCTCCGAGTTCAATGGAGCTCAGATAAGCGGAGCTTACGGATAAGGATGCAGCCATATCTTTCAGCGCCAAACCGAGCTCCAGGCGAATCTTTCTTACACACAATCCGTATGGCGTTAATTTCATTTTCTTCCTTGATTCAACTGCTGATTAACTGAAAAATTGAAATTGACCGTTGAAATGCTTATTGGTCCGGCTGAGCGGACTCACGGCAAATGACAAGTAGCCGACGTGTTTATTTCATCAAATTTTATCGACCCAATTAAACATACCAACCTGATTTTTATTCTACTGCATGGGTTTGTCGTTGTATGGCTGTCAAAAAATACAGGGGCAGCCGTTTTTCATTGTGATGGCTCCAGATCGCATCTTATTTTTTTCACATGCAGAAGCGCTCGTTTTTCGAACTAGACAGACCTACCTGTATATTTTACGAGTTATGCGGTTTTTCAAAGTCAGGTCAAATGCAGGCCTGAATAAGAGCGAATTTAAACAGACTCGATAGTTTATTTCTTCGACTTTTTTCTAAAAATATCGGAAAAACCTTCCGAGGCAAGCGATCGGCCGCAATCCCTGTTTGAAAAATTGGCGTCACTCTTACCATTAGCGAAAATCAACATGCAAAATTCCGGCACTGGGGCATCTACAGCACCACAGGATGAGGACTTCCCACGGGAAGCATTCAACGCATCAGACGCTGTTAATGATGACGATCCCGGATTAGGCAAAAATAATGGCGCTGAACGTATCGCCATCATCGGCGCCGCCTGCCGCCTTCCCGGCGCCGCGGACTTGCCGTCTTTGCGATCCTTGTTATTGAATGGGCAAGAAGCCGTACACGGTATCGCTGCCGACAGAAACGCCATCGCGGTCGACGGCGTGCAAAGAGCCGGATTGATCGCCAGTCCGGAATTGTTCGATCCACAATTTTTTGGGATTGCGCAGCGCGAAGCCAACCAGATGGATCCTCAGCAGCGGTTAGTCATGGAGCTGGCGATCGAGGCGTTGGAGTCGGCCGGAATAAGCCGCGCCTCTCTGGCCGGCAGCCGCACTGGCGTGTATATCGGCATTTCCACATTTGACTATAGCCGGCTGCAAATGAACCGGGATCAACCCCTTGATCTCTATGCCGGCACCGGTAACGCCTTCAGCATCGCCGCCAACCGGCTTTCCTATTTTCTCAACCTGGCCGGCCCCAGCATCGCGGTCGACACCGCCTGCTCGTCTTCCCTTACTGCTACCCACTTGGCGGTGCAGGCCCTGCGCGCAGGGGAAATCGACCTGGCGATCGTCGGCGGCGTGAATCTGTTGCTGGCGCCCGACCTGATGAAGATTTTTGCCGGGGCCAGGATGCTGTCGCCAGAGGGCCGCTGCAAAACCTTCGATGAAAGCGCCGACGGCTATGTGCGCGGCGAAGGCAGCGGCATTGTGATTCTCAAACGGTCCGATCTTGCTGTGGCAGACCAAGACCGCATACTGGCGCTGATCGCCGGTACCGCAGTCAACCAGGATGGCCGCACCAACGGCCTGACGGCGCCGAGCGGACCGGCGCAAGTCGCGGTAATCCGCGCTGCGCTGGCCGACGCCGGATTGCAACCGCAAGATATCGATGCCGTCGAACTGCATGGTACTGGCACGCCGCTGGGCGACCCGATCGAAGCGCAGGCCTTGGGCGAAGTATTTTCCGCCACTCGCAACGCGCCGCTGGCGGTCGGCTCGGTGAAAACCAATATCGGCCACCTGGAAGCCGCGGCCGGCATTGCCGGTTTGTTGAAAGGGATAGTTGCCTTGCGTGAAAGCGCCTTGCCACCTTCCTTGAATTTTCGTCAGTCCAACCCGGATATCGATCTCGTCCGCCTCAAGTTGCAGGTCGCCACTTCTGTCCTGCCGTTCACCGTCCCCGAGCGGCCGGTTCGCATCGGCGTCAGCAGTTTCGGTTTTGGCGGCACCAACGCCCATGTGATTCTTGAAGGCGCACCTGAACAAAAAAACCATCCCGAACACCTGGATGCCGGCGCAAGCTGGCTGCTACCGCTTTCCGCCGCCTCATCCGACGCCTTGCATTCGCTTGCCGGACGACTCGGACAGCAGCTCGCCGGCGCCTCGCCGCAACTGACGGCAGATATTATCTTTACCGCATCTCTGCGTCGAGATCATATGGATTACCGGCTGGCTGTTTCAGGCAGCACGGAAACACTCGTCGCGGCTTTGGCTGCTGCGGCCTGCGGCGAAAACCATCCCGCCTTGCTGCAAGGACGACGCCCAGCCGCAGGCGCGCGCAAGCTTGCCCTGTACGCCGCCGGGCATGATGTACAAAAGGAAATGCTGCGCTCCGGGATTGTCGTAGATACAGTGTTGCAGGAACTGGATCCAGGCCGCTTGCCGGAGCAACTGAGTGGCCGCTGGGATATCTTGCATCTTGGCGAAGCGCGTGCAGAAGTACAAGGGCAGCTGCCGGAACGGCTGCGCATGCTGGATCTGGCGCCCGTCACCGATGAAGATATCGCTGCCAGGATCCGTGCCCTGCTGTATGTCAACGGACACGCACTGGACTGGACAGCGTTCCAGCCCGCTGGAAAACTCGCCGAGCTGCCGTTGTATCCCTGGCAGCGCCGCCGCTGCTGGTTCGCGTCCGACGAAACGCTGCAACAGGATTCGACGCCAGCCAGCCAGGCCGCCCTGCCGGAAAAACAATCCGAGCGTCCTCGCCACGTATATGCATTGGTTGGCGACAGCGTAACCACCCTGGCTGCACAAGCTGAGCGCGCACTGGCCCAATCTCAAGGGTTGCAGCCACAATCGCTGGCGGATTTCTGCCATGCGGCCAATTCCCTGCTGCGGCCCTCTGCGTCGCCGACCACGGTGGCAACTGCAATGACAGCCGCCGATCCGGGCGAACTGCAACGTGGATTGCAACGGTTCATCGAGCAACCGGCAGTCTCGCCGCAAGCCGGCGGACAAGGCGTGGTGTTCGTGCTTACCGGTCAGGGCGGCCTGACTGCCGGCGCCGGCGCGCAACTGTACCGCAGCCAGCCGCGCTTCCGCGACGCAATCGAGCATTGTGCCGACCGGCTGAAAACCTCGCTGGACCTGCCGCTGACGCAGTTGCTGTTCAGCGCCGAAGCCGGCGCAGACTTATTGCGTGAAACGCGCTACGCGCAGCCGGCGCTGGTGGCCCTGAGCTGGTCGCTGGCGCAGCTGTGGGCCGAATGGGGCGTCAAGCCGGCGGCGTTGATCGGCCACAGCCTGGGTGAATACACCGCCGCCGCATTGTCCGGCATGGCTAGCCTCGATCAGGTGTTGCCGCTGGTTGCCGCGCGCGGCGCGCTGATGCAAGAAACCTCGTACAACGCCAGGATGGTGGCGATCAAGGCGCCGCTTGACATCGTTTCGGCCCTGGTTGCAAGCGCGCCAGAATTGCTGGCTGTGGCTGCGGACAATGGCCCGGAAAGCTGCGTGCTGGCCGGCGCCGTCGGCGCGGTTGAGCAGGCGCTGGCAGCTTTGTCGGCGCGCGGCATCCGCTGGCGGGCGCTGGATGTTGCAGCGGCCTTCCATTCACCGCTGATGGAGCCGGTGCTGGCGCGCCTCACCGCGTTGGCGAATCAGGTTCAATGGCGCAGCAATACATTACCGGTCATTTCAAATCTGAGCGGCGGCTTTTTTCAACAAGCGCCGGACGGCAATTATTGGGCGCAGCATGCGCGTAGCACGGTGCAATTCAGGACCGGCGTCGAGACTCTGCTGGCGCACGGCCATCGCCTGTTCCTGGAACTGGGACCGCGCGCCAGCTTGTCCGCTATCGGTCAGAGCGTATCCGGCAGCGTTGCCGCTACCTGGCTCAATTCACTGGATGGCGATGGCAACGATTGGCACGCCATGCTTGACAGCGTGGCGGCGCTGCATAGCGCCGGCATCGCCATCGACTGGGCCGGATTCGACCGGCCATACCGGCAGCAGTCAAGTCATCCAGCTGCAGCATCTTCCACCTCATCTTCCACCGCAACTACGCCAACCACTTCACAGCTGGAGCCATTCATGCGTCAAGTTACCAATTCACCTGCGGCTGCGCCAACTGCGGCGCCGGCAATCCAGAGCGCCGATGCGCATGCGCAGGAAGTACGGACCGACCTGGTGAACCAGATCGCCAAGGCCCTGGGCGAATCGGCCGCAGATTTGCAGACCGACCGGCCATTCGTGGAAATGGGCGCCGATTCGGTGATGCTGGCTGAAGCCATGCGCGGCATTCAAGCCAAATACGGGGTAAAAATCAGCGCCCGCCAATTGCTCAATGAACTCGACACCATCGATCGTCTGAGCGTCTACCTGGCACAGGCCAGCCCAATCAGCTCACTCTTGCCGCAGCCCGCAGCGATTGCGCCTGCCGCCCAGTTGCTGCCGATGCCCGGCCATGCAGAACATGTTACAGACCCGCATCCAGCGGCTGAGGCCGGCAGTTACAACATCTTGTTCCAGCAGCAATTGGCGCTGGTGCAGCAAGTGATTCACAGCCAGAATGCGGCGCTGCGCGGTGCTGCAAACGTTTATCCGGCGACAGCAAGCGTCTTTCCCGCCGCCTTGGCGGCGTCGGTCGCAACCTCCGCCCCGCATGCAGTCGCCAGCGCTGTCAAACAGCTGCCGCAAGCGACGATAGCCGTGGCCAGGTCCGTCCCTTCCCAGACCGCCGTCAATCCGCTGCAAGCCGCGCACTACGCCTCGTTTTCCAAGGCTTATATCGCCCGCACGGCGACATCGAAGCAACTGGCCGATGAGCGCCGCCTGCGCTTCGCCGATGTGCGCGCATCGGCCGGCTTCAGGCCCTCGATCAAGGAACTGGTGTATCCGATTACCGGCACCCGCGCCGACGGCGCGCGCGTATGGGATGTCGATGGCAATGAATACATCGACATGTCGATGGATTTCGGCGTCAATCTGTTCGGACACGGCGCACCTTTCCTGAAAGCCGCAATCCATCAGCAAACAGAAAACGGCCTGGCGCTGGGCACCCGTTCGACGCTCTCCGGCGACGTCGCCCAGATGCTGTGCGAAATGACCGGCATGGACCGCGTGCTGTTTTGCCAATCCGGCAGCGAATCGGTCATGACCGCCATGCGACTGGCGCGCCTGCTGCGCGAACGTTCCAAGATTGCGGTGTTCCGCAAATCCTATCACGGCCATTTTGACGGTGTCCTGGGCGATCGCGCCAGCACCGGCGACGGCACCGAACCAGTCGCGCCGGGCATCCTGCAGAATTTCGTCTCCGATTTATTGTTGCTGGATTACTGTGAAGAATCGGCCTTGCAGGCGATTGCCGCCAATGCCGACAAACTGGCGGCCGTATTGGTCGAACCGATTCAAAGCCGCATGCTCGATGCACAGCCGCGCGAGTTCTTGCAACGCTTGCGCGCGCTGACGACAAAGCATGGCATCCTGCTGATTTTCGACGAGATGATTACCGGCTTCCGCAGCGCTCCGGGCGGCGCCCAGGAGATTTTCGGAGTAGAAGCCGATCTGGTAACTTACGGCAAAACCATCGGCGGCGGCGTACCGATGGCCGCGCTGGCGGCGCGCGGCAACCTGCTGGATGGCATCGACGGCGGCATCTGGCGCTTTGGCGACGATTCCAGGCCGGACGCCACCACCACTTTCTTCGCCGGCACTTTCAATAACCATCCGCTCGGCTTCGCCCTGTCGCACGCGGTGCTGACGGAATTGAAACAACGCGGACCATCGTTCCAGGAAGAACTCAGCGCCAGGACGGAACAGCTGACCGATCGGCTCAACCGCCTCTTTGCGGCTGAAAACGTGCCGCTGTCGATGATCCGTTTCGGCTCGGTATTCCGCTTCAAGCATGCCGGCAACCTGGATCTGCTGTACTACCATCTGCTGCATCGCGGCCTGTTTGTGTGGGAAGGCCGCAACTGCTTCCTGTGCGACGCTCACGGACAACAAGAAATCGACGCCATCGTCGACGGCGTGATGGACTCGGTCGCGGCGCTGCGCGAAGGCCAGTACTTGCCTGTCAAACCGGCATCGCCAGGCGTCGCACATGCCAAAACCGCGACGCACGCCAGCACGCTGGCGCTGTCCGATACGCAAAAGCAAATCTGGCTGGCATCGCAATTCGATGCAGCCGGCGCCAATGCTTACTGTGAAACGGTAGCGCTAGCACTCGACGGCGAGATCAACGCGGTTGCGCTGGAACACGCTCTGAACCAGTTGATCATGCGTCACGAATCCTTGCGCACCACCATCAACGGCGAAGACGGCACGCAAACGGTCCATCCGGTAATGAAGGCGCTGGTAAGTTACAGTGAAGACATGGCGACTGACGCCTGGATGGCGTCGCTGAGCGAGCGGCCGTTTGATCTGTCGGCCAAAGGTCCGCTACGGGTCAGCCTGCTCAAGGTGGCCAACGGCTCGCATGTCGAGCATGTATTGGCGTTGCGCGCGCACCATATCCTGATCGACGGCTGGTCGCTGGCGCTGATCATCGATGAACTTGGCAAGCTGCTGAACTCGCCGCTGGCAGAGCCATTGCCGCAAGTACAGCAATTCCGTCAGCAACTCGACTGGCTGCATACTGCAAACGATCCGCTGGCTGAAAATTTCTGGCGTGAACGCATCCTCGATGCCCCGCCTGCCCTGCCGCTGCCGAAAATCGCTCAGTACGACGGCGCACAGCAAAAGGCCGCGCGCTGGCAAGGCAACCGGGTCAGGCTGGCGTTGCCGGCAGACGTTGCTGCGGCGCTCACCGCCTTGGCCACCCGCCAGAAAACCACCATGTTCAACGCCACCCTGGCGCTGACGCTGTCGTTCTTGCATACGCTGTTCGATCGCGACGACCTGTTGATCGGCATACCCAGCCATGGCCGCCTTGACGGACTGGAACACATGATCGGACAAGCGGCGCAACTGATGCCGATGCGCTCGCGCCTGCAGCGTGGCATGCGTTTCGCGCAATTGCTGGACAGCGTCGATCTCGAACTGGATGCCATTTCGGCCTACCAGACCTACCCGCTGGCGCACGTTCTGGAACCGGTGCTTTCCGGCGGTGACGAGCGCCCGGGATCATTGACTGTCACCTTTAACCTGGACCGCATCCGTCACACCAAGTTCGCCGGCTTGCCAACCAGGTTGCTGGATGCACCGGTGGCCGGCGTCAAATTCGACCTGGCCATCAACCTCATGCAATCGCCCGACGGCTGGCTGCTCGATCTCGACTACCAGAGCAAGAACTACAGCCACGCCGATATCGAACGCCTGGGCCGGCGCTGGATCGACTGGGCAGCGCGCGTCGCCGCTGATCCGGCGCTGGAACTGGACCGCGCCGCGCCATTGCCTGCGGACGAATTACAGCAAGTACTGCACACTTTCAGCGGCGCCGTCCGCGATTACTCCACCATCGGCAGCGTGCCGGCACAGATCGCGCTGCAAGCAGCCAATACGCCGGAAGCCGTTGCAGTGACAGCCGATGGCCGCCATCTCGACTATCAGACTCTGGACCGCGCCGCCCGCTCGATCGCAGCCAGCCTGGCCGGCCTTGACGCCGGTCCGGGAAAAATCGTCGCCGTCATGCTGCCGCGCTCCGCCGAACTGGTGGCGACCATGCTCGGTATTTTCTACTCCGGATCGGCGTATATGCCGATCGACCCTGACGAACCGGGACTGCGGCGCGACGAGATTTTTTCGGAAACAACGCCGGTTGCGCTAGTCACCACTGCCGAGATTGCTTCCCGGCTCGGCGTTTCTTGTCCTCTCATGATCCTGGAAACGCCGGAAGCGCTGGCGACAGCATGGCTGAACGCACCGGAAGAGCGGATGGAGCCGGTCGCCGTCCAGCCTGAGGATCTGGCCTATGTCATTTATACATCGGGGTCGACCAACAAGCCGAAAGGCGTGCAATGCACCCATGGCGGCTTGCGCAACCTGATGGCGTGGAATTGCGAGACATTCCCGCTGGACGGCAGCGATGCCTTGCTGCAGAAAGCGCCCTACACCTTCGATATCTCATTGTGGGAACTATGCTGGCCGCTGGTGGCCGGCGCCCGTATCGTAGTGGCGCCGCCAGAGAGCCATCGCGATCCCGAGGTTCTGGCGCGCCTGATCGTCGACGAGCAGGTCACTATCGCCCAGTTCGTGCCGGCCATGCTGGAAGCATTCGTGGCCGTGCCGCTAGCTGCGCGCTGTACATCGCTGCGCCATCTTTTCGGCGGCGGCGAAGCGCTCCATCCCACCTTGTGCGACGCGGTGCATGCACTCGGTCTGCCGACCGAACTGCATAATCTGTATGGCCCGACCGAAGCCACCATCCTGGTGACCCATTGCCGTTGCATTCCCGGCGATGCGGGTCCGATCCCGATCGGCTATCCAATCGCCAATACCACGGTGAGAATCGTCGACAGCCTGGGCCGTCCGGCCGCAATCGGCATCGAAGGCGATTTACTGATCGGCGGCGTGCAATTGGCGCGCGGCTATCTCAAGCGCCCCGAGCAAAACGCCAAGTCGTTCGTCGACAACCTGCAGCTGGCGCCGATGCGGCTGTACCGTTCCGGCGACCGCGCCCGTTGGCGTGAAGACGGCGCCATTGAATATCTCGGCCGCGCCGACAACCAGATCAAGCTGCGCGGTTTGCGAATCGAAATCGGCGAAATAGAACATGCCTTGCGCAGTCACCCGGCGATCCAGGACGCCGTAGTCGACCTGCGCGGCAAAACCGCTGTTCAGCAACGCTTGCTGGCCTGGATCGTACCTGACGCTTCGGTTGCAACCAGCAGCAACGGCTGGCAATCCGAGCTACGCAGCTATCTGGCGACAAGAATACCGGCCTATATGATTCCTGCGCATTTCGTCGCAGTAGCCGCTCTGCCGGTCAGCCGCCACGGCAAGATCGACCGCAATGCCTTGATCGAGCCGGAGCATTCGGCCAGCGCCGCCCAAGCGGTGGTAGCGAATTCGCCGGTTGAAGCCGAGCTGCTGGCCTATCTGCGAGACACCCTGGATATCCATGCCGCTTCCACCGAGGACAACTTCTTCATGCTGGGCGGGCAGTCGCTGGCTGCCTCGCAGCTGATCACCTGGGCTCAACAGCGCTGGTCGGTACGGCTAGCGCTCAAGGATTTCTTTGAAACGCCAACACCGGCGCGCCTGGCGAGCCTGATCGAGATCGCCGTATTGCATCAGGACGATCAGCCCGGCCCGGCGCAATCCGCCAACGAAGCAAGCGTAATCCGCCCGCGCGAGCGCCGCCGCGTCCGCCGCGAACAATTTGTCAGCGAAAACGTAAACGGGATTTTAGAATGAACCGAACCGACCAAATGACAGGCGTCAAAGCAGCACCAGCCGTGGATAAAGACGTATCCGTTTGCGAAGCGTCGCCGGCGCAGCAGCGCCTGTGGCTGCTATCCGGCCTGGACCAGGGCAATACCGATTACATCATTGCCGGCGCGCTCAGGTTAAGCGGCGCGCTGAGGGAGGATGTCCTGCAGGCGGCGTTGAACGACTGTATCGCCCGCCATGAAAGCCTGCGCACCGGCTTTGCCGAGATCGACGGCACTCCCTGGCAGACGATCGAAGCCGCCAGCCAGATAACGATCACGCATTCCGACCTGAGCATGGAGCCGCAGGAAGAACGCCTTGAACATGCTTTGCGTAACGCCGAGGCCATGGCGGCGCAAGCGTTCGATTTGAGCCAGCCGCCGCTGATGCGCGTGCAGTTGATGAAACTGGGCCAGCATGAATGGCTGCTCGCCCTGGCGATTCACCATATCGTCTGCGACGGCCCGTCGCTGGGGTTGCTGGTCAGTGACCTGGCTGCGGCTTATTCGCACCGGATTGATCCGGCCATGCCAATGGCGGCCGAGGTGCCATTGCAATTTGCCGATTTCGCGGAGTGGCAGCGCGAACAGCTGGCGCGGCCTGAAAGCGGGCAGTTGCTGGCGGACTGCAGCCAGAATCTGCAAGGCGTGCCGGATCTCGACTTGCCCACGGATCATCCCCGTCCAAAAATCCGCGCCGCCAAAGGCGCCCGCATCAGCTTCGTGCTGCCGCAGTCCTTGAAGGAACACGTTGGCGGCACGGCTCGCGCGCTGGGGACGACGCCATTCGCGGTGCTGCTGGGAGCCTGGGGCATGACGCTGGCGAGCTGGTCCGGACAGCAAGACTTTGCCATCGGCACCCCGATAACCGCCCGCAACGATCCGGCGCTAGCTTCCACAGTCGGCAATTTCGCCGAAACTGCCGCCTTGCGTTTCACACTGTCCGAGCAATCGACCATACGTAGCATCCTGGAGCAGGTGAAAATCAGCTGGCGCGATTCGCTGGCCTATGCCGGCGTCCCGTTCGACCTTCTGGTGCGCGCCTTGCGGCGTCCTCAAGAGCGCAGCAGAACGCCATTAGTGCAAACCATCTTCTCGTTGAATCCCGCACCCGCCGCGATCGCCATGAGCGGCCTGGCGGTGCAGTCGGTACCGTTGCGCAGCGGCGAAGCAAAAACCGACCTGGTGCTGGAAATCAGCGAAACTGCAAACGGCTTCCAGGCCACGCTGGATTACGACAGCGCCTTGTTCGAGGCGGCGACGATCGAAGGCCTGGCCGCGGTATACCGCGACTTGCTGGACGCAGCCTTGTCCCGCCCGGAGCACACGCTGGAGGTCGTATATGCACTGATCGGTGCGCCGCTGCAGCCTGCTTCACAAGCTCACAGCCCCGACTCGGCCAACCCCGGCGGCACGCCAGCGGCGAGTGAAGCGGTGCCGGTGAGCGACGAGATACTGCATGCGATCCGGGAAATCTGGCAAGACTTGCTGCAAGTTGACCAGATTGCCGGCGACACCAATTTCTTTGAAATCGGCGGCCATTCGCTGCTGGCGACCAAAGTCGCTTCGCGCCTGCGCAAGCGCCTCAACATCAAACTGCCGATGACCGCGCTGTTCGATGCGCCAACTTTTTCTGAACTTGCCGCCCACGTACAGATGCAAAGCAAACTGCAGGCACCGGTTGCGGCCAAACGGCTGCCGGCTGCCGCCGGCGCAAGCTCCGTACCGCTTTCGTCCACCCAGGCCAGGCTGTGGTTCATCCAGCAACTGGATGCCGGCAATACCGCTTATGTGCTATCCGGCGCGATACGCATCGAGGGTCCGTTGGATGCCGTTTTGCTGGAACGCACGTTCGGCATGCTGCAGGCCCGGCACGAAACCTTGCGCACCAGGTTTGTCGAGATCGACGGCAAGCCCGCGCAAATCATCCTGCCGCCGGCAGCCTGCCCCATCGCACTACCGATAGAGGAGCTGGATGTGGTGGCCGGGATCAACCAGGCGCAAATGCTGGACGCCATGCTGCGCCAGGAAGCGATGCAACCGTTCGCACTCGACCAGGCGCCGCTGATCCGGGCCAGGCTGATCAACCTGGCGCCGGGGCTGCATGTACTGAGCATTTCCATGCATCACATCATTGCCGACGGCTGGTCGCTAGGCGTCCTGTGGCGCGACCTGATCCAGACCTATCGCGCGCTGGAAACCGGCAGCGCGCTACAGTTGCCTGCCCTGCCGCTACAATATCGCGACTATGCGCAGCTAGACAATATCGATCAAGGTGGCGTCCTGGAGCAGCGCGACATCGCCTACTGGCGCGGCGCGCTAGCGGATTTGCCGACGCTAGAGCTAAGCACCGATTTCCCGCGCCCGCAATTGCCTTCATCTCAGGGCAGCCAATACCGTTTCGAGTTGCCGCCGCATCTTGTGAGCGTAATCGACCGTTTGGCCCAGGCCGCCGGCGCCAGCCGTTTCATGGTGGCGCTGACTGCGTTCCAGGTCTTGCTGTCGCGCTGGAGCAGCCAGACCGACCTGGCGCTCGGAGTGCCGGTTTCAGGCCGTGAACAAAACGATGTGCAGGATCTGATTGGCTGCTTCGTCAATACCCTGGTGATTCGCGCCGATTTGTCCGGCAGCCCTGATTTCCTGACCTTGCTTACCCGCACCAGGACACGCTGCCTGGCCGCCTTCGAGCATCAAGCCCTGCCCTTCGACCGTTTGCTGGATGCTTTACGGCCGGCGCAGGACCTGAGCCGTCATCCGCTGTTTCAAGTCATGTTCAATTACCAGAACACGGATTTCCATACTGTCGCATGGGAAGGTATGCGTACCGAGGCGCTGGAAGTGGACGGCGGCGCCACCCAGTTCGACCTGGCGCTGTACCTGGAAGACACCGACGGCAGCCTGCGCGCCAATTTTGTCTATCGCAGCGACCTGTTCCTGCCAGCCACGATGGAACGCATGGCGAGCGCTTTCCTGGCGATTATCGAGGCGGCTGAGACACACGATCATCCGGTCAGCAGATTCGACCTGCTGTCCGCAGCCGACCGCAAAACCCTGGCCGCCTGGAACGACACGACGATCGACTACGGTCCTGCCGCGCCGCTGGACATGCTGATCGCAGATCAAGCCTTGCGTAGCCCGGAAGCAGAAGCCATCAGCGCCGAAGACGGCACGCTTAGCTATGCCGAGACCATGCGCCGCGCTGATGCGCTGGCTGCGCGCTTGCAAGAACTGGGCGCCGGCCCCGGCCGCACGGTCGCCGTACAGCTGGCGCGTGGCGTCGACTTGCCGCTGGCCCTGCTGGCGGTGCTGCGTTCGGGCGCTGCCTACTTGCCGCTGGATCATGAGCTGCCGCCCGAACGGCTGGCGTTCATGGTGGAAGATGCGGCGCCGGTAGCGCTGATCGCATTGCCGGGCACGACTGGCTGGCTGACCACAGAAGTGGCGGTGATCGGCCCCGATGCCGTGGCTGTGGCGCAAACCGCATGGCGCGCGCCCAACGGCCGCACGCTGGCGGATATCGCCTACGTCATCTATACCTCAGGCTCCACCGGCAAGCCCAAGGGCGTGATGGTGCCGCATGCCGGCATCGTCAACCGGCTGCGCTGGATGCAGGCGGAGTACCGCTTGCAGCCGCAGGATCGCGTCTTGCAAAAGACCAGCTGCAGCTTCGATGTCTCGGTATGGGAATTTTTCTGGCCGTTGCTGACCGGCGCCACCCTGGTCATGGCGCGCCCGGGCGGCCATCGCGATCCGGAATACATCGCCGCCGCGATCGTGGAACAGAACATCAGCACGTTGCACTTTGTACCGTCGATGCTGGAAATTTTCCTGGCTGAAGCCGAATCTGGCCATTGCGCCAGCCTGCGGCAAGTGTTCACCAGCGGTGAAGCATTGACGCCCGAGCTGCGCGACCGCTTTTTCGATTTTGGATCAGACGCTCGCCTGCACAACTTGTACGGCCCCACCGAAGCCTCGGTCGACGTGACCTACTGGCCTTGCGTTCCTGAAGAGCGCGGCGGCCCGGTGCCGATCGGCCGGCCGGTCGCCAATACCCGCATTCACGTACTGAACGAGTTCGGCCAGGAAATGCCGATCGGCGTTCCTGGCGAAATTTGCATCGGTGGCGTCCAGGTTGCGCGCGGCTATCTGAATCGCCCCGAACTGAGCGCCGAGCGTTTCATCCGGGATCCGTACGCCAATAGTGCTGATGCTGATGCATTGTTGTACCGCACCGGCGACCTGGGACGCTGGCGGCAGGAAGGCTGGATTGAATATATCGGCCGCCGCGACAACCAGATCAAGCTGCGCGGCCACCGCATCGAACTGGGCGAAATCGAGGCAGCGCTGCGCCAGCATCCTGCGATACGCGACGCCGTGGTGCTGGTGCAAGGCAGCAGCGCGGAAAGCCGGCATCTGGTCGCTTTCGCACTCATGTCAGGGCCTGTTCAGAGCCAGGTGGACAACGCTGCACTGCGCCAGCATCTTTCCGGATTGCTGCCGGCGGTGATGGTGCCGTCCTTCATCCATCAGCGCGAGGCTTTCCCTCTCACCAGCAGCGGAAAAATTGACCGCCACGCATTGACCGCGCTGGCTGCCTCACTGTCCAAACCAAACACCGCTGCGGGCCCGCAACCTGCGTCCGGCACGGAACAGCGGATTGCTGCGATCTGGCGTGATGTGCTCAAGCAGGCTATCGTCGATACCAACAGCAATTTCTTTGAAGCCGGCGGCAACTCGCTATTGCTGGTGCAGGTCCACGCCCGCTTGCGAAAGGAATTTGAAGCGGCGCCGACATTGATCGACCTGTTCCGTCTGCCGACCGTGGCAAGCCTGGCGGCCTTCATCGATAACGCCGGCGCGCCGCAGACGGTTACGCTTGAACGCCGGGAAGACAGCGACGCCGACAACGCTATCGCCATCATCGGCATGGCGGGTCGTTTCCCCGGCTCCGCCGATGTCGAAACACTATGGCGCTCCTTGCTGGCCGGCGCCAGCGGCATCCGCCAGGTTTCCCGCGAAGAGGCGCTGCAAGACGGCGCCGACCCGGCACAGCTCGACCATCCGGACTATGTGCCGTTCGCCGCGCCGCTGGACGGCATCGACCAGTTCGACGAACGCTTTTTCGGCTACAGCCCGGCGGACGCCGCCATGCTCGATCCGCAAGGCCGACTGTTTCTGGAAACCGCCTGGGAAGCGCTGGAATCGGCTGGGATCGATCCCAGCCGGGCCGGCGGCCGCATCGGCGTTTTCGCGGGCGCCACCGTCAGCACCTATGCGCTGGCGGCGTTGAGCAGCAATCCGGTGGCCGGCAGCGAACTGTTCCGCACGCTGTTTTCCAACGACAAGGATTACCTGGCCAGCCGCGTTTCCTACAAGCTGGGCCTGACCGGCCCGGCCATCGGCGTGCAGACGGCATGCTCGACTTCGCTGGTCGCGGTGTCGCTGGCGATCCGCTCCATCCTCAGCGGCGAATCAGATACGGCGCTGGCCGGCGGCGCATCCATCACAGTGCCGCACCGCGTCGGCTATGTGTACGAAGAGGGATCAATCATGTCGCCTGACGGCCATTGCCGTGCATTCGACAGCGCAGCTGCCGGCACCGTGCCCGGCAACGGCGTCGGCATCGTGGTGCTGAAACGCCTGTCGCGCGCATTGGCGGACGGCGACCCGGTGCGGGCCGTGATCCGCGGGGTAGCGATCAACAATGACGGCGCAGAAAAAGTCGGTTTCTCGGCGCCCTCCGTCAGCGGCCAGGAAACCGTGCTGCGCGATGCCTTGCGCCAGGCCGGGCTGCAGGCGGCCGACATTGGCTATATTGAAACCCACGGAACCGGCACCCGCCTGGGCGACGAAGTGGAGTTGACTGCCTTGACTCGGGCTTTCAGCGATGCCACCGATAAGGCCAATAATGCTGACAATGCCGACAATGCTGACAGTACCGGCGCTGCGGTTAATGCGACGCCATGTCTTATCGGCTCGCTGAAGTCCAATCTCGGCCATCTGGATGCAGCCGCCGGCGTCGCAGGCTTGATCAAGGCTACGCTCGCAGTGGAACGCGGCATAATCCCGCCAAGCCTGCATGTTGTCCAGCCGAACGCCTTACTGGACAGCGTTGCCAGCCGTTTCAAGGTGGCTACCACCGCAACCCCGTGGAGCGATCTGCAACGGCCGCGGCGCGCCGGCGTCAGCGCCTTCGGCATCGGCGGCACCAATGCCCATTGCATCGTCGAGCAGGCGCCGCCGTCTCCGGAAAGAGCGGCGGATGACGCCAGCCAATTGCTGGTGTTGTCGGCGCATGACGCCGACAGCCTGGAGCGTTATCGCGGCAAGCTGTTCTCCGAATTGGAGCACAATCCACAACTGGATCTGGCCAGCGCAGCCTGGACTCTCCAAACCGGCCGGCGCGAACTGCCGTGGCGCTTGGCAGTCAGCGTCGCCGCCGCAATGGATGCCCGATCAGCCTTGCAAAACGCAGCGCTGCCGACGGCGCCGGCAGCATCAGCCCGGCCGGAGATTTTCTTTATATTTCCCGGTCAGGGCAGCCAGCGCGCCGGCATGGGCGCCAGCCTGTTTGCCGACGAGCCGCAGTTCCGGCAAACCGTCGAGCAATGTCTGGCGCAACTTGATACCGCACTCAGCGAGACAATTCGCGCCACCACGTTTTCCATGCAACCGCCGGTCGACGCAGAAGCCCTGTTGGCGAGTACCGCTGTCGCCCAGCCTGCCCTGTTTATCCTGGAATACGCGTTGGCGCGCTTGCTGATGAGCTGGGGTATTCAACCGGCTGGCATGCTGGGCCACAGCCTGGGGGAAATTGTCGCTGCCGCCGTGGCCGACATGCTGAGCTTGCCGGCGGCGCTGCAACTGGTCGCCGAGCGCGGCCGGTTGATGCACGCCAGCACCCCCGGCGCCATGCTGCAAGTCGAGGCATCGGCCACAGCGCTGACGGCAATTCTTCCTGCCGAACTCAGCATCGCCGCTATCAACGCGCCGGAACTGACCGTGGTCGCCGGGCCGGCCGACATTGTGGGGAAATTTGCCGAATCGCTGGAACAGCAAGGGACCGCTGCACAGCGCCTGCCGACGGCTTATGCCTTCCATTCGCCGCTGATGGTGGACGCAGCCACGGCTTTCGGTCCGCATTTGTCGCAGCTGACGCTGCAGACGCCAACCTTGCCTTTGCTATCGAATCTCAGCGGCGACTGGATGAGCAACGAAGAAGCGCTCGACGCCAGCCGCTGGGCGCGCCAGATCTGCCAGCCAGTACAGTTTGCGGCGGCGCTCGCCCAATTGCAGCGCCCCGCTGCACTATTGCTGGAAGTGGGGCCGGGACGGACATTGTCCGCGTTTGCCCGCCAGGCCGGATTACGCGCCATCCAGTGCATGCCGAAACCTGCTGCCGATAGCCCGGGCCGTCAAACGCTGCTGGATGCGGTCGGCGCCTTGTGGCAAGCCGGGTTCACACCGGATTGGGCCGCAATCCAAGGGACTGTGAAGCCACGCCGGATTGCTTTGCCAGCTTATCCATTTGCCCGCAACCGGCACTGGTTTGCTTCGGCCGCATCTGCGATAGCGCCGCAAAAGAAGGAACCGGCCGTACCGCATCTGGCGCTGCTTGACTGGCATTACGCAGAACCGGCGCTGCCGACGCCCGTAGCCAGCGTCGCGCTGCTAGGCGCCGAATCGCCGCTGTCGGCGGCCTTGACGGAACGTTTCAAACTGCTCGGCATTACCGTACAAGGCTGGCAGACGCCGGCCGACGTAGGGCAAGTTGATCTGTTGATTGCGCTGACGCCTGATTTCCAGCGTCTGACCTGGCTGGCACAACGTCTGGCGGGCGGCAAGACCCGCCTGGTGGTGGTCACACGCAATGCACAGCAAGCCGACGCCGCCACCGACCGCCATGCCGCCATGACCGCCGCAGCCGCGCTGTGTATCGGCCAGGAGTTGCCGGAACTGGCGCTGCGCCAGATCGATCTGTGCGAAGCAGCCGCGGCAGCGTTGAACCCGCGCCAGGTGAGCGCCTTGGCTAACGAGTGCCTGGCCAACGGTCCGTCGCAGGTTGTGCTGCGCGACGGCCGCCGCCGGATTGCCGTGGCGTCGCCGTTGACAGCTCCGGCTATGACGTCAGCGTCAACGTCAACGTCAACGTCAACATCAGCATCAGCATCAACCTCAGCCTGGCGCGCCAATGGCGTGACCTTGATTACCGGCGGCTTCGGCGGCGTCGGCATGGCTTTCGCGCGGCATCTGGCGCAATCCTCGCAAGCGCGCCTGGTTTTGCTGGGGCGGCAACTGCCGGACGAACACGATCCGCGTCTGCAAGAGTTACGTCAGCTCGGCGCTCAGGTTTTGCCGCTGGCCGGCGATATTTCACAGCCAGGCGTGGCTGAATCCGCGGTGCAAGCAGCCTTGCAACACTTCGGTCAGCTCAACAGCGTGATTCATGCCGCAGGCATTGCCGGCACCGCCGCCCAGCGCCCGATTCTTGAAACCGACAACGTGGAAAGCGCAGAAATCCTGGCGGCAAAATGCAGCGGCACCAGCTATCTGGCCGCAGCTTTGCAACCGTTAGCGCTGGATCACGTTGTCTTATGTTCGTCGCTCTCGACTGTCCTCGGCGGTCTGGGCTTTGCTGCTTATGCCGCCGGCAACCGCTGGCTGGAAGTGTGCGCCGAGCAGCAGAATCGTAACGGCGTTACTCCCTGGCTGGCGTTGGCGTACGACGGCTGGCGTTTCGACGCGGCCGCGGGCGCAGAACCGACCCTGTCAGCCGCTGACGCTATCCGCCTCACCGACCAGGCGCTGGCCTTGGGTCTGGTCGGACGGGTATTGGTCTCAGCCGGCCGCTTGCAGACACGGCTGGAGCGCTGGACCTCGCAGTCGGCGGAAGCGGAACCGGCGGCGGACATGGCAGACACCGCCTATCTCGACACTTACGACGATCCGATCGAAGCAAGCGTGGCAAAGGCTCTGGCTGAAACCCTGGCCTTGCCCGGCATCGGCCCCGACGACGACTTCTTTGCATTGGGCGGCGACAGCCTGATCGCCACCCGGGTCATCGCCAAATTACGCAGCGCCACCGGCCTGCCGCTGTCTGTGGGCCTGGTGTTGCAGGCGCCGACGGTGCGCTTGCTGGCCACCGCCATCGCGGCGTTGCAGGGAGGCCGTTCGGCAGCCGCCAGACTGGCCCAAGACAACGAATATGAGGAAGGGACACTATGAGTGCTGATGCAATCCGCCTGCTAGCTGAACTGAACCGTGCCGGTATCGCGTTGTGGGCGGAAGAAGGTCAGTTGCGCTTTCGTTCCCGCAAAGGGCAACTGACAGCGCAATTGAAAGCCGCACTGGCGACCCACCGCGATGCGCTGCTGGCGCTGCTCGGGGCAGCGGGCGCAAGCGAAACGGCGATCGGCAAACGCAGCGCAGCCGCCGACGATCCCGTGCCATTGTCGGCTCAGCAGCATGCCGTATGGATGGCCGAGCAAAATGGCGGCGGCAAGGCATTTCTGATTCCGGGTGCGCTCAGCCTGGCAGGCCAGCTCGATAAAGCCGCCTTGCGCGCCGCTTTCCAGGGGCTGCTCAACCGCCACGAAGCGTTTCGCACCGCGATCCGGGTCGAACACGAGCAGCCAATGCAGGTGGTCATGCCCGCAGTACAGTTTGAGATGCCGCAAATCGATCTGTCCGGCTTGAGCGAAGTCGAACAGTCGGCCCGCGTCAGCGCGCTGCTGGCGGCGGAAGCGGAACAGCCGTTCCAGCTGGAAATTGCACCGCTGCTGCGCGCCAGGCTGATCGTGCTCGGCAGCGAGCGCCATGTCTTGATCCTGACGCCGCATCACATCGTTGCGGATGGCTGGAGCATCGACATCATGGTGCGCGAGCTAAGCCACCTCTACCAGCCTGGCGTCGCGCTGCCAACCGCAGAACTGCAGCTAGGCGCAGCGCCGCTCGGCTACGCCGATTTCGCCGCATGGCAGGAAGCCCGCAGCCGGCAAGGCGAAGACAGCGCCGACCTGGCGTATTGGCGCAGCACGCTTGCCAATTTGCCGGCGCCGCTGGAACTACCCTCCGAACGGCCACAGGGCGCTGTCGCCGAGTTTGCCGGCGCTTCGCTACGCGCCGAACTGCCGGCGTCTGCCTGCAGTGGCTTGCGGCGGCTGGCTACGCAAGCCGGCACCACCTTGTTTTCGGCGCTGGCCTCAGCCTTCGCGGCGCTGCTGTACCGTTATAGCGGACAAACCGACTTGATCATCGGCACTGCAATCGCCGGCCGTGGCCGCACTGAGCTGGAGGGCGTCATCGGCCTGTTCGCCGGGCGCTTGCCGTTGCGGCTGGATCTGGAAGGCGATCCCTCTTTCCGCGAATTGCTGAAACGCCTGGCCGCCACGGCTGCAGAAGCGTTCTCGCATGCTGAAGTGCCGGCCGAACGCATCCTGTCCGAGGCGGTGGCGCCAGATGCGCGGTCCGGGTTGTTCCAGGTCATGATTGCATTGCAGAATGCGGTCAGCAGCAAGCTCGCGTTTGCCGGACTGGAAGTCCAGCCCTTGCCGATCAGCGGCGACACCGCAAAATTCGACCTGTTCCTGGCCATCGACGAAATCGGCGACACGCTGGCGCTGTCGCTCGAATACTCCACCGCCCGCTTCGGCCAGGAAGGCATGCAGCAACTGCTCACGCACCTGGTGCGGCTGACCTCCGCCGCAGTCGACGCGCCGGACCTGCCGCTATCGCGTCTGCCGATGCTGACGCCGCAGGAACGGCAAGACTTGCTCAGCGCCGGCGACAACGCCGCACCTTGGCCAGGGCCTGACAACCTGTGGCAACGTTTCAGCCAGATGGCCGCCGCCGCACCCGAACAGTTGGCGCTGATCGCGCCGCCGCAATGGGGCGAACTAAAGACCGATGACATGACCTATGGCGCGCTCCATGCGCGGGCTCTGGCTATCGCCGCCCGGTTGCTGCAAGCGGGCATGCAGCCAGGCGAAGTGGTGGCGCTGAACGGGCAACGTTCAGCCGGCTTTATCGAAGGCATGCTCGGGATTCTGGCTGCCGGCGGCAGTTATATGCCGATTGCCCCCGATCTGCCGGCGGCGCGTATCGCGGAATTGCTGGAAGATACGGCGGCAAGTATCCTGGTCTGCGTCAGCAATGATTGTCCGATCCCGGCGACACAATTTCGCGCCATTGTCTGCACCGGCGATATCGGCAACCTCCCTGACGCAAGCTCGCTGGAGATGCCTGCCACAGCTGCCGACGCACGGGCTTACGTCATGTTCACTTCCGGCTCCACCGGCCGGCCCAAGGGAGTCGAGGTAACGCACGCCAATGTGGTGCATTTCGTGGCAGGGATGCCGACCACACCCGGCGACGGCAATGCCGTATTCCTGCATTTTGCGCCGACCGGATTCGACGCCTCGGTGCTGGAAATATGGAGCGCGCTGCTGACCGGGGCGCGCCTGGTGATCGCTCCACCAGGCTTGCCAAGCCTGGATGCGCTGGCCGACCTGATGGAAGCCCACCGGGTATCCGCCAGCTTCCTGACCGCCGGCCTGTTCCAGCAACTGTGCGAAGTCCGCGCCGCCACGCTGTCGAAACTCGACTGCCTGATGGCCGGCGGCGACCGCGTATCGCTCAACGCCGTGCGCGCGGTCATGGCTTGCGGCGGCCGGGTAAGGCTGTACAACGGCTACGGCCCGACCGAAACCACCGTCATTGCTTGCCACCACGAAGTGCGGCTGGCCGATATCGATCCTGCAGCGCACTCATTACCTATCGGCAAAGCGCACGGCAACACGCGCCTGTACGTGCTTGACAGCCACGGTGAACCGGTAGCCGCCGGTGTGATCGGCGAGCTGTACATCGGCGGCGGCGGCGTTGCGGCCGGCTACATCAATCGTCCGGATCTGAGCGCCGAGCGCTTCCTGCCCGATCCGTTCAGCAGCGAACCGCAAGCGCGGATGTACCGCAGCGGCGATCTGGTGCGGCGGCGCAGCGACGGCGTGCTGGATTTTCTTGGCCGCGCCGACCGCCAGCTGAAAATCCGCGGCTTCCGCATCGAACCGGGCGAGATCGAAGCCAGCTTGAGCGCCCACCCAGCCGTAGCGCAGGCCGCAGTCGAATTGAAAACCGTAAGCGGTCACGCGCGACTGGTCGCCTATATCGTGGCGGCCCAGCCTGCGACCGATCAACATAACCCGCTGGACCTGGCCGCCATACGCGGGTTCCTGGTGCAACGGCTGCCCGAGCACATGATTCCAGGCGCGCTGGTAATCCTGGACAGCCTGCCGTTGACCCGCAACGGCAAGCTGGACCGCGCCGCGCTGCCCTTGCCTGTGGCGGAAGCGGCGGGCGAAACCCTCCGTACTCCACCCTCCAGTCCCGAAAGCCTGATCCTGGCAGGCATCTGGCAAGATGTCTTGCAGGTGGCGCAGGTTGGCATGGAAGACAATTTCTACGACCTCGGCGGCGACTCGATCATGGCGATGCAAGTGGCGATGCGCCTGACGCGTCAGGGCTGGGAACTGCGGCCGCAGGAAATGCTGCGCCATCCGACCTTGCAGGCCCAAAGCACGCTGATGCGCCGTCGCCAGCAAGCTTTCGTCAAACGCTCCGATCATGGTCCGTTGCCGGCAACACCGATCCAGAACTGGTTCTTCAACCTGGAGCTGGCTAACCGCCACCACTGGAACCAGGCCGTGCGCCTGGCCTTGGAACCACAGGCCTTGTCCGCCCTGGAACCGGCATTGCTGCAACTGGAGCAGACGCATGAAGCCTTGCGCCTGCGCTTTCTGAACACCGCCGATGGCTGGCTGCAACAAGCCGTCGCAACTGCGGCGAGCCCGCTGCTGCGCGTTACTGCCGATAACCCGGCGCAAGCACTGGCCCATATTGAAGCGGCGCAAGCCAGTCTGGATATACAAAGCGGCCCGGTCTGGCGCGCCGTGCTGGTCGAAGGCGACCATGACGAGTGGCCGCATCTGGTATTGATCGCACATCATCTGGTGGTCGATGGCGTGTCCTGGCGCATCCTGCTGGAAGACCTGACGCTGGCATTGCAAGGAAAAGCGATTGAAGCGCCTGCGCTCGGCATCACCGACTGGGCCGCTCATCTCGCGACCAGCGCCTCGCCGGCGCAGTCCGACGCAATGCCAACGCCAACGCCGGCGTTGCCGCCTTTCGACTGGCCGGATGGCGCGCATTTGGAGGCAGACACCGGCATCGTCACACTGCAGCTGCCGCCGCAAGTTGCAGCTGACCTGCTCGGCGCCGCCAATCTGCCTTATCGCACGGAACCGACCGAACTGCTGCTGGCCGGCGTGATGCTTGGCTTGCGCGACGCCTTCGACCGCGGCGACCTGAGCGTGGCCCTGGAACGGCATGGCCGGGAAGTAGAGGGCGTTGATCTGTCCGGCACGGTCGGCTGGTTTACTGCGATAACACCGGTTCATCTGGCGCTGGCTGCCGATGCCGGTACCGGGCAAGCTTTGCTGGCGCTCAAACAAACCATCCGCAGCGCTGCCAGGGAGATGTCCTCCGGCCGCGAGATGCCTGCAGTGGCGTTCAACTATCTTGGCCGCTTCGACAACAGCCTGCCGCCAGGCGGACCGTTCATGCTGGTGGAGGAAAGCAGCGGCGCCACCAGCGCTGCCAAAAACAGCCGCCCTTATCCGCTGGAGATTGTCGCTTCGGTCGATAGCACCGGCCTACGCATGGACTTCCGCTTCAGCCACGGCCAGTTCGCGCAGCGCACTGTCGAAGCCTGGGCTGCGGCGGCGAAACTGGCGTTGCTGGATGTGGTGGAACACACCAAGACTACCGAAGCCGGCGGCCGCGCACCCTGCGATTTTCCGCTGGCAGGCATCGCCACCCAGCACGAACTCGATGCGTTGCTGGCGGATAACCGGCTGAGCGCCGGCCAGATCGCAGATGTGCTGCCGGTCAGCTCGCAACAGCGCGGCATGCTGCTGGAAAACATGGCGCATCGCGAACGCGGTCTGCATATAGAACAATTCGTCGCCACCTTCGAGGGGCCGCTCGATTACAGCGCTTTGGAAAGCAGCTGGGGCAGCCTGGTGACGCGCCACGAAACCCTGCGCAGCAGCTTTATCTGGCGTCCTGCCGGCGATCCGCTATGCGTTGTCTTTGAACGGCATGCAGCTGCCTGGCAACACCTCGACTGGAGCGCACGCGACGCCGCCAGCCAGCAACAGGACATCGCCGACTGGCTGCAACAGGACAGCCGGGCCGGCTTTGACGGCAATGGCGTGCCGCTGCGCTTTGCCACGATCCGCCTGACGCCGGAAAGCTGGCTGTTCGTCTGGACCTACCATCACGCATTGCTGGATGGCTGGAGCGTCGCCCAGCTCCTGTCCGAGGTGCTGGATGGAAATGGCAGCCAGACCTTGCCAGACAGCGTCCGCGATCACGCCAGTTGGCTGGCATCGCGCGACCGTGAAGCCGCAGCCGCCTTCTGGCAACAGAACCTGGCCCATGCACAGACGCCGACAATTCCCGGCCGTTATGTCGAGCAGCTGGCGCCGGGCACAGGCCACGCTGACCAGCGCCGCCAGGTTCCGGCCGGCGTTGTGCAACAGCTGGAGCAACTGGCGCGCCGCCACCGCACTACGCCTGCCCTGGTGGCGCAAGGCGCATGGGCTTTGGTGATGGCATGGGCATCGGGCCGCAGCGACATCGTTTTTTCGATTACGGTATCCGGCCGCCCCGCTGAAGTCGCCGGCAGCGAAGCCTGGGTCGGCCTGTTTATCAATAGTTTGCCGTTGCGATTGACGGTTCCCGCCACCGGCAATGCCTGGCAATGGTTGGGCGAACTGGGCGCCGTCAGCGCAGCGCTAACACCGTACGAATGGTGCACCGGCGGCGACATTCATTCTTGGTCGGGCCTGCCGTTGACTCGCGCGCTGAGCGACACTTTGCTGATCTTTGAAAACTTTCCGCGAGCGCAGCACCAGCCGCAAGCGGGCAACGAGGATAGCGCCCTGCCGCAACTGGTCGACGTAGCCGGGCACGGTTCCCGTACGCGTTTCCCCGTCACGCTGGTGATTGTTCCGGACAATGGCTGGCGCTGTGAGCTGGCTGGCGACAACACGTATTTCCCCGAATCCGAAAGCGAGAAATTGCTGGATGCATTCGTCGTCTTGCTGCGCCAGCTGATCGAAGACAATATCGATATCGCCGCGGCACAGGCGATTCTTCCCTCACCGCCAGGCATTTGCATCCCGGTGGCGCGCACTGCGCAAGCGCCGCGTACGCCGCTGGAACTGGATCTTGCCAAGTTATGGGAAGACCTGTTTTCTTACAGTCCGATCGGGATAGACGACAATTTCTTTTCTCTCGGCGGGCATTCGCTGCTGGCGCTGGACCTGATGTCGCGCCTGCGCATCCGCTTCGGCCGCAACATCCCGTTCACGGCGTTCTTGCGCGATCCGACGATCGGCAGCTTGTCCAGGCTGCTGGAAGGCGACGTCGAGAAAGGCGGCGTCAGCCTGTTGCCGCTGGGCGTCGCCGGTCAGCCGATGTATCTGATGCCGGGCGCCAGCGGCAATCCGCTGGCCTACCTGCCGCTGGCGCAGATACTCGAAGGCCGTATCGCGTTGATCGGCGCCCAGCCGGACATGCTGCTGGAATCCGGCGCAATCTCGATTGAAGCCATCGCAGCCGAGCTGGCGCGCTCGATCGACCTGTATCAGCCGCATGGAACCGTGCATCTGGCCGGCCATTCGTTCGGCGCCGTGGTGGCTTTCGAAACCGCCCGCCAGCTGACGCAGACCGGCCGCCACGTCGGCGCCCTGATCCTGATCGATACCACAGTGCCGGACGGCGGCAAGGAGTTCATCGGCTATGGCGAGCGCGACTGGATCGTCGCCATTTCCGATGCCGCGGCCAGTTATTTCGGCCGTGCGGTCGAGATCCGGATGGAGCAGCTGGAAGGGCTATCGCCGCAGCAGCAACGCAGCTTGCTGCTGCAACGCTTCAAGGCAGCCGGCACCTTGCCGGCCGGCGCTTCCGTGGAAGTCATCGACGATCTGCTTCTTACGTACCAGCGCAGCATTGAAGCCTTGTCGACCTACCAGCCGCAGTATTGGGATGGCGCCTTAAGTGTGATCCGTTCCAGCGAAACCCCGGCGCCAGCCGATCCTGCCTTGGGCTGGGGCGCGCTATGCCGTGAAATTTCCGCAACGTTCCAGGCGCCCGGCGACCATATCACCATGGTGACCGAGGCGCATGCAGCGGCTTTGGCCGGATTGATACAACAAAGCATGGATGCAAATCCTGTGGCAACTACCTGACGGTGTGCAAATGACCCAATGAACCAATGAACGCAAGGGCGACCTCCGGCGGCGCAACAAGCCGCAGGCGGTCGCCCCTCAAGAAACAACCAAAACGACCAACCTGTTTTTCACTGATAAAGAGAATCGGAAATGCTCATCAACCAGTCACAGCCTAGTCCGGATGAAGCGCCTAGCAGCTTCGCCTCCTCCCCCATTGCGGTCATCGGCATGGCTGCGCTCATGCCCAAGGCCAACAGCCTGAAAGAGTACTGGAGCAATATTCTCAACGAGAGCGAATGCCTGGAAACCGTACCGTCCAGCCGCTGGCGGGTGGACGACTATTTCGACGCCGACCCCAGCGCGCCTGACCGCACCTACTCCGACCGCGGCGGCTTCATTCCCGATATCGCCTTCGATCCCATGCTGTTCGGCATGCCGCCGAAGTCTCTTGCATCGACCGATGCGGCGCAGATTTTTGCATTAGCGGTCGGCCGCCAGGCTTTGATCGATGCAGGTTACAACCCAGACGCTGCGGGCCAGGGACGGCGCTTGCCCGCCGACCGCGCCGGCATCGTGCTGGGAGTATCCGGCACCACCATGAAACTCACACTGGAAATGGCCAAGCGCAGCGAAATCCCGAAATGGATCGACACGTTGCGTCAGGCCGGCATCGACGAACGCGCCATTGCCAGCGTGGCGAACGCCATGCGTCAGCATTATCCGGACTGGACCGAGGATACCTTCCCAGGTTTCCTGGCCAACGTCGTCGCCGGCCGCATCGCTAACCGTTTCGGCCTCGGCGCCGCCAGCTATACCGTCGACGCCGCCTGCGCCAGCTCGCTATCGGCAGTGCGGCTGGCATGCCAGGAATTGCGCAGCGGCGCCGCCGACATCATGGTCACCGGCGGCGTCGACACTGACAATTCCAATGTCGCCTATCTCAGCTTCAGCAAGACGCCTGCGCTGTCAAAGAGCGGCAAGGTCCGCTCGTTCGACGCCGATGCCGACGGCACCATGATCTCGGAGGGGGTCGGCATGCTGGTGCTCAAGCGCCTTGACGACGCCATCGCCGACAAGGACCGTATCTACGGGGTAATTCGCGGTCTCGGCGCCTCCACCGACGCCGCCGGCGGCGCCATCTACGCACCGCGCAGTTCGGGCCAGATCCGCGCACTGCAAGCGGCTTACGCCGACGCCGGCTTCGACCCGCAATCCATCGGCCTGATCGAAGCCCATGCAACCGGCACCGTGGTCGGCGACGCCGTCGAAATCGAGTCGCTTGAAAGCGTATTCGACGCCACCGACAATGCAGTCGCGCTGGGCAGCGTCAAGGCCCAGATCGGCCATACCAAGGCAGCAGCAGGCGCGGCCAGCCTGATCAAGACGGTCCTGGCGCTGTATCACAAGGTGATCCCGCCGACCATGAACGTCCAGGCGCCGAATCCGCGCCTGAATCTGGACAACGGACCGTTTTACCTGCCACGTCACGCCCGGCCATGGCTCGCGCCTGCACACGGCCCGCGCCGCGCCGGCGTCAGTGTGTTCGGCTTTGGCGGCGCCAACCTGCATGTCGCGCTGGAAGAGCATGTGAACGACCATCCGCTGCCTAGCCACCAGCAAGCGTTGCCGATCCTGCTCAGTGCCGCCACGCCGGCGCAGCTGGCGCTCACCTGCCGCAAACTGGCTGGCGAGATAGAAAGCGGCGACGCCGAAACGTTGCTGTGGCCGCTAGCCGCAGTGCCGTCAAGCGACGCCCGCATCGGCTTGCTGGCGCGCTCGCGCGAAGCAGCTCCCGCGCTGCTGCGCAGCGCTGCCGATATGCTGGAGAAACGATTGCAGGAAGATACCTGGTCACTGCCGACCGGCGTCCATTACCGGCGTCAGGCCATGGCCGCCGATGCGCGCGTGGTTGCCGTATTCAGCGGCCAGGGTTCGCAAACCGTCGGCATGGGCGCTCGCCTGTCGATCGATTTCCCGCAGGTGCGCAAGTATTTCGAAGCGTTCGATGCCGCCGGAAAAGCCAGCGGCTTCAAGCCGGTTTCCAGCCTGATCTTCGCTCCCGACAGCTTCGACGCCAGCCGCGTCGAAGCCCAGCGCAAGGCGCTGACGCACACGCTGCACGCCCAGACGGCAATCGGGGCCTACAGCATGTCCGCCTATTCCCTGCTGCGCAACGCCGGCTTTACGCCAGCTATCGCGTTCGGCCACAGCTTTGGCGAATTGACCGCATTGTGGGCCGCAGGCGTGTTCAGCGACCAGGCCTATCGCAGCGCAGTACTGGCGCGCGGTGACGCATTGACGCCGCCGCCCGGCGCCAACGCCGGCAGCCTGATCGCAATCAGCGCCGCCGCTGAACGGGTAACCGAGCTGTTGCCGCAAATACCGGGACTGGCCATCGCCAATCTGAACAGCCCAAGGCAAACCGTGGCCGGCGGCTCCCGTGAGGTGTTGACCAATGCGCTGGAAGTCTTCAAGCGCAACAACATCGATGCGACGCCAATCCCGGTTGCCGCCGCCTTCCATACCGAACATGTCAATTACGCTGCCGAGCCCTGGCATGCCGCGTTGGCAAACATCGAACTGGGCGCCCCCGCCTTGCCTGTGCTGGCCAACCTGAACGCACAGCACTACCCGGCAGACGCCAGCGGAATCCGCGATTTGCTGGCCCGGCAGCCGTTCGCCGCAGTACAGTTCCGGCAACAGATTGAGGCTGCATACGCCGCTGGCGGCCGGATTTTCGTGGAGATAGGCCCGCGTGCAATCCTGACCAGACTGGTCGACGACATCCTCGGCGACCGCCCGCACGTGGCCCTGCCGGTGGCGCACGATCCGGCCGGCGACGACAGCCGACAAATCCAGGAAGCCATGGTGCGGCTTGCAGTTCTGGGGCAAGCGCTGCAACTGGCGACCCCGGCTTTCAAGAAAATTCCGGCCAGCGCTTTATCGGTCCAGATCGGCGCCCATATCATCCGCAACCCGAACCAGCCTGCCTGGCCGGTAGTGGAAAAACCGAGCGGCGCGCTGGCCGGCATCTTGTCCAAGCTGCAAGAACCAGCGCAGGCGACGACGCCTGCCGATGCCTCAGCTGTGCAACTGAATACGATGCTGGCGGCGCAGAACCGGCTTGCAGAAATACACCAGGATTTCCTCGACAGACAGGCGACGCTGGCGCACAGCCTGGCGCAGCATTCACCTTCGGCTGAAGTCATGGCTGAAATTCAACGCAACCAGGCAAGCATCAACGCTGCACATGCCGCCTTCATGCAAGGACAGCAGCAAGCCATCAACCAGTTGGCGGCCAGCGGTGGTGCTGCCTTGCCTGTCACTGCCGAGATTTCTTCACTCCCGCTTACCCCTTCTGATCTTGCGAATCAGGGCCGTGCGCCACAAGCGCCCGCTCCTGCGGCACAAGTCACTGCGCCGGCCGATCCTGGCGTTTCCTCCATTCATATCCTGCAGCTATTGACGGATATCGTCGCAGAGAAGACCGGCTTTCCGGCATCGCTGATTGAAGCCCAGATGTCGATCGAAGGCGACCTCGGCGTCGATTCCATCAAGCGCGTGGAAATACTCTCAGCCATGCGCACGGCGCTGGGCGCACTGCCTGCGCCAGAAATACTGTCGTCGGCGCGTAACCTTGCGGAACTTGCGCAATGCATCGCGCAAGCCAGCGGCGAACCAATCAGGGCTGCTGCAGTTCCCGTTGCCGCGCCCGTTGCGGAACCTGTCCAGGTTGCGGCGACGGCTGCGTTACACGTCAGCCCTCCCGAACAGAGCAGCCCGACGGCTTCGGTATCCGGCATCGGCGCCTTGCTGTTAAGCACGGTGGCTGACAAAACCGGCTACCCGGTCGACATGCTATCGCTCGACATGCGGCTGGAGGCTGATCTTGGCGTCGACTCCATCAAACGCGTCGAAATCCTGTCCTTTATCCGCGACACACTCGGGTTGCAGAGTCATTCAGCCACCGACCAGCTGCGCAACGCCGCAACGCTGGCGGATATCGCCGCATTGCTCGGACACCAGGAGAATTCTGGCGCAAGCACGGTTGCCGTCGAGGCGTCGGCACCAGCTTCAGTCCCAGTCCCAGTTCCAGCCACTGTCATTGCGCCACCAGCCGTCGCTGTTGCCGTTGCCGATAAGACCGGCGACGTATTGACCCTGTTGCTGCAAACGGTCGCAGACAAGACCGGCTTCCCGGCTGACATGCTGTCCGCCGAAATGCGGCTGGAAGCGGATCTCGGCGTCGATTCCATCAAACGTGTCGAAATCCTCTCCGCCGTGCGCGATACGCTCGGCATAGCGGTCTCTGCTGCGGCCAGTTCGGATGCTTTGCGCAATGCGGCTACGCTGGCCGCCATCGCCGAATTACTGAGTGGCGCCGCCAGCGAGGCGACAGCGGTTGCAGCGCCGCCAGCCGCGCCGGCGCAACCTGAATCCCAACCTGTTGCGCCAACGTTGCAACAGCCCGATACGGATATCAGTAACCTGCTGTTAGCGACCGTCGCGGAAAAAACCGGCTATCCGGTAGACATGCTGTCGCTCGATATGCGGCTTGAAAGCGATTTGGGCGTGGACTCGATCAAACGCGTCGAAATCCTGTCCAGCGTGCGCGATACCTTGGGCATTGCCGCCGGCTCGGCCAGCGACGAATTGCGCAGCGCCAGCACGCTGGCGGAAATCGCAGCATTGCTTGCCCATGGCCCCCGCGTCCAGGCTAGCGTCTCGCCGTGGCAGCCTTTGCCGGTTTGCGCGCAGGCCTTGCCCTATCCGCCGCAACCGCGCAATCCGCAAGCCAACGCCGGCAAGACAGCGCTGATCTTCAGCGATGGCGGCGAGCTTGGCAGCGCGGCGACCGACGGTTTGCTGCAAGCAGGTTACCGGCCGCTGATCATCCGCCTGGATGGCTGGATGGCGCCAAATTCGAAGCAAGCGGCCAACGCGCATGTCAACGCACATGCCAGCACACATATTATCGACGCGTCGATCGACACCCTGGCGGCGACGCTGACATCGCTCGCCCAACAATTCGGCACGCCGGCAATCGCCCTGCTGTTGCAAGCAACGGATAGCAAGGTCGCCAGCCGCAATCGTCTTTCGCTGGCGTTGCGCACCGTGCGCGTCATGCTGCCATGGCTGGATGGCCGCCAGGGCCGGCTGACCTTGCTGGCCGCGGCCCGGCTTGACGGCAAACTCGGCAGTCTTGGCGCGCCCGGCGGCGATCCGGTCGCCGGTGGCCTGGCCGGCCTGATCAAGACGCTACGGCTGGAAGCAGAAGGCGTCGCCGCACGCTTCGTCGACCTGGCGCCGGAATTAAGCCCGGCGGCAGCCGCGCAATCCCTGCTGGCGGAAATGCACGATGCCGATCATGCTCCGGCCGAAACCGGCTGGACCGCAGAGGGACGCTGGACGCTGGCGTCTGCGCCGGCTACCCCTGAACAGCAAGGCGCTTTGCCGCCACTGCGCGCAGGTGACCTGGTGCTGGTTACCGGCGGCGCTCGCGGCGTGACTGCGCACTGCGTACAGGCGCTGGCAGCCACCGTAGCAGCGCATTTCGTCCTGATTGGACGCACGCCGCTGGTCGAGCGCGATCCTGCCTGGGCCGAGAACGTCAACGACCCCGCCACGCTCAAAAGCAACGCGCTGCAACACCTGCGCAGTAATGGCGGTACGCCGACGCCGCGCATGCTGGAAGACAGCTGCCGTGCAGTACTGGCCGCACGGGAAGTGCGGCTCACCTTGCAAGCAATCGCCGCCCACGGCGCCCAGGCGACTTACCTGCCGCTCGATCTGGGCGACGTCGCCGCCACTCGCAGCGCGATCGCCGCATTGACCGCGCGCCATGGTCCTGTCGCCGCGCTGGTGCATGGCGCCGGCGCACTGGCCGACCGCAAGATCGCCGACAAGACCGAGGCCGATGTCGAAATCGTGTTCCGGCCCAAGCTGGACGGTTTTCTGACCTTGCTGGAAGCGCTGCGTGACGCGCCGCCGGCGCGCACCGTGCTGTTTTCCTCAACCGCCGGCGTCTCCGGCAATGTCGGCCAGGCCGATTACGCAATGGCCAATGAAGCGCTGAGCAAACTGGCGTTCCACCTGCCGCATGTATGGCATGGCACGCGCGTGGTTGCTCTGGCCTGGGGGCCGTGGGAAGGCGGCATGGTGACGCCGGCTCTGAAAAAGATGTTCGCAGAGCGCGGCATCGGCTTGTTGCCGATTGCCGACGGCGCTTCCTTGTTTGCTGCCGCCCTGAGCGGCACCCGCGCCGGCGGTTATCAGTTCGTGGTGGGCGACGCCATGCAGGCCCCCGCCAGTGGACAGGCCGCCGCCGTTACCCCCACCCAATATGCCGGAACCGCGACAACGGTTCTTGCTTATTCCATCTAAGCGGTCGAAGAGGAGATTTATTGATGTTTCCGTTAGATATCACAGGCATAGGCTGCCTGGTGCCCGATGCCGACACACTTGCCGGTTTCTGGGACAACCTGGTGGCAGGAAAACGTTCTATCCGCACCGCCGACAAGCAAGACTGGGGCGTCGACCCAACCCGCTTCATACAACCCGGGCGCGGCATCGCCGACCATACGTCAAGCATCGAGCTCGGCAAACCGGTCGGCTATGAATTCGACCCTAACGGCTACCTGCTGCCGCCGGAATTCCTGGCGGCGCAGGATCGCTGCATCCAATGGCCGCTGGCGGTGGCGCGCACCGCGTTGAGCGATGCCGGCATGTGGCCCGGAACCGATCTGTCGCGGGTCGGCATCGTGCTGGGAAGTTACGCCTGGGCCGCCAGCTCGGCCAGCGACGCCATCACCCGGCCACTGTACGATACGGCGCTGGCGCAGGCCCTTGCCAGCGCCGCACCGAACAACCCGTTGCAACTGAGCACAGGCCGCGCCACGCCTAGCACGCATCCCGAATCGGCGCGCGTTTCCGGCGGCATCACCACTACCCTGGCGCAGGCGCTCGGACTCGGCGGCCCGCGCTATGCCATCGACGCCGCCTGCGCTACGTCCCTGTATGCGATCTATCTGGCGGCGCTGCACATTGCGTCGGGCGAGGCGGACAGCATGCTGGTGGTCGCCGCCAATGCCTTCGATACCTTGTTCGCCAATTTCGGCTTTGCCGCCACCCAGGCGCTGCCCGACGGCAGCACCAACCGCCCTTTCGATATCGGTTCCGACGGCGTAGCGCCAGCCGACGGCGCTGTGGCGCTGGTGCTGCGGCGCGCCGCCGGCCACAGCACGCAAGCCTATGGCACCGTGCGCGCCATAGGCTTGTCCAGCGACGGCCGTGGCCAGACCCTGACCGCGCCCAATCCGAAAGG
Organism: Collimonas arenae; assembly: GCF_000786695.1. Lineage (NCBI taxonomy): Bacteria > Pseudomonadati > Pseudomonadota > Betaproteobacteria > Burkholderiales > Oxalobacteraceae > Collimonas > Collimonas arenae. The sequence continues at coordinate 389,889 of NZ_CP009962.1, read as the reverse complement.
CCAGCTGCTGGCTTGCGAGCGGGCTTATGCCCAGTCCGGCATCGATCCGGCTTCAGTCGCTTATGTTGAATGCCATGCGACCGGCACCCGGCTGGGCGACCGGGTAGAACTGGAAACCGTGGCCAAGGTGTTCGGCCCCAACCAGCCGGTCGGTTCGGTCAAATCGAATGTCGGCCATCTGCTGACTGCCGCCGGCGTCGCCGGCCTGGTCAAAACCTTGCTGGCGATGCGTCACAACAACATACCGGCCACCGTCGGCATCCTGAATCCGCTGTCGCGGGAAATCGCAGGCACGCCCGCTATCCTGATGGAAAACACGCCCTGGCCGGGAAGCCACAAACGCGCCGCCATCAATGCCTTCGGTTTCGGCGGCGTCAACGCGCACCTGATCCTGGACGGTCCCGGGCAGGCGGGTGGTGAACAAGGCCCGTCGCGGCGGAAAGGCGGCACCGCCCTGCTGACCGGCATGGGCGCCGCCATCGGCGATTGCCCGGATCTGGTTTCGGTGGCGCATGCCTTGGCCGCCGGAAGGCCGCGTCTGCGGCCGCTACCGGAGCAACGCCATGCCGGTCTGTCGCTGCCCTGCGCTGCACCGGCAGGCGCTTATCTGGAACGCGTCGCCATCGATGCCTTGCGCTTGCGCGTGCCGCCCAACGATATCGTGCGCATGCATCCGCAGCAGCTGCTGATGCTATCGGTGGCCGACGCCGCCTTGCATGATGCCGGCATCGTCCAGGGCAGCCGCACCGCAGTCATCATCGCCGGCTCCATGGACCATAGCGGCCACCGTTTGATGGCGCGCTGGGAATCTTCATGGCGGCTGGAAGACAGCCTGGACGCCGCCGGTTTCAAACTGACGCCGGAAGAACGCACCGGTCTGACCCAGGCAGTACGCGAAGCCTTGCACAATCCGGTCGACGCCGTGGTCATGCTCAGCTATGTCGGTAGCCTGCTGGCCAGCCGGATTGCCGCCACCTGGGATTTCTCCGGCCCCGCTTTCATGCTGACCGGCGATGAAACCGGCGCCCTGCGCGCCATGGACCTGGGTGCGCAACTGCTGGCTGAGGGCGAAGCTGACGCGGTGCTGGTCGGCGCGGTCGACCTGGCTGGCGCTATCGAAAACCTGATGGTGCGGCTGGCCTCCGGACGCGATATCTCACAGCCGTTGGGCGAAGGCGCTTGCGCCATCGTGCTGGAACCGTCGGCGGCGGTGCAACAACGGGCGCAGCCGGCCTATGCCGAATGGCGCGGCGCCGGCTTCGGTTCAACGGCGGCAACCGCTGCACACAATGCTGGCAATGCAAGCGCCATTCAGGCAGCCTCGATCGGTTTGTTCGAGACCACAGAAACATTGCCTGCGGCCAGCTTGCTGGGCGGCCGTCCGGCATTGGCCAGCGCTGCCGCCGTCTTCGGCCATAGCCGCATGGTGGCGCCGCTGCTCGGAACGCTGCATGCGGCGCTGGCGCTCAACGCCCGCACCGTGCCGGCCTGGGCTGGCTGGAAAGAAAGCAAAATCCCACACGGCCTGAGCGAAGCGGATGCCTATGTACCGACTGAAGCCCGGCCATGGTTCCGCCCGGCTGCAGGACGCCGCATCGCCGCCATCCTGGCGCAAGACGCCGACGGCAGTTCGGCGCAGGGCTTGCTGGCGGAGGCCCCGGACGGCGTCGCCGCCAAAGCCATAGCGCCGGCATTGCCGTTGTTGTTCCCGCTAGCAGCGGAGAATAGCGCCGCCTTGACCGAACATGTAGCGGCCTTGGTGCGCGAACTCGGCAATGGCGCCGATGCTGCGGAACTGTGCCGTGCCGCAATCCGCGACTATCAGGCCGAGCCGCCGCTGGCATTGGCGCTGGTAGCCGACGATAAAACGGAATTACTGGCCGAAGCGACAGCCGCGCTGGCGCAATTCTCAAAAGGCGCAACTGAATGGCAATCACCGCGCGGTAGCCGCTATACCTCGCAACCGCTCGGCCGTGAAGGCAAGCTTGCCTTTGTGTATTCAGCCTTGAACACGGCGTTCACAGGATTGGCGGCGACGGTGGCGCAACTGGCGCCGCAATGCATCGAGCAGATGACCGCGGCGCACCATGACGCCGGCCGCGCCATCGGCAGCGCACAGCTCTATCCGCAAAGCCTGGCGCCACTCACGCCGGATGCACGGATGGAGATCGAAGAGCAACTGCTGCAAGATAACAATGCCTTGATCAACGCCGGCATCCTGTCGAGCTGGCAATACACAAAATTGCTGACCGAGCGCATCGGACTGCGCCCCGGCGTCCTGTTCGGCCATAGTCTGGGCCAGTCCAGCATGCTGTTCGCCAACGGCGTCTGGGCCCCGGGCGATGCCTGGGGTGAGCGCCTGAAGGGACTCGACAGCACGCTGGCCAAGTTATCCGGCGACAAACAAGGCGTGCGCGAACTGTGGCAATTGCCGCCAGAGGCCCCGGTTGACTGGGTAAATTTCCTGGTGCTGGCGCCAGCGGCAGCGGTGGTGGAAGCTGCCAGCCATGAGCCGCGCGCCTATGTCAGCCTGATCAATGCGCCGGATGAAGTCACTTTGGTCGGCGAGCGCGACGCTTGCGCCCGTATCCTGCAAAAACTGGGCGCCGATGCAGTGCCGGCGCCAGACAGCCTGGCGATGCATTGCGCCCCGGCGGCACAGGAACGCGCCAATATCGCAGCCCGCTTCAGCGTTCCGATTGGCCCCCAGCCGGCTGGCCTGCTGTTTGCCGGCGGCGCACCACGCAGCTGGGATTCGGAGGCATTGGCGGAGCGGATCGCCGGCGACCTGGTGGCGCCGCTGGACTTCCCGGCGCTGACCGAGCAAGCCTATGCCGAAGGCGCCCGCTTGTTTCTCGAACTGGGACCGGGCGCCAACTGCAGCCGCTGGATCGGCAAAACGCTGCAAGGCAGGCCGCACGCCAGTTTTGCGCTGGGACGCCGGGATCAGAGCGATGCAACGATGTTCATCAGGCTGCTGGCCTTGTTGGTGACGCATCGCGTGCCGCTGGACCTGGCCGCAATTCTCGACACGCCGCCGCTGGTGAAGAAACCCGCACTCTACAAGGACCTGGTGTTCGGCAAACCCGCCATCGGCAAAACGCTGGTCGAATCGCTGCGCAAGCAAGGCCTGGATCAGGCTTTGTCCAGACCGCTTGAAAAACCCCAACCTCTTACTACCATGCCTGCAACGGCTACCAGGAACAGCATGACTACATCCGATACGCATCACGCCCCGCCAGCGCCGCTGCCGCCCGCCGACGCCTCGCTGCACAATCTGCTGCAAAACCTGGAGCAGCAGGCGCAACAGCACGGCGCCCAGCTCGCCACGCAGCACGCAGCGCTGACCAGCCTCCTTAACCTCAATCCAAATCCGCCGCCAACTGCCCTGCACGGTGGCCTGGCCGCGAATCCCTCGCCGGCGCGGACGATCTTGTTCAGCGAGGCCGACATCATGGAATTCGCCGAGGGGCGGGTCGCCAACGTACTGGGACCGCAATACGCGGCCATCGACAAACTGCCGCGCCGGGTGCGTGTGCCGGGTCCACCGTTCATGGCGGTCAGCCGCGTCACCCACATGTCAGGCACCCACGGCAAGCTGGAAGACGCTCGCATCCGCACCGAATACGACATTCCCGATCCGGCATGGAACGCTGTCGATGGCCAGGTATCGTACCTGTCGCTGGATGCCCAGGGCGTATTGTTCCTGGTCGGCTGGCTCGGCATCGATTTCGAAAACCAGGGCAAGCGCGCCTATCGCTGGCTCGACGCGCAACTGACTTACCTGGGGCCGATGCCGCAGGCAGGCCAGCGCGTCGAATACGATATCCATATCAAGCAGTCATTCCGCAACGGCGACGCGACCCTGTTCAAGACCGATTTCCTGGCGCACGTCGACGGCCAGCCGATGCTCAAGATCGAACACTGTACGGCTGGCTTCTTCACCTACGAAGAACTGGCCAAGGGCGCCGGCATTACGGACCAGCACCGGACTCCGCGCAAGGTCACGCAAAGCGCATTCCGCGCGCCGCTGACGCCGCCAGGACGGGCGCTGGAAAATGCCGACCTGATCGCCCTGGCGCGCGGCGATATCGCACAAGTGCTATCGCCTGCGCATGCCACCGGTGGCCGCAATCCGTCGCTGCGGATTCCGCCGCCGGTCATCCAGTTCATCGACAGGGTGACGCGGATTGAGAGCGGCGGCGCCTACGGACTCGGCGTCAGCGAAGCCGAATTCCGGCTGGACCCGCAACACTGGGCGATCCGTGCGCACTTCAAGGACGATCCGATCTTCCCCGGACCTTGCATGATGGAAGGCGCATTCCAGCTGCTGCAGATCCATGCGCTGGCGCTTGGTTTGCAGACCGCCGTCAGCGGCGCCCGCTTCCAGCCTCTGCCAGACCGGCCGATCCTGGTACGCTTCCGGGCCCAGGTGTTACCGCAGAATCAGTTGTTCGGCTATCGTGCCGATATCGTCGAAATCGGCTTGAGTCCGGAACCCTACCTGATCGCCGATATCGACCTGATCGATAACGGCCGCGTGGTAGGACGGGTGGAAGGATTGGGCATCCGCCTGGTCGGCCAGTCGGCGCCGCAAAGCAGCCACGGCGCACTGGCGCCGGCAAGCGGGGTGGCGCTATGAGCTCCGCCGCGTACAACGTAGAGCGCAATGTAGAACACAACGCAGAGCAACTCGGCAGCGCCGCTTTCCGCCAGCGCCATGGACTTCGCCTTGCCTACATGGCAGGCGCGATGGCCAACGGCATTGCCGGCGAAGCGCTGGTAGAGTCCTTGACGCGAGCCGGCTGCCTGGCCAGTTTCGGCGCTGCTGGCCTGTCGCTGCAACGTATCGAGAGCGCCATCGTCCACCTGCGTGCGGCCTTGCCTGGCAAGCCGCTCTGTTTCAATCTGATTCACACGCCGGACGATCCCGAACTGGAACTGGCGCTGGTCGAGCTGTACCTGAAAAACGGCATCGAAACCGTCGAGGCATCAGCCTTCATGTCGCTCAGCCCTGCCATCGTGCTGTACCGTGCGCGCGGCGCTCATATCGACGCCGCCGGCCGCGCCATTGCACGCAATCGTGTGATCGCCAAGGTCTCGCGGCGTGAAGTCGCCGAGCCCTTCTTCCGCCCTGCACCGGAAACGATCCTGTCCGCCTTGCTGGCCAGCGGCGCGCTGACGGCCGGCGAAGCGGCAGCAGCACGGCTGTTGCCGGTAGCCGACGACGTTACTGTGGAAGCGGATTCCGGCGGCCACACGGACCGCCAGTCGCTGGTCTGCGCGTTGCCGGCGCTGGCTTTGCTGCGTGAACGCATCGCCCGCAGTTTTCCGGCGGCGGCCCGGGTTGGCCTCGGCGCAGCCGGCGGCATGAGTACGCCGGCTGCGATTGCAGCGGCTTTCGCCATGGGCGCCGACTATATCGTGACCGGATCGGTCAACCAGGCATGCGTGGAAGCAGCTACCTCTCCCGCCGTCAAGCGACTACTAGCAGAAGCCGACCTGGCTGACGTCGCGATGGCGCCGGCGGCTGACATGTTTGAACTGGGAGTGCAAGTCCAGGTGTTGAAACGCGGCAGCTTGTTTGCCGTCAGGGCCGCCGCGCTGTGGGACCTGTATCGCGCCTTCCCGTCGCTGCAGGCGCTGCCGCCGGCAGAACGCGAGCGGCTGGAGCGCCAGTTTTTCCGGCTGCCGTTTGCCGAAGTCATCGCCGCAACCGACGCCTTCTGGCGCGAGCGCAATCCGGCGCTGGCCGAGCTGGCTGCGCGTGATCCGAAGGTGCAGATGGGGTTGGTGTTCCGTTGGTACCTGGGGCAATCCTCGCGCTGGGCGATCCAGGGTCAGGAAGATCGCCTGTTCGACTATCAGGTCTGGTGCGGACCGGCGATGGGCGCGTTCAACGCCTGGGCTGCCGATACCCGCTTCGCCAGGCCGGAAGCGCGACGCGCTGCGGAGATCGCCGAGGCGCTGATGCAGGCTGCGACAGAACGTTCCCTCAATAGTGCGGCGCCATCGCCCGTGCTGCACGACGCGTCGCCGATAGCGCCGTTGATCGCTGCAGCTGACATCCAGGCGACCGCAGGCTTGCCGCAGAGCGAGGAGGATATCCAGGAGTGGCTGATGGAACAGATCGCCGACCAGCTTGCGGTCTCGACCGACGAGATCGATCCGCGCCGCACCTTTGAAAGCTACGCGCTGGATTCGGCGCGCGCGCTGTTGATCCTGACGCGGCTGGAGACCCGGCTCAGCCTGAAACTGTCGCCGACGCTGATCTGGAATTATCCGACCATCGAGGCGCTGGCGGCGCGCCTTTACAAGATGTCGCAGGCTCGCACCACACCGGCCGAAGCTACGACTGCGGCTGAAGCGGCGCAGCCGGCATGAAACAACCGCCATTTATCAGAAATCAGAAACCAGTCATCAGGAATCAGCAACCATGCCGACTACTCAAGCAACCAAGACTTTTCCGGTCCAGCGCCCGGATCCCTACAATAACTGGCTGATGTTCCGTAAGCCGCGTCCGCAGGCAGCGATCCGGCTGCTGTGCTTCCATCATGCCGGCGGCGCGGCGCTGGCCTACCGCTCCTGGGTCGACCGGATGCCGGCTTTCGTGGATGTCTGCCCGGTGCAACTGCCCGGACGCAGCACACGCATGAACGAAGAGCCGGGCCGCAACGTCGACGTCATGGTCGCCTCCCTGTTGCGCGCCATCGAGCCGCTGCTGGACCGGCCGCTGGCGTTGTTCGGCCACAGCATGGGGGCGACGCTGGCGTTTGCCGCCGCACAGGTGCTGGAACGCAAACAGGCACAGGTCGTGCATCTGTTTGCGGCCGGCCGCCGGGCGCCGATCCCGGAATACAAGACCGATCTGCACCGGCTGACGGACGTCGGTTTGGAAGCCTATCTCAGGAAACTGGGCGGCACGCCTGACATCGTGTTCCAGGAACCCGACCTGAGAGCCAACGTATTCTCGCTATTACGCGCCGATTTTGAAATGAACGACCGCTTCACCGCCATCGGCCGATTGCAGAATGTGCCGATTTCAGCCATGGGCGGGAATCAGGACGAACACGTCCCGGTAGCTGCGCTGGACCACTGGCGCGGTCTGACAGGCGCGGGCTTTAGCAGGCATTTGTTCCAGGGCGGCCACTTCTTTGTGCGCGATGAAGAAACCGCCGTGATCCAGCATGTCTCTTCGACCCTGGCGGCGAGCGTGGAGTATTCGCTGTGAATGAATTTGCGACCGGGTTGGCGACGGAGTTGGCAATCGAGTTAGCAATCGATACGCATAGCATCCATGTCATCGCCATCGCGCTGGACGACACCGAACCGGACTACGCGTTGTTGTCCGAAACGGAGCGTCAGCGCGCCGGTCGCTTCTTGCGGCAACAGGATGGCGCGCGCTTCGCCGTGGCGCATAGCGCATTGCGGCGTTTGCTGGCCGCTGCGCTTGAAATTCCGGCCACAGAACTGCACATCGCCGCCAGCAGCGACGGCAAGCCCTGGCTGCTGCGGTATCCCGGGCTGGCCTTCAACCTGAGCCACTCCGGCGCCGTCGCCATGATCGCGATCGGCCGCGACATGCGGCTGGGTATCGATATCGAACATCGGGAACGCCTGGCCGCCGCACATTTCGACTGGCGCGGCATTGCCCGTTCCTATTTCACCCAGCGCGAGCGCACGGCAATCGGCGCCGGCGCCGATGCGGCATATCGCTTCCTGCAAATGTGGACGGCGAAGGAATCAGTACTGAAAGCCATCGGCAGCGGACTGTCGGAACTGGAGCAAGTCGAAGTCGCTTTCGACGACGCCGTTCCGCTGCTGCTGTCCAGACACCACCTGCGCTGGCGTCTGATGCCGCTGGCGACCGCCGACGGCCATCCGGCCGCCCTGGCACACGATGGGCCGCCCCGGCCGCTCCGCTACTGGCGTTGGGACGGCTCCCTGCAACCTGCATTCACTGAAAAGAACATCTCTTATGTCCAAGCTGCTTGAAGAATTCCTGGCGTCCAACGCCGCCTATCCCGTCATGTACCGCCAGCTCAACCAGTTGATCGGCAGCGCCGCCAGCCTGCCGCCGCTGACCAGGGAGCCCGGCGCGCCTTTACGCTTGCTGTTCGCCGGCTATGCCGGCGGCGGTAACACCGGCTCCGATGTGCGGGTAGCGGAAATGATGCGGCAGGTGCGTGCCATCCTCGGCCGCGACAAGGTGGTGATCGGCCTGGTCGCCACCGGCGAAGAACTGCCGCCCGATTTGCTGGACGATGTCATCCTGGAACCGGTGCTAGACTATTTCCCCGACTTTCTCATGCAGACCATCCCGCGCTATGACGGCGTGATCGCCTGCGACGGCTCCATGTTCAAATCGAATTTGTGCTCGATGTTGTCCGGTATGCTGGGCGGCGCGCTAGGCATCGCTGCCGCCGCCGGCAAGCTGGCGGTCGGCTACGGCGCAGAGGCCGGCAAGATGGACCCCGACCTGAGTGAATTTGTCGCCGGCCTCGGCCGCGCGCCGCTGGTCTTGTGCCGCAACGAGGAGTCCCGGGCCGTGCTGGAACCGCTTGGCCTGCGTACCACAGGCGGCGCCGACACCGCATGGACTTACCAGGCGGAACCGGCTGCCGCCACCACGGAACGGTTGCGCGCGCTGCGCCTGGAACACCGGCCGCTACTGGTCGTATGCCCGATGAATCCATTCTGGTGGCCGGTGAGCCCCGACTTGCGCAAAGCGCAGGAACTGGAACAAACCGGCGCCCATCGCGAGCTGCATTTCGGCAGCCTGCTATTTCATCCCGACGATGAAACCATCCGTACACGCTATGCAACCTACCTCGACGCACTGGCTTTCGCGGCGCAGCAATGGCAACAGGAAAGCGGCGGCAGCGTGCTGATTATCGGCATGGATAAAGTCGACCGTATCGCATGCAACGATCTCGCGACCCGTTTCGAACAAACGCCGCCGGTGGTGGTCAGCGGCGACGCGCCGCCTGCCGCCATGGTCGGCCTGCTGCGGGCAGCCGACCTGTTGCTGAGTTCACGTTTCCACGCCATCGTCACCAGCATGGAAGCAGGCGTACCGGCGGTCGGCGTCAGCATGGATGAGCGGATCGCCAATCTGCTGGGTAAAGACGAGATCGGCCGCCGCCTGTTGAAGGTCGATGCTGTCGATTTACCGGAACGGCTGGTCGCCGCCCTGCGTCATGCAGAAGCGGAACGTAGCCAGATCCACGCGCAAACGCGCGCCGCGGTAGTGACGCAATTGCGCAGCATGGCAGAGATGGGAATGCGTTTTGCCAGGGAAGTACAGCGTTTCCATCCTGATTTGCAGACGCCGGACGAAGCAGGCCCCTGGACCGCTTTCCTGCCGTCGCTCAGTCCGCAACTGGAAGAGCTGATAGAGCTGATTGCACCGCATGCCATCAGGGCCGAGGCTAGCGCTTTAAGCGCGTAAGAATGTTGATGCGCCTTTTGGCGCTGGTTGTTGTCATATTTTACAAAACGGAGATACCAATAATGACCGTCAGATTAGTTTCCAGGATTTCCATCCTGATCTCCGCGGCCGCGTTGCTTCTGAGCGCTGCCGCCTGTTCCACCGACAAGGATCCCAATGAAAGGGTTACCGGCGACAGCGGCAGCAAACTCTTGAGACTCAGTTCCAAGCAGGTTACCGTTGATCTCAATGAGAAGGAACGGGCAGCCCTGACGCACGTCCAGGACAAGCTGTTTCCCAGCCTGAACGGTTCCGGGGCAGTTGCCGCCAGCGCCTGGGCGCTGGAGGAGATGGGCTTCAAGCCGGTCAAGGCGGACCCGGAGTTTTTCATGGTGGAAGCCCAGAAAGACAAGGTGATCGGCGTGCGCTGGCGCGAGGCGATTCGCGCCATCTTCAAGAGCCGGGGAATTCCGCTGAGCGCCAAGCCCGATCATGAGAGCGTCAATGCCATCATTTCGGTGCGTCCCGGCATGAGCGGCTCGGCAACGCTGGTGCGGGCGCGCTTTACCGCCACCATCTGGGACACCGCCGGCGATTCAAAAACCACCACCGTGACCGACCGGGAAATATACGACAAGTTTTTCTTGCACATGGGTGAATCCTTGTCTGGCGCCAAGCACCGCCCGCCCGTGCCGGAAAATGGTTAAGCGCCGCGCCGAGCTAGTGCAGGCCTGAATACAGAAAAAAGAAAGGCATCATGAAAGTAGCTCTTGGACAGTTTGCCGTCAGCCGGGAATGGCCGGAAAACGTAAATACGTGTATTGATTTGATGACGCAGGCGAAGCACGGCGCTGCCGATCTGCTGGTGCTGCCGGAAGGCGTGCTGGCGCGCGACATTGCCGATCCCGATATCGTGCTCAAAGCGGCGCAGCCATTGGACGGTCCGTTTGTGACGCAGCTCCTGGCGGCCAGCCGCGGCTCTAATCTTACCGTCGTGCTGTGCATACACGTACCTGCGCCAAATCAACGGGTATTCAATGTACTGATCGCGCTACGCAATGGCGAGATCATTGCGCAATACCGCAAATTGCATTTGTACGACGCGTTTTCCGTGAAAGAATCGACCAACGTCAGTCCGGGAAACGAGATCCCTCCCTTGCTGGACATCGCCGGCCTCAAGGTCGGATTGATGACCTGCTACGACGTCCGCTTCCCCGAACTGGCGCGCCGTTTGGTGCTGGATGGCGCCCAATTACTGGTGCTGCCTTCCGCCTGGCTCAGAGGGCCGCTGAAGGAAGCGCATTGGGAAGTCCTGGTTACCGCACGCGCGCTGGAAAACACCTGCTATATCGCGGCAGCCGGCGAATGCGGGCCGCGTAATATCGGCAACAGCATGGTGGTAGATCCGCTGGGGGTCGCTGTGGCGCGCGCCGCCGAAGGACCTGCCTTGATTCTTGCCGATATCGACCCGGCGCGCATTGCCTATGCACGGAGTGTGCTGCCGGTGCTGGAGAATCGTCGTTTCGAAGCGCCCCGGCTATCGCGAGACTAGACAATAAAGACGAGACAACAAAGACTGGACCACAAAAACTAGCCAGCGAAGAACAGGCGCTGGCATTTCCTCAATTGAACAGTTCCATATCGACCTGGCATGTGCATCGTCATGCTCATAACACCGTCATATGGATTGTCGTGTCTGTCACCAAGGCGATTCTTGTCCGCCACGGCACGATGGCGCCACCTACCGGAGTAGCAAAGCGTGACCACTTTCAGCACTGCGACACAGCACAAAGCCCGCGCCGCCGCCATGCCTTTCATCATGCTGACGGTCTTGATCGACATGGTTTCGGTCGGTCTGATCGTGCCGGTATTGCCGGCGCTGGTCGGCGAATTCACCGGCTCGCAAGCGGACACGGCATTCTGGTACGGCGCCGTGGCGTTCGCCTTCGGCCTGGCGAATTTCTTCGGTGCGCCGATCCTGGGCGCACTGTCCGACAGATATGGCCGACGACCGATATTGCTGCTGGGATTTTGCGGACTGGCCTTGAATTTTTTCGCCACCGCTTTTTCGACCGCACTGTGGATGCTGATTGTAGTGCGCCTGATAGGCGGCGCCATGCAAGCCAACGCAGCAGTGTGCAATGCCTACGTAGCGGACATCACGCAGCCGGAACAACGCGCCAAGCGCTTCGGTATGATCGGTGCAATGTTCGGCGTCGGCTTCATCATCGGGCCGGTGATGGGCGGCTTGCTGGGAGCGATCAATTTACGCCTGCCTTTCATCGTCGCCGGCAGCCTGGCCCTGATCAACCTGATCTACGGTTATTTTGTCTTGCCCGAATCGTTGCCTGCGGAGCGGCGGCGCAGCTTCAGCTGGAAATCCGCTAACCCGCTGTCTTCCCTGCAAGCGCTGTCGCGCCTCAAAACGGTTGGCCCCCTGGTCGGAGTAGTTGCCTGCAGCGGCCTCGCACAATTCATACTGTTCACCATCTGGATGCTCTACACCAACCTCAAGTTTGACTGGGGACCGCTGCAAAACGGCCAGGCGCTGGCAGCGGTCGGCATCATGTCGGTGCTGGTGCAAGGAGTATTGCTAAACCTTCTGCTCAAGCGCTTCAGCCCGCAGCGGCTGGCGATCATCGGCCTGCTGTCGTCGACAGCCGCCTACCTGCTGTGGGGAATGGCCAACCATGGCTGGATGATGTACGCCATCATTTTCGCCAACATCTTCGGCCCCACGGTTACCGCCGTAATCCAAAGCATCATTTCCGGCGCGACGGATTCGCATAATCAGGGCCAGACGCTAGGCGCAGTCAGTTCGCTCAACAGCTTGATGGCGGTGATCGCGCCGGTCATCGGCGCGCCCTTGCTGGGCGCGGTATCCAACCTGCCAAAAGGAGACTGGCGCATCGGCGCGCCCTTCTATTTTTGCGCAGCATTGCAATGTGCTTCGCTGGTGCTGGCGTACCTGCACTTCCGGCGGCAACGCCAGGCACGCACCTTTGCGTATCTGGCACAGAAATTGTCGTCTGATGCTACAAAGGCGTGATCGGATAGCCGTAGACCATCCCTAGCTGTCGGACGGCTGGTCGTCCAGGGCGGCGGCACAACGCTTGAGCAACTCGCAAAGAAGCCGGGCCTCTTCAGTAGACAGCCTGGACAGCATCCGCCGTTCTACCGCGTCGGCAGCTTTCGCGCCATCGGCTACGGCCTTTTGACCGGCCGTCGTCAGCTCGGTCATGATGACCCGGCCATGCTCCGGGTGCGGACTCCGCACAATCAGGCCTCCGCGTTCAAGATTGACGAGGATCGCCTGCATGGTCTGCGGCGTCACGAACGCCGCGCGAGCCAGGTCGGCATTCGAGATTCGCGGATTGCCGGCGACGGCAAGCAGAGCTGCATTCTGAGGCGCCGTGATGCCGACCCGCGCAAGTTCGGCATCCAGGCGTTGCCTCAACCGATGTTGCGTGATCTTCAGGTTGTAGCCAATCCAGTCGACTCCGCTTCGAGGCGCTATTTTCTCCGTTGACATATCAGTGCCCTTACATTAATATCAGTGCACTGATATTACTTGATAGGAGCTATTATGACAACCCCAGTCGGCCCCGACTTCATCGCCTTGCAAGTGCGCGACCTCGCCGCATCCCGCAAGTTCTACGTCGAAATCTTCGGTTTCGAAACCGCAGCGCATAGTCCTCCCGGGGCGGTCATTTTCAAGACCGAGCCGATCCCGCTGGCGCTGAGAGAGCCTCTGCGTGCGCTTCCCGAAGCGGGGCCGCTCGGCGTAGGCATGGCGCTCTGGATCGCATGCGCCGACGCCGATGCGCTGCACGACCTCATTATCAAGCGGGGCGGCACAATCCTCAGCCCGCTCGCCGACAGCCCCTTCGGTCGCTTCTTCGTCACCAGTGATCCCGATGGCTACGCGATCACCTTTCATACGGCGCGGAGCTGACTGCAGCCGCATTGCAACCGCCTCTAGATCGGGAGGCGGGTCGTTTGCTTGATGCGTTTGAGCGGGATCTCGGTTTCGACGTTGCGTATCCCTTTAATCTTCGTGAGCGTCTCCATCTGGAAGCGCTGATAGTCGTCCAGATCCCTGACGGTGACGCGCAGGAGATAGTCGTAGCTTCCGGCCATCAGATGGCACTCAAGCACTTCTGGCGCTTTTTCCATTTCCTTTGCAAAGTGCTCGACTGTCGCTTTGTCCTGGCGCTCAAGCGTGATTCGCACGAAGGCGGTAAAGCGCAGGTCAACGGCAGCGGGATTCAGCAGCGCGACGTAACCGTCGATGACGCCTTGCTCCTCAAGAAGGTGCACGCGGCGCAGGCACGGTGTCGCGGAGAGCCCGACGTGCTGCGCGAGTTCGGCATTGGTCCGGTTCGAATCGCTTTGGAGCGCACGCAGGATGCGCTTGTCTATTGCATCGAGTTTTATCGACATAATTCACTACCAATTTTTCTAAAAATAGATAATAACTCCAAAAATTGATATTTTTGTGGGCAAATGCGCATCCAATCGCTACAGGGGGAGAACTATAATTTAACGACGGGCCTGCACGCGGCACTCAGCGCGGTTTCGCCCCCACCTCTTCCAGGAGAAATCCCATGCATCAACTCTCGTGGCTATCATTCATCGCCACCTCACTTCTGATCATTCTTACCCCGGGACAGGACATGGTCCTGGTGATATCGCGCACGCTATCCGGGGGAACCCGTGCCGGCGTCGTCACTGCGGCGGGCGTCAGTACTGGCCTGCTCATGCACACGGTGCTGGCGACGCTAGGTGTTGGGGCGCTTCTTCAAGCATCGGAGTGGCTCTTCACGGCGCTGAAGCTCGTCGGCGCGCTTTACCTGCTATACCTCGGCGTCACGCTGTTGCGTTCGTCGGGCGAGTTGTCTCTGGCGAGCAGTCGGGGCGCACCAGCATCGACGCTGCGGACCTTCGCGCAGGGAGCCTTGTCCAATGCCTCGAATCCGAAGGTTGTGCTCTTTTACCTCGCCTTCCTGCCGCAATTTGTCCCTGCAAATGCGACGCATCCGATGCTTTCCCTATTTGTTTTGGGTGTGACGTTTGCCGGCCTGACGTTTCTCGTTAAAGGGCCGGTCGCACTATTCGCCGGCCGGCTGTCAGCATCGATCCACCGTAACCCCCGTATCCTGACCCGCATGCACCAGACCAGTGGCATTGTCCTGCTGGCGCTTGGCGTTAAACTGGCGTTCGAACGCAGATAAAGATCGACAAGCTTGCAGTATTGAATGGCCGCAATCGAGAGAATCGTCGACTGCACGCTTGCGGCCAAGTACGGCCTGTAGACCGAGAGAGCGAAGGGTCGCTTAGGGAAGGCAGGCGGATCTATACCGCCGCCAGTTTTTCCCAATCGCTGCGCGTCATCATATAGGCAACGGTATCCATCTCGTACCACCTTTCAATGCCTCGAAAGCGCATAACCTCTTTTCATTTATAGCCTTATCAACGAGATAATTCGGTACACTAGGGAAACAATATATTTCGAATAAAGGTCACAGATGAAGAAAATAGATAAAACTGCGGCGCCAACTGCCGACAAGACCAAAAAATCCACCAATAACAAACCTTTATCCTTGTCCTCGAAAGGCGCGTCGATAGCTACAAAATCCGCCCATCAGCCCTTATTATTTCCAGATTTCGCTTCCGATACCACATCCACCAAGAGCAGTATCGGAAAATCGAACTCAGAGAAAATTCCGGCTGCTGGTGATGAGGTTCGGTATTCTGTTAGCCAAATGCGACAAGGCGAGCATCGCTTTTATACTTTTTCTATCTTTAGTGATGTCTTAGCGAAATGTTGTTTCGCAACTAATCGCGATGAAGATCCCATAAATGGTTTTCAACGTGTACTGGATAATAAAAGAGCCAAGGACATTGCCAACTACATTGATTTTGAAATGGGAACAATTCCAAACTCAATCGTTCTCAGCGCACAAACCGAGTCGAAATTTAAACTGGTAGGTCAAGGTAAGACAGCATCGTTTATATTTGATCCGCACGCATTCTTGATTATCGATGGGCAACATAGGGTGTACGGATATGCATTGGCAAAAACCCGGCTAAGGGTTCCAGTTGTCGTCTATGAAAATCTGACACGCGAACAAGAAACTAGATTGTTCATCGATATAAACACTAAACAACGCCCCGTCCCAAAAGAATTATTACTGTCTATAAAAAGTTTGGCAAAAACCGAGAATGATATAGAGGGCTTGCTAGGTGAAATTTTTGACCTATTTGACCAAGATCAAAAAAGCGCTCTAATTGGGCTCACCAGTGCAACTAAAAAAGTTGCAGCGAAAATTAGCCGAGTAACTTTCAATGCGGGGTTGAAGCCGCATTTGCAAATATTTTCGGATCGATCCGCAGATCAAATTTATCTAATTTGGAACTCATATTTCCACGCAGTCCTTCTCGGATTGCGTGAGAAAAAATCTGAAAAATCCATAACCAATAAAACCGTTTTCCGGGCATTTTGTGACGTATTTCTAGATTGCGCTGAACGTGTAAAACTTAGATTTTCAAAAAAATATACCGTTGACAATTTTGAAGCCGTGTCACAACCGATATTTGCAAATATCAAGCAAAGTACGTTTACCAATCCAAGAATGAATCAGGCGGATCTCGCGGAACATTTTAGACAACAACTTAAATCTAACTTTAGTCTTTAAAGATGAGCCTCATCGATGCATCACAGCAGCTTTTGCTTAGAGATCTGCGCAATCAGCGTCGTCCAAAAATTCTTGGGGTGCAGGACTGGATACTTTCCGCATCCTACCGAGTTGAACAATCGCCTAAGAAAAAAAATGTGACACTATTGCTCGATGCTTCAACAGATATTGTTGAAGCCTTGGCGCACGACATTGTTCGCTATAGTTCTGCCGCGATAGAAAGTGCTCAGAGAGTTGAGGCATTGATCGATAGGCCTTTAGCAAGTGGTTGGATCATCATACGGTCATATTATTCGGCCTATTTCGCCGCAAATTCCCTTATGCGCTTGTTCGGCTATTTCTGTACAAATATTGATCAACGACATGTCGCAGCCATTCATCAGATTGCACATCTCTATGAAATACCACTCCCTACAAATGAGAAGTCCAAACTTGCATCAGGAACGTATAGCGGACGGTACATTACCAACTCACACAATGGTGCTGTTGTTCTGAAATCCTTGCACTCCATTGGGGGTGGAGCGCATAAACAATTCTGGTTTGCGTTCAAAGAATTCCTGGACTCTTTTCAACATGACTTAAGTCAATGCGTTCTTTCGAAATCACAGATGGAGAAAGCTCGTAGCTCTGTCAAGTTTTTGCTGTCTACCCTATGCCAAGAGAATCATCCCAATGGAAATTGGCTGTCAGAGATTCGTAACTCGGTAAATTACAGACTTGAACACGGGGCGTGGCACCCGTATGACGGTAATCAAACAGAAGCCCGTGAGCTAATTGAATTAATTTCCTGTTCTTTTTTAGGAGAGCCACGATTTCAAGTTACAGATGCAAAAGCAAATGAGTTATCTAGATCAACTGATAGCTGTTCTTATTTGCTTGCATGGATGCTATGCTCTGTGAATAAAATTTCGGAGCAGTCTAATGGTGGTGCAAAGCACTTCCTTAAAGCCGGACCATTAGCACTGCTCCGGTAACCAAGCCACGTCTACAGTTCTTTGAAGTGATTATTTATCTCAACACTGTCATGCAGGATCTTGAAGCTCAGCATCACCATACTATTTGCCTACTGTTATTAGACTGAATTTTACCGCCCCCATACTTGCGACGGCGCATCGCTAAGAATGCATCGAACGGTTAATGAAATCGTTTCTTAGTGAGTGCCTCAGCTTGTGATTTGATCTAAAAATAGAGCAGCCAGCACATCCACGACTTCCGATTTTCATTCACTTTTGATCGTTATATGGTAAAAGCTCTGTCAAAAAATAGACTGCCAGCCAAGATCGACAACAATAAGTCTTTCTCTGAAAATGGGATCTCGAGTTTTCTTGGACTATTGGCAAAAATCTTTGCTGCCACAATTATCGGTGGCGGGATTTTGCTCTATTTCCTGGGATATATTTACCAAAGTATCTATTTGGATAAATTTGGTGTGAGCTCCACCGATTTTCCGAAAGGCACGTATGAAACTCAGATATATGGTGCGGTGACTCTTTGGAATTTTGCTAACACAGGAATAAATGGGATAAATAAATATCTAGGATTCCTGCTCGCTGGCGTTCTGGCCATTATTCTCTATATTTGGGGTATGCAAGTTACAACCAGAAAGCTTGCAAAAAAATCGCCTAGCAAAATACGGAATATTCCCGAATGGTTACTAGAACTATTTGGCAGTATTTTCATAACTGGTAGCCTTGCCCTGACTGTACCTATCATACTAATTCTGATAGGAATAATTTTAGGTCTGCCACTATATATCGCAGTAAGCCAAGGAGAAATTTTTGCTGCAAAGAAGCGAGCAATATATGCCAAAGGTTGTGAGGCCGGCTCGACTGATTCGCAGTGCCATGAAATTTTAAAGAACGGCCAGAAAATTGCTACAGGTTTCATTCTGGATAGTTCACCTACTTACATTGCGATATTTGATTCACAGAACCAAATATCTCGCGTTATCGAGCGAAAAGACACAGAGCTCATCGTTCACAAAATTGCAAAGACAGTCATCCCTCTTAAAAAATCTGAAGAAAATACTCTCAAAAAGTGAACTGCTCAGAATAGATTGATAGCTGATTTGCGCCATCAATTACCCCACTTTTTTCTCAAGCTGTGATCCAGCGGAGTCATTCGGAATCGCAGCCTGATATTGGGTCCTATTACAGCCAGAACTTCTAACCTTCAAACTCTTCCTTTTGCTGTGCTTTACTATCTTTTCTAGCAAAACGTCGCGCAAGCTTTTCCACCATCCCAATAATCAATTGGCGATCTGTAGTGGGCACATTTGAGAGTAGCTTAGTCATGTACTCAACCTGATCGGTTGGCCGCCGACTACCTTCGATAAGAAACGTTTCTACGCCGCATTCGAACATGTCGGCCATCTCGTAAAGCTTGAATATTCCAGGGCTGACCAGCCCACGCTCAATTCGAGAAAACGCTTCGTTGCCAATACCAAGATGCTCTGCAACTTCTTCCTGAGTAAAGCCTGCAATCTTCCGTTTCTTAGCTACGGTTTTGCCTATTTTTGTATTGATGAGTTCTTCTTTGGTGGGCACGACACAATACCTCCACGTTGGACAACACGTAGATAGTTGATCATCCACCTTATACGCATAACACACCTAAAGTGTGAAATTCAACTCTATACAATGAATTAAATATAGTTTAAGGTTGCTTATCAACCAAATTATTTGTTTTATACTCAGGCCGAAGCGACAAAAGATATATGTAAACCATTGCTAACACGCGAACGTGTCAGGACCCCCATGAACCAACTCAACGCCTACTTCTCCCTCAAAAACAAAGTCGCCCTAGTCACCGGCGCAGCACGCGGCATCGCGCTGCACATCGCCTGTGCCCTCTCCACCGCCGGCGCCAAGCTGGCGATCCTGGATGTGCGTGAGGAGGAGGGCCAGGTCGTCGCCTGGCTGCTCGGCAGCGCACAGGGCCGGGCGAGATTCTGGTCGCTGGATGTCAGCGACCGCAATGCAGTGCTGCGGGTGATGGGTGCGGTTGAGGGGCATTTCGGCCGTATTGATATCCTGGTCAACAGCGCCGGCATCGATGCCGACAATCCGTCAGCGCAGGGGCTTTCGCTGGCGCAGTGGGAGAAGGCCATGTCGGCCAACGTCAATGGCAGCATCCTGTGTACCAAGCACGTCATCGCGGCGATGGAGCGGGCCGGTGGCGGCTCTATCGTCAATGTGCTGTCTTTGTGTGCGCTAGAGGATGAGCGGCATGAAGCGGCCGACCATGCGGCGAAGGCGGCGCTGCGGATGGCCAATATGAATGCGATGCGCTATGCGGCGCGCAATATCCGTGTCAATACGATCCATCCGGGTTTTTCACGGCCACCGGCGCAGGTGGAGGCTTTGCGTAAGCAGGGCGACCTGACGCAGACGCTGGTCGATCTGGCGGAGGTGCAAATGCTGACAGGCCGTGGTTCGGCGACGGATGTGGCGGCGGGGATTTTGTATCTGGCGTCGGATGCGAGTCGGTTTGTCAGCGGGGCGGAGCTGGTGATCGAGGCTGGCTATGGTTGCCGCTGACGTGCGCAATTGTCGCCGAATGCATTGCCTTCATTCCCCGCAGGATGCAGCCGGGAATTGATCACCTGCAAACGAACGACTAGTTGCGAACTCAGCGTAGGGGAAATTACTCGCGTCTAAAACGAAGAATAGCTCTTCCTATTGGATTTCCTGATATCAACGGATTCGGCATCCAGGCCGTCATGACGTAGAGCGTGTCTCCTTCAAGCTTGTAGGATCGTTCCTGCTCACTGCCATTCCAGGCTTCATTCCAGGAGGAGTCAATTTTTGTGATGAATCTATCCCCGTCTATCCGATACCGTCCTGTGTAGCACATCATGGTACGGAAAAGTGCTAGCAGCTTCTCATCCGTATCTCCGGGCTCCCGCGTCTCTGCGGTAATCATTACCATCATTCGCCCGTCAGAGCCGAAAATAAGGCGCCCATTGGGGGCCGCGCCCCACGGTTGCGTGCGCTCCTTTGTGTCCTGACGCTCGGTATCAAAAGAAACCAACCGCCAGCAACCGTGGAGCTTGGTGTCGTGTTCAGACATATTCTCTCCTGTAGGAGTTTGCCTAAATGTACCCACCTATCGAAGCCAGGGTATGCCACCATGCAAATTGCAAAAACACCATCAAATTCGCGGGATGGGCCACAGAGCGCTGATGGCCGTTTTGAGTCTCTTGAAATAGCGGACTTAACGATGCATGGCGTCACCCTGAGCGGCACGTTTTCCATTCTAAGATAGGCCCTTTGAAATGGCCTCCAGTGGCCACCAATGCCATAATTCGTTCCTGCGATGGGAAATATGACGAATGATTGGGCCAGGTTTCCAAAACAAAACCATTCCACCAGCTTTGCGCATCTATGAGATGCACTTTCCCATCATGAACTGCTTTGAACTCATATCCATTCTCACGAATTATCTGGACAGCAGTCAGTAGTGCGTTTTCAATGTCAGGCGAGGCAACATACATGCAAATGACAGCAGATTCCCAACTTTCTGGCATTTCAACATTTACTCCCTTGCTAACTACAATTGGGCATTCAAATAAGCTTAAGCTGGAGAAAAGCAATGGCCTACACTGGCTTCTCAGTCTCGTACTAATTTCAACATCGAGCGAATCCAAAAACAGGATGTCCATCGGCAAAAAGCCAGCACAAGAATTCGCGATTTCCTGCATTTGGTCCGCAGTGGCAGCGTCAGTATCAATTGCTAGACCAATCCGGATAACGTCCTCGCCTTGGTGCTTGAGTCTCGTCAGATAGGCATTCTTAACGATAGGAAAACGCAGTAAACGACTTGTCATCTCGATTCGTAACTCGGATAGACCGGGGCCGCTTGGCTCTCCGAAAAATTCCATACTAGCGTTGGCCACTTGAAATGGCTTTGCCTTCTGCTTAGTTCCAAACAATTTTCCCAGCATCCTTATGCCCTCTAATCGTTAGTCTCACCGAAAATTATTGTCATCATTGTTGGATGGCTGCTCCTGGCCGATCCCGGCCTATCAGACCGGTTCAAGTTCCGACAAAATCTGACACCGGATGGCAGGCCGAGTCTGGTTTACTCCGGTTGATAACTCAGCTCATGACAAGCATTCACTAAGCGTTTTGCAAAAGCATGACGCTGCCCTGCCCCCCATCCGCACATATGCTGACAATTGCGTATGTACCGATCGGCATCAATGCCAATTCCTTTACCGCCTGGCTGAGAATACGTCCGCCAGTTGCGCCAAACGGATGGCCGAGTGCGACGCTGCCGCCGTTCGGATTGAGGCGCTCAAACGGGAATTTGCCAAATGACTGGTCAACCTTTGCTTTTTCTTTGAGGAATATTGCGTCTTCCATCGCCTTGATGTGGAAAAGCACTTGTCCTGAGAACGCCTCATGTATCTCCCACAAGCCGACATCTTCATACGCGAGTTGATGCCGCGCCAGCAGGCGCGGAATGGCGAATGCCGGCGCCATCAACAAACCTTCGGTACGAAAATCTACCGCTGCCAACTCAAAGTCGACTAGCCGTACTTTCGGCACGGTCGATGGCAACCTGTTCAAACCTTCGGTCGAAGCGACCCAGATCGATGATGCGCCGTCGGTGAGAGGGGACGAATTGCCTGCTGTCAGCGTACCTTTGCCGCTGGTCTTGTCAAATGCGGGTTGTAATTTGCCGAGCCTTTCCAGTGATGTATCGGCGCGCGGAATGGTATCGCGGGTAGCTCCGCCCACGGGAATGACGAGGTCATCGAAGAAGCCGCTTTCCCAACCGGCCACGGCGCGTTGATGCCCGCGGAGCGACAGTGCGTCTTGCTCGGCTCTTCCTATCTCCCATTCCTTGACCGTGATTTCCGTATGTTCTCCCATGCTCAGCCCGCTGGTGCGATTAGTTACCGCTGGGATGTACAAACGCACGTCACGCAGCGCGAGGTCGGCGAGCTGCGACAATTTTTTGCCGATGGACCTCGCCTGCTGAAATTTTTTGACCCATTCGGACAATTTCATGGGGAGTCCGATTTGGACATTGCTCATGCTTTCGACGCCGCCAACCAAAGCAAGTTGGTTGCTGCCATTGCCAATCATGCCGGCGGCTTCGATGGCGCCGACCATGCTCGTTGAGCACGCCATGATTGTTGAGAATGCGGGGACCGTTGGCGCAACGCCGGCATCCATCAGGATTTCCCGGGCAATGTTGCTCCAGGTCAGATTGGGAACGACGGTTCCCCAGACGGTGAAATCCGGGAGCGCCCCGTTTCGTAAGCTGCCGACCATTTGCTGCGCCAGGGGTACTGACAATTGGATCGCGTCATAGTCGCTCAGTGCGCCATCAATTTTGGAGAAAGGCGTGCGAACGCCTGAAGCCAGCCAGATATCGTTTCGAGGCGCAGACTTGGAATTCATTTTTTCTCCTGATTACATCGGTGGGCATTTAGATTTTTTTACAGCAGGCGCATCGAAGTGCGGGCTCTTTGCATGTTGTTAGACACGGCGATCAGGCAGCGCAAATGGCATCTCTACAAAAAGCCGTGATTGCCTACTATATTTGAAATCAAAATAAATTGCTCATCGGCATTTTTCGCTCACGGCCACTAGCTTCTTCATTCCCGGGCGTATCTAGACGTATCTGGACGTACCTGGGCGTATCTATAGATGGATGCGTCGAACGCCTGTTGACACTGGCCTTACAGAACATCACGTGCGATGGCCGCTACCGCGGGTGGGCCCGGTTGGCGTGGGTAAAGTGAATTCAAGATTGTTCATGGGAACTCCTGTTTTCATTAGCAATTGATTCCGCAATCACACCTGCGATACAGCTCACCACACGCCAGACTTAACTCCGGCTTCAGTTAGAAACTTTGATCAGGTTCACTGCGGGTAACGGGCCGCCCGGAAACTGTTGCAGCTTGCCGCCGACGGCCAGGCTGCCAAGATCGATGCTGGCAAAGCCCAACCGTTCTATGAGCTGTTCTACGGTGGATTTGGCTACTGCATCGTCGCCCGATAAAAACACCACGCGCTTGCCGCCGGCTTGCTTTGGATCGCTGGCCAGAACTGCAGCAAGCAAGGTGTTGAATGATTTTACGAGCCGGGCGCCGGGCAGCATATCGGTCACGACCTCGCCGGAGTTACGTCCGCCAAGTTCGGCCAGTTGATAGCCGGGCTGGATGACCGGATTGGTGGCGTCGATGACAATACGGCCGTCCCACGATGGAAGGCCGGCCAATGCCGACGGCAATTGCGCCCAGTTCACGCTCAGGACGACAATGTCCGCCGCTGCCGCATCGCGGACGCTGCCGGCGTGGGCGTTGGGCCCCAACTGGTCGATCACTGCGGCGAGCGATTCCGGGCCGCGGCTATTGCTGAGCGTGACCTTCAGGCCAGCCCGGACGGCCTGCTTCGCCATCGCCTGGCCGATTGCACCGGCGCCGATGATGCCGATATGTTGAAAGCTTTCTTTATTAGCTTGTGTGTTTTGTGAGTTGTCAGACATGATGAATCCTTTCATTTGTTGTCGTGGTCAATACGGATAAATGGAACTCACGGTGACTTACCATGAGTTCTTGCAATGCATGTGGATGTTCGTGTTGCAGTTCAGGCTGCGCGAGGCGTGGCTTTTGCCAGCTTGCGCGCATCGAGACTCAATGCGCTAGGGCCGAAGCTCATGATTTGCAGCAGACCGCCAGCCATGGCGATGTTCTTGAGCAGATTGAACAATTGATTCTGATCGCCGATGGCGTGATGGAATACCAGGCCGGTGACTACTGAAAATACGGCCAGTACCAGCGCGACGATACGCGTTTGGAAACCGAACGCCAGCAGCAAGCCGCCACCGACTTCAACCACAACAGCCAGAGCAAACCCCAAAGTCGGGAACGGCAATCCCATGGCGCCGATGTAGCCGATGGTCATGGCGGGAGCGGCGATTTTGCCGAAACCACTGATCAGAAAAATCGCCGCCATCATGAGTCGGCCGACCAGTGGAAAAGTAGATGATGGGTTAGTTACGTTTTGCATGTTAGCTCCTGATTTAGTTGGAAATACGTTGAAAGTAAGTTAAAAAAATAAATTAAAAATGAGTAGAAAATGAGTAGAAAATGAGTAGAAAATAAAGATAAAAATACTGCTCGGGAATTACACACTGCGATTTGCTTCCAATTGCTTTCTGATGTTTTCAATCTCGGTTTCGCCACGCTCCAGCGCTTCACCATTCGTGTGCACCGAGTAATATCCCAACACAAGATCGTGGGGATGCTTGACTGCGGACCCGAGAACGAATTCAGTGTCGCCTTCTGCGTAAAAATCCAGGGCGTCTGTCGACTCTTCGAATACAGCGAGTTCTTTCTGCAACACCGTTCCTGCTGCGTGCAGCTTGCCCACGCTAGTGGCGACCCAGCCTACTGTGTGCCCTTCCGGGGGTTGGTAACGCCAGCGCTGGCCATTTTTCAATGTGACATGCAGATAATTGATCGATGCGCGGGTGACGATTGCGCTCGCTGCATTTCCGTAGCGGCCTAGAACGACCCGGGCAGGGCCGTGCGTCTGAACTTGTTCCGGTGCGAGGTACTGACTGTGTGCGGGACCATTTTCATCTTCCGGCGGCAATGCGATCCACAGTTGAAAGCCACGGACGTGGTCGCCTTCGGCGGCGCCGCCGCCATGCCAGACACCGCCGCCGGCCTTCATCCATTCGACGCTTCCGGCTGACAACGTGCCGCTTTTACCTGTGCTGTCCTGGTATTCCATATTGCCGGAGAGGACGACGGTGATGGTGGCAATGCCTGAGTGCGGATGCATGCCGGAGAGCGGCTTGCCGGTGGAGCGGACATCAAAATCGTCCAGGAAAACGAAGGGCTTGATTTTTTCGCCTATGCCCGATGGGCTGGCAAGACGGGTGAACCATTCCTGGCGTCGTCCATGGGTACGATAAATTACCTGGCGAGCATTGGGCGTTGCTGTTTCGGGAAGGGCAACGGCTTTGTTGTCAATTGCGTGCATGATTCTTCTCCTGAGTGAGGGTGTAGGGTGTTGATGACGTGTTGAAGCAATGACTGCATGGTAGGCACTGGACTGCTATCGCGGAAGCCTATATATTTCGATGGAATCAATCGTCAGGAGCGATACATGCTAGATGCGATGTCCATGGACCAGCTGCGCACCTTTATTGCTGCAGCAGACGAGGGGAGCTTTTCCGCCGCCGGACGCAAGCTGCGGCGCGCGCAATCGGTTGTCAGCCAGACGCTCGCCAATCTGGAACAGCAGGTGGGATTTCCGTTGTTTGAAAGAACCGGCCGTTATCCGCAACTGACGGAGGCCGGCAAGGCATTGCTGGCCAATGCGCGTGCGGCGGCTGACAGCATGGATGGCTTCAAGGCGAAGGCGCGGACCTTGGCGGAAGGGCTTGAACCGGAACTCTCCGTGGCGGTAGACGTGATGTACCCGATTGAGGCGCTCACCGAAGCCGTGCGCGCTTTTCATGAAGCCTTCCCTATCACCCCGCTAAGGTTATATGTCGAGGCGCTTGGCGCGGTAATCCAGCCAGTGCTCGACGGCCGCAGCCGCATCGGCATCATCGGATCTTTACCTGAGGTGCCGAGCAATTGTGAATCCGAATACTTGCTGAGCGTTCCTGCAGTAACGATGGTTGCGCCAACGCACCCCCTCGCAAGCATTGACCAACCCATTCCTCGCGCTGCCGCCGCCAGCCATGTGCAACTTGTGCTGACAGATCGCTCCAGCCTCACCGAAGGCCGCAATTTCGGGGTCGTATCGCCGCTGGTGTGGCGACTTGCCGACCTGGGCGCCAAGCATGCATTTTTGCGTGCCGGCCTGGGCTGGGGCATCATGCCGCAACACATGGTTGAAGACGATATCGCACGCGGTAGATTGGTGACGATTGAACTGGAGCCCCATTCGACCTTGGGTTCAGCCTTTTCCATGCATGCGATATACCGCAAGGATATGCCGCCAGGCCCGGCCGGACGCTGGTTCGTCAGCCAATTGAAGCAAGGATCCGCGCGACCGCTTGAGTGATGTGAAGCGTGCTCATGAAGATATCCGCTCGCGCCAAATTACGGGATCTGCCATTTTGATACCCTGATTCTGGCTTCCGCCTGATCGCCAGGATGAGCTGATACATCATGCGGTGGGCTTTCCATTGAAAGAACGCGCCAGTACGCAAGGGCAGGCCCGGTTCTTATCGCTCGGTGTCAGCAACCGCAAAGCCGTTCAAACAACCAAAGACGTCTGCCGCCGAACACAGATTAATCGCGTGGATTGATGGTTGCCGCGGAATCGTTAGTGCGCTAAGCTTAATTACTTTCAAGGACAACGCAAATGACTACCGGCCCTCGCCCACCTTCGCTTGATGAGCATCTGTGCTTCAAGCTGTATTCCACATCCCTCAAGATGACTCAGCTGTATAAGCCGATGCTGGCCGAACTGCACCTGACTTATCCGCAATATCTGGTCATGGTGGTCTTGTGGGAAGAAGAAGGTATCGGCATCAAAGACCTGGCGGCACGCCTGCAGCAGGATCCTGGCTCGATTACGCCATTGGTGAAACGACTGGAGGCTGTCGGCTATGTCATCCGCAGCCGTGACGCCATGGATGAGCGAAATCGGGTTCTGACCTTGACGGAAGCCGGCAAGGCATTGCGCGCAGATGGCGTTCGGATCAGTAAATGCATTGCTGAAGCCTCTGGCATTACCGCACAGGAAGCGGAGCAGATAATGAGCGGAATGACAAAACTCAGTAAAAACCTGGATAGCTAGGCGTCAAGCATGTGCAACAGGCCGTAAAAATATTTTTAAAATTAACTTGCGCACTAATAATTAGCGCACTATATTGACGACATGGCAGGGCGCAATTCGGCGAAATGCCATTTATTTACTTAGCGCGCTAATAATTAGCGCATAAATATAAATACCATCTCAAAAGGAAATATCATGAATAAGTCCGTCAAACGCGCCCTGCTGGCTTCTGCAATCTTGTCCGCAGCAGCTGTTGCTCCAGCCTTTGCTCAAACAACCCCGACTAACGACGTCACTGTCGTTCTCGTTCATGGCGCTTTCGCCGATGGTTCGAGCTGGGGCCGCGTCATTCCTCTGCTTCAAGCGAAAGGCGTTAAAGTCATCGCTGTTCAAAATCCGCTGTCTTCCCTTGCGGATGACGTAACGGCGGCACAGCGCGTCATTGATGCGCAAACCGGCAAGGTTGTACTGGTGGGCCACTCATGGGGCGGCGCTGTGATTACCCAGGCCGGCGTGAGCGACAAGATCAAAGCGCTGGTATATGTTGCCGCTTTCGCGCCTTCCGAAGGCGAGGCATTAGGCACCGTCGGCAAGGACTACCCGCTGCCACCAGGCATTCCTACCCTGAAGCCTGATGCTGGCGGCTATGTGACGCTGTCCGATGAATCCTATGCAACGAACTTCGCGCAGGATCTTCCGGCTACAACAGCAAAAGCGATGGCTGCGACTCAAGGCTTGTTCCCGGCGAAGGCATTCGGCGAACCGATCACTTTCGCTGCCTGGAAAAACAAACCCAACTATTACATCGTCGCCAGCAATGACCGCATGATCGACCCTGGCCTGGAACGCGATTTCGCCAAGAAAATGCATGCCATTACCACCGTTCTACCAACCAGCCATGTACCGATGCTGTCCCGGCCGAAGCAAGTTGCGGACGTCATCATGGCCGCTGTAAATCGCTGATGCTTTCGCCGGCAGCACTTGCTGCCGGCATGGCAAACCCCTGCACCAGTTAAATCAGTAACTCATTCACTCATTCATTCATTCGTTTAACCACTTAAAGGAAATCATCATGTCACTCGAAAAAGTTCTGTATCGCGCCAATGCAAAAGCAACCGGTGGCCGTGAAGGCCGCGCTGTTTCCTCCGACAATGTGCTGGACGTCAAGCTGACTACCCCTAAAGAACTGGGCGGATCCGGCGCTGTGGGCATCAACCCTGAGCAATTGTTTGCAGCCGGTTATGCGGCTTGCTTCATCGGCTCAATGAAATTCGTCGGCGGCCGCGACAAGATCGTTGT
The DNA here is from genome assembly GCF_000786695.1 of Collimonas arenae. Taxonomy (NCBI): domain Bacteria; kingdom Pseudomonadati; phylum Pseudomonadota; class Betaproteobacteria; order Burkholderiales; family Oxalobacteraceae; genus Collimonas; species Collimonas arenae. The sequence continues at coordinate 361,699 of NZ_CP009962.1, read as the reverse complement.
GCCTGCAGATGCGTCGATCGATGCGACGGTAGGCATCGGTCTGATCCCGACTGGTTTCGGAATCGAGGTGGACCTTAAGATCTCTCTGCCAGGCATGGAGCGCGCTACGGCAGAAAAGCTGATCGCTGCGGCACATATCGTTTGCCCTTACTCCAACGCGACACGTGGCAATATCGACGTGACTGTGACCTTGGTTTGATTACCCGGTAGTGCAGTGAACGGCACGGTCATCATCCGTGCCGTGGCCGACATAATCGGACTTCTTGAAAAGCGACCGCGTATCTCTCCCCTCCCTTCCGACATGGCCCGCATAGTGGCTGAAAGTCTCTGCCGCGAAACTCTGTCTGTAACATTTTGACATTAATTTATTAACAATATTAGTATTGAGAATAATTCCTATTTATAATTTCAGGCCTTCGACGTACCGTGGGCCTTCAACGTTGTAATGTGTCGGGCCTGCATGCGGTACTTGTGTTCAACGATTCACGTCTAGGCATCTATGCAACGTTTCCCGTTTTATCGTCCATTGATCTGTACAAGCCTGGGGCTTGCCACATCGACCGTTTTCGCAGCGTATCAGCCGACTTCTGAAGCGCCGTTGGCGAGCGATTTTGAAACCCGCTGCCATTTCAATAGCAATGGCAGCACCGACTGTGTCGAAACCTACCAGTACACGATTCTCAAACCCAATGGCAGGGAAATGCTTTCGCGGATTGATTTTAATTATCCGGAGACGGACAAGGTGGAACTGATTCGCGCCGAGTCGATTCAGCCTGGTGGAAAGCCAATCCCTTTAGCAGCGTCACAGATCGATACGCGTACCGCGCCTAACCCGGACCAGGGGTTTTCTCGTAAAAAGCAAACTTCCCTGGCTTTTCCCAACCTCAAGGAAGGCACGCGCATCAGCTATTCCGTACGTATCCACTATGCTGCGCAACCCGGGATCAACGGCTTCCATCACGTTCTGACATTTGCCCCCAATCCTGTGCGCCGTGACGCCTACAAAGCCAGTTTCAGCGCCGAACAACCGATTCAGTGGCGCAGTGAGTTAATGGATGGATTCACCATTACGCCATCTTCTGACCGCAAAGAATTGGTCGTGGAACAAAACAAGGCGACCTATGTGAACTACATCAACGAAGCCGACAACGCTTATATCCGTCTGATCCCGCGCCTGGAATTGGGCAACTCTCTGGATATACAACACTACTTTGGCGATGTCGCTTCGCGTTACAACCAGATCGTCGGCGCAGCGTTGCCAGCCAAGAGCGCCGCGGCCGTAGCGGCATTGCATGATCTGTCCGTTGAGCGGAAAGTTTCCGGATTAATGCAGCACATCAATGACAACTATCGCTACCTGGGTGACTGGCGTGCCTCGGATCGCGGCTACCTGCCGTTCAGTCTTGCGCAGATCGAGCAGCACGGTTACGGCGATTGTAAAGATCTCTCGGTACTGCTTGCGGCCATGCTCAAGGCGAGCGGCATTTCCGCCGACGTTGCGTGGGTCAGCCGTGGCGATGTGGCGAGATCATTGCTGATCCCGGGGACGGCTGCTCCGAACCACGCCATTGTCCGTGCCGTCATCAATGGTCAGGTGTGGTGGCTGGATCCAACCAATCCGGTATTCGATCCGGGCCAAACCTTACCGGATATTCAAGATCGCTGGGTGATGGTGATCGATTCCAAGGGCATGGTCCGGGAGGAACATATTCCACTGCAAAGCCCTGCTACCAGTATCGGCATGAACAAACGTGTGCATTTTGAAGACAGCGGCAAAGCACGGATTTCGGCCGATATCGACATGCGCGCGCTGCCCGCAGTGGGGGTTAGCGTCGCCGACCGTCAACAGGGCGCCTCCAGTACCGATCAAGACCTTTGCAACAATTTCGGCAAAGAGATTACCGATTGCGCCGTCACTCGCGAAGCCAGTGGATTCGTCGTGCCCAAGACATACAAGATCAAAGTCAAGCTGACGGATCTGCGGCCCTTGGAAAAAATGAACGGGGATTATTTTTATACCGCTGAGGCGCTGCGCGAAAAATGGAGCGATCTGATCAATTACCGGCGCAACGGCCAGCTGGCAGATCTGTACATGGGTAATCCGGAAACAACCGTCCACGAGATCACGCTTTCCGGCGGCAAACTGGACAAGGATATTCAAAGCTGCCAGGTGCGTTCGCCGTGGTATGACATGGATTTGCGCAGCGAACGCGTCAAGGGCGATTATCGCTACCACTACACGCTGACGCAAAAAATGCGCTGGCTAAGCCACGATGAAATCGTCAGCGCGCCTTTCGAAACGATGATCAACGAAGCGCGCAGTTGTGGGGAGCAGTTGCATCAGGTAGTGAAATTTAACGGCTAATTTAGCAGTTAATTTAGCTGCTAAATTAACAGCTCATTTAACAGTTACGCCTACATCCTGAGTAACGAAACATCCCGCTCGCAGCAACAGCGAGCGGGGATAATCTCTATCGTGATTGTGTCTATTTCTACCTCTATTTCTTTTCAATGGCCCATGCGCCGGCCGCCTTTTTGCACAGCGGAAGCGTCAAGGTCTGGTCTTGTCCCTTGGCATGCAGCACCACAGTCAAACTGCGGCAGGTCGTGGCATTGTCGTTCGTGGTATTCGCCACGCTGATCTCTGCATTGATGCGCACTGAATTACCCAAACCCTCGTTGGTCCAGTTTGCAGACTCTCCATCCTTTTTGTCATCCAGGACGGCAGCGGCGGCCTTGTGGAGATCCGCATGGTCTTTTTTCTTCAAATACGTGATGGGCGTGGCATCGAGAAAACGCATGTTCGCGGCCTGCACGGACGATGCAGCCAGTAACAAAACCGCTGCGGCGGAAATGATTTTCAAAGATTTTTTGTACATTTCTTTTCCTCTTATATAGATTAAACGACCATACAAAGCGAGCGCGTAAAAGTCAATGTACTTTTACGAAAACGGCATTGGCTTGACAAGCACTTTGTCGCACATTTGGCTGCACCCGATACGCATTATTGAAGCAGCTTGTTGAAACAGATTGTTGCAGCAGATTTCTCCCGACGGCATGTGCCGGCATATTGTTGAGAGGGCCGGAGATTACTCTTTGTCGATGTAGCTTCTCAACTCATCAACGAACACGCGGGTCTTTTTCGGCCGATGCCGTGTGGCCGGGTATAGCGCATGAATGCCGCCGCTATGCAGATGCCATTCGGGCAGTATGCGGACCAGGCGGCCCGCCGCCAGATCGTCTTCCACGGAAAAATCAGTGAGTACAGTCAAGCCGCCTCCGGCCACTGCAGAGGTACGGGCGGCATAGGCCGTGTTTGCGGAAAACGCCGATTTGAAGCGGACTGTGCGTTCTGCACCGCCCTCTGTCTTAAAAGTCCATGTCAGGGGCTGCGACAATACCGATAGTGCGATAAACGGCAGGTCAGCGAGGTCATCCGGGGTCTTCGGCTCGCCGATCTGGCTGAGAAGCTGCGGACTTGCCACTAGCCAGTGGTCAAAGCTGCCGACGCGAACGGCCTGGTAACTGGAATCGGCCAGCCGCCCGACACGGATGGCGACATCGATGCCGTCTGCGACAAGATCGAACAGCCGGTCGCCGGTCAGCAACTCTATTTTCAACATCGGATAACGCCGTTGCAGTGCAACGGCAACCGGGGCGACGACGGTTGCACCATAGTCGATCGGTGCGGTGACGCGTAAAGTGCCGCGCGGCTCCGCCGTCTCTTGCCCTGCGGCCGATATGGCGGCCTGCGCATCGCCGACGATGCGGCGGCTGGCTTCGTAAAAAATTTCTCCCGCATCGGTCAGGCTGAGACGCCGCGTAGTGCGCACCAGCAGACTGGCGCCAATTTCGGCCTCCAGCCGCTGCATGTGCGTGCTCACCATGGTCTTGGTCAGGCCTAGCCGGCCCGCCGCCGCAGTCAGCGAGCCGGCCTCCACCACCATGACAAACACCACCAGGCGATTGAGATTGATTGAAGAAATATCTGCCATGTCAGGGGTTCGCCTCATTGTCCATTATTGATGAACACATTTTATCTAACTGTCCATCTTATCGATACTAATGATTGCAGGTATCTTTGAGTCATGGATGGTTTGAAAGCAGCGGCAAGCGACTATCCCGGATTGAAACAATGATTGAAGCAATGATTGAAGCAATGATTAAAGCAATTTTCGTTCGTCAACCCTATTTGATATTTCAACAACAAGGAAAACAACATGAAATCGACGCTACTAGGCTTATTTATCACGATGCTTTCCGCACTCGACGTGCAGGCGGCGCCACAAGTGTCCTACCGCATCCAGGATGTGGACGGCATCAAGATTTTTTACCGCGAGGCAGGCAATCCGGCCAATCCGACCATCGTGCTGCTGCACGGTTTTCCATCGTCATCGCATATGTACCGGGATTTGATTCCTGCCCTGATGGGTAAATTCCACGTCATTGCGCCTGACTATCCGGGCAGCGGTTATAGCGAAGTGCCGGACGGCGTGCCCTTCACGCCGACGTTTGACGGACTGGCCGATGTCATGACGCGCTTCGTGGAAAAGAAGGGCCTCACAAAATTTGCTCTCTATGTCCAGGACTTTGGCGGACCGGTCGGTTTTCGCATGGCTGCCAGCCACCCCGAATGGATTTCCGCACTGGTGATCCAGAATGCCAATGCCTACAAAGAAGGCCTGTCTTCGCAGGTGGCAAGCGACATCAAGCAGCTCAGCGTCGGCATCAATCCAGACACCGAGCGCGCCATGTCGCAGGTGCTGAGTCCGCAGGGCGTGCAATACATGTATAAAACCGGCGCCCGCAATCCTGAACGTCTGAATCCGGATGCATGGACGCATGACGAAGAGGGCTTGCAGAACGACGTGAACCGCAAGATCCAGATGAATCTGCTGGCTGATTACCATTCGAACGTCGAACAATATCCTGCCTGGCACGACTATTTCCGCAAGAGCCAGCCGCCTACCCTGATCGTGTGGGGCAAGAACGACCCGTTGTTTATCGAGGCTGGCGCCAATGCTTATCTGCGGGATATCAAGAATGCCGAGCTTCATCTTCTCGATAGCGGCCACTTCGCTCTGGAAGAGGATTCTGCGGAGATCGCCGCCCGCATCACCAGCTTCTTCGCGGCTCGCCCTGCGCTTGTGAATGTTGTGAAGTAATGCCAAGTAGTGCTAAGTAATGCCGGAACCGAGGCTGGCCGCGGCCAGCCCCCCCATCAACACTTATCAACAATGATCAACAATTTCGATAAAAGAAAGAAAAAAATGAAATCGCAATTCAACCAATACAGCGCTTTAAAAATCGGCTCACTACTGTTGACTGCAATGATGTTTTCCTGGCTTCCTTCAGGCGCCCTGGCGCAAGCCGCTCCGGAAACCGCTGCAAAAACTGCGGCAAACACCGCTGCAAAAACCGGCATAGAGATGCACGGAAAAGGACACTATGCGCCGTCGAAATTCGGCAAAATCTATTATGAAACAGAGGGTTCCGGTCCTCCGGTGTTCCTGATCGCAGGCGGGCCTGGCTCCAGCCACGCATCGTTCCATCCCTGGTTTTCCAGGCTCGCCGCTGAACATACTGTCGTGTACCTGGATAACATCGGCAGAGGCCGCTCGGACCGGCTGCCTGCGCAGCGCTCGTCGGAGTATACGGTTGAACGCGACGCCGAAGACATCGAAGCGCTGCGTACGGCGCTCGGCTATGACCGGATTTCGGTGATCGGCCATTCATACGGCGGCATGCCGGCACTCGCCTACGCATTGAAGTATCCGCAACATGTTTCCAGGCTGGTCTTGTCCGACACCTTGCTCAATGCGCAAAGCTGGCAAGAAAATATCGACAGCGCCAATTTCACTGCGCGCAATCAATTCCCCGAGATATGGGAAAAATTGATGCAGATGCGGGCGCGCGGGGTTAAATCGGGCGCTCCTGAATATGGCGACCTCTATGGAGAGACAGAGCTCGACATCTACTGGCGCGATCCCGACATGGAAAGCAAGCTGTACCGGTCCGACGACCCGGCAGATGGCTCTAATTCCAATGTGTATCTGAGTTTCATCGGCGACGATCCGGAGTGGCAAGTGGGCGGCACCATGAAGGGATATGATCCGAGCCCTCGCATGAAAAACCTCACTGTACCGACATTGGTTTTCGTGGGACGTTACGACCGTGTCGGCACGCCAAAGATTGCAGGTGAAATCAAGGCGGCGCTTCCTGCGGCGAGCAGCAAACTTGTCGTCTTCGAGCGCAGCGGACACCGGCCATGGGTGGAAGAGTCGGATGCGTATTTCAAATTGCTGAAGGATTTTTTCCCGACGGAAGATGAGAGTGCGACGCCAAAGCTCAGCAAGCAATAACAACGAGAGATGAGCAATCAACAATAAGCAATAAGCGGAAGTACGCTGGCCTGCATCGTGAAACTATGCGGGCCAGCGGCCTGTTAAAGCGGACTATTAAAGTGGATTATTAAGGCGGATTACCTTGGAACTGACAAGACACCCTTCGCCGGAAAACCGCTAATCGGCTAACCGGGAAGAGCAGGCCTTGTCTGTGCTTGAACCAGACAAGGCCTCAGCCAGTCAGTATTAGGCTAGATCGAAACGGTCTGCGTTCATGACCTTGACCCAAGCCGCGACGAAGTCCTTGGCGAACTTCTCTTTGGCGTCTGCTGTGGCATAGACCTCGGCATAAGCCCGCAGCACCGAGTTGGAACCGAAGATCAGATCGTTGCGCGTGCCTGTGTACTTGACCGCGCCAGTCTTGCGGTCGCGCCCTTCGAACAGTTCGGCCCCGCCGTCCACGGCTTTCCACTCCAGGCTCATGTCCAGAAGATTGACGAAGAAGTCATTGCTGAGTACGCCGACCTGGCCGGTGAACACGCCGTGCTTGCTACCGTCAAAGTTGGCGCCTAGTACACGCAAGCCACCGATCAACGCTGTGAGCTCCGGTGCCGTCAGCGTCAGCAACTGGGCGCGATCAACCAGCAATGCTTCAGTCGCAGCGCCGATGTTGCCCTTCTTGTAGTTGCGGAAACCATCCGCTACCGGCTCCAGCACGGCAAAAGCTTCAACATCCGTCTGCGCCTGCGTGGCATCGGTACGGCCCGGTGCGAAAGGTACTTCGACCGAGATGCCGCCTGCCTTGGCTGCCTGTTCAACACCAACGCTGCCTGCCAGCACAATCACGTCAGCCAGCGAAGCCTTGCCCGAAGCCTTCTGGATTTCCACCAGCTTTGGCAAAACACGCACTGCCGTCGCGTTGACTTCCCAGTCCTTCTGAGGAGCCAGAGCCAGGCGTGCGCCATTGGCGCCGCCGCGTTTGTCGCCGCCACGGAAGGTGGAGGCAGAAGCCCAGGCCACCGACACCAACTCGCCCACCGACAGGCCAGAGGCTGCGATCTTGGCCTTGATATCAGCAATGTCGGCCGCTGTTGGCTGGTGCGTTGCAGCTGGCAACGGATCTTGCCAGATCAGGTCTTCCTTCGGTACTTCTGGACCAAGGTAACGTGCTTTCGGGCCCATGTCACGGTGCGTCAGCTTGAACCAGGCGCGGGCAAAGGCATCAGCGAAGGCTTGCGGGTCTTCGTAGAAATGCTTGGAAATCTTGCCGAATGCCGGGTCATAGCGCAGCGTCAAATCGGTGGTGAGCATGGTTGGCTTGTGCATCTTGCCTGGAATATGCGCATCGGGGATGATCTCCGGGCCGTCCTTGGCCACCCACTGCTTGGCGCCGGCTGGCGACTTGGTGAGTTCCCATTCGTACTTGAACAGGTTTTCGAAGAAGTTGTTGCTCCACAGCGCAGGCGTCTTGGTCCAGGTGACTTCCAGGCCGCTGGAGACGGTATCTTTGCCGTGCCCTTGCCCAAAATTGCTGTTCCAGCCCAGGCCTTGCGCTTCAAGTGACGCACCTTCAGGTTCAGGACCCTTGTGTGATTCAGGCGCGGCGCCATGGGCCTTGCCAAAGGTGTGCCCGCCGGCGATCAGAGCGACGATTTCTTCGTCGTCCATGGCCATGCGATTGAACGTGGAGCGGATATCCTTGGCTGCTGCCATGTAGTCGCCGCTGGCGTTCGGGCCTTCCGGGTTCACGTAGATCAGACCCATGTGGGTGGCGGCCAGGTTGCTGTTCAATTCACGGTCGCCTTCGAAACGCTTGTCGTCGCCCAGCCACTTGGTTTCGGCGCCCCAGTTCACGTCCATGTCTGGTTCCCACACGTCTTCGCGGCCGCCAGCAAAACCGAAGGTGCGGAAGCCCATCGATTCCAGCGCCACATTACCGGTCAGGATGAAAAGGTCGGCCCAGGAGATTTTCTGGCCGTATTTTTGTTTGATCGGCCACAACAGGCGGCGCGATTTATCGATATTGACGTTGTCCGGCCACGAGTTGAGCGGTGCAAAACGTTGTTGTCCGCGACCGCCGCCGCCTCGACCGTCAAGGGTGCGGTAGGTGCCGGCTGCATGCCAGGCCATGCGGATGAACTGCGGGCCATAGTGGCCGAAGTCGGCCGGCCACCAGTCCTGGCTGTCGGTCATGAGTTTGATGAGATCCGCCTTGAGCGCCTTGTAGTCGAGTTTCTTGAACTCTGCAGCGTAGTCAAACTTCTCGCCCAACGGGTTGGATTTGTTGGAGTGCTGGTTCAGCAGGTCAACGCGTAACTGGTTCGGCCACCAGTCTTTGTTGGTTGTGCCGCCGCCGGCTTGGTGGAAAGGACATTTGGCTTCAGTTGACATGGGGATCTCCTTTGTCGTGGGTAGGTTGGGTGACTACAACATCTCTTTAATCAGGCCGTTCGGGCCAACAGTTTGCGAACGTTGATTATCGCCTATTGCTGCGCCCCTATCCTGAGTGGGCGCTGCTGCAATACTTGGACCGCTGCCAAGGACAATGACCGCCACCGCGATAGTCGCCAGGCATAAGGCTGGGAGCCCGATATAGCGATTGAGTAGCGAGGCATTTCCCATGAGGCGTCTCCTGATTATCAAATTGGCGTATTCATAGTAATTTCAATTTAATGATAGATAAAATTAATTTTATTCATCAAATCGATAGCTATATATAATCATAAGCTCTACTTAAGCCATTAGTTGACGCGACAGTGAGCCACAGATCAACGCTTGATCCGTTCCGCCAAATTCAAGTATAGGCCAGGCCGGTAGTGGAGACAGGCTCCTCTTCAGGCGGAGGTGCGGCAGGGGGCAGACAGGCGATGAGCGTACCGGACGCTCTCGGGCGCCCGGAGATTCTGCGATGACCAACGCCGGTACGTTCACCAGCGTAGCGAAGGAGACGTGGGGTTGCACTTGCCCCTGAAGCGGATGCATGCGTGCATCCGGGGCTTCGCGTTGCGCTAAAACCGTGGAATCAGAAACTAACCGCCACACCGGCATCAAGCGACCGGCCATAGCCAGGCAATGCCTGCAAGCTGTCCGACCTGGCGCTGGCGAGGCCAGACAAGTAAACGCCGCCCAATGCATCGGCGTAATTTCGGTTAAACAGATTGCTGATGCCAGCGAAGACGGAGATGTTCTTGTTCGCCTGGTAGGTACTTTTGAGATTAACCACGGTGTAGCTCGCTGTCACCGGTTCCAGGCGTTGTGCATCGACCAGCGTCTTGCGCGCAACGTAGTTTGCCTCGACGCGGTTGATCCAGGCGCCGGAGTGCTGTTCAAGCGCCGCCAGCGCATTGAGCGGCATCATGTGATACAGGTTGCCGCCACCGACGCGCTTGCCGCGTGTGACGTCGACTTTGCCGGTAAAGTCGATATCGCCCAGGCTGAGCCCTTTCAATACGGGCATCTTCCACGACAGATTGACGCCGTACAGCTGGGCATCATGATTGGCGAACTGCAGCAGGTTGCCGTTCGCCGATTTCACGCCATAAGGGCGGAAGCTGCCAATGACATCGGCATCGATGTAATTCTGCACATAGCTGTAGTAAGGCGTGACCTTGACGAACCAGTCGCGGGCGCCGTTTTCGCTGCCCTCACTGTGCCAGTCGACGGTGCCGCTCAGGGTGTTGGCCACCTCCGGCTTGAGATCGATATTGCCGACATAACCGTTGCCGTCGCCAAACCAGTTGGTCATGGTCATTGCCATGGTGCCGCGGCCCCAGGTATAGCGCTCATACAGGTTGGGCGAGCGCGTCTTGCGCGCATAGCCAAATTCGATGCGCCGGCTGGCATCCGGCTCGAAGCGCGCCAGTGCAGTGAGATCGATGTTGTTATCGGTCTTGCCGTGGCCGCGTGCGTTGAAGGCGGCCGCCGCTGCCACATCGGTGGCGTTCATCATGCCGCTGCCGTATGGCTGCACGTTGCCGGTATCGGTCTTGACCAGCTCGTCACGCACGCCGACCAAGGTGGTCCATTGCGCGCCCAGCTTCTGCTCCCACTCGGCAAACAGGGCAGCGCGATCACGGGTGCCGTTGTTGATGTTCACATAGGTATTCGGTCCCATCATCATCGAGCCAGGAACCGGCGGCCAGTAATCGTTGAGACGGAAGCTGTGGAATTCATTACCCAGGCGCAGCGTGCCGCTGTCACCCTGGCCGACGGCGATGTCGGCGCGCACGGTATAGCCCATGTCACGGCCACGCGTGTTCATGGGCATGGCGCCGCGGCGTTCGGATGAAAAGAAACCCATCTCATGCTCAGTCTGCTGCCAGTACAGCTTGGCGTACAGCCTGCCCCAGTCGAACCCACGGTCGTAACCGAGATTGGCGGTGGTGGCGCGGTTGCCGGTCATGTCCATATACTGGTTCGGAAAGCCCTGGTGGGGAATGTACTGTTGCCCGATCTTGAACACCAGTTGCTGGTCGTTGCCACGGGCGGCGATGGTCAGCGCGTGGTTATTGCTTTCGTACTGGCTGGCCAGCACCTTCTCTCCATTGCCGGCCTTGTAGCTCTGAGCCTCAGAGTGGCTGGCAACGTAACCCACCGAGAAGTTGTCGGTAGCCACTGTGGCGTTCGCGGACGCCGTCACCTCGGAATTAACACTACGCGCCGATACCGAAAATCCGCCTTTGGTCAGCAATTTACCTTTGCCGTCGGCGAACTGCGGGGCCGGCGAAGACAGTTCGATGGTGCCGCCAATGCTGTCGCCGCCGATACTGACCGGAGTGATGCCGGCAATCACCCTTGTTACCCCTATTTGCGACGGCGGCATATAGGACATCGGCGCATTCATCTGGTTACCACAGGCAGCGGTCACTTCCATGCCGTCCAGCCGCACTTTCAGGCGGTCGGCGGCAAAGCCGTTGAGGGTCGGCAGTGAGGAGACGCCACCCGCCGCTTGCGCCGCATAGCCCGGTTCCCGGTTCAGCAACAGTGCGCTGTCGGCGCTGCTTTGCTGCGGCTCATTGCTTTTGGCGCCGACGACTGTGATCAGCGGCAGCTTGTTGTCGGCAGGGAGATCGGCGGCTTGTGCATAGGTTTTTCCGCCCATGGCGAAGGTGAGCGAAATCGCAAAAGCGCAGCGTGTCAGTTTCATTGGGGGGAGTCCTATCGATTGTCGTTGTAAGCGCCGCGAAAAAGATATCTGCCGCGACGCATACCGTCAGGCGCAAGCCGAAGGCAGAACGTAAGCCGGCACATGAATTTCGTCATCGCGAACGGAATTTTTCGGCGGCCAGTTTAAGGGACAACGGATAATCGAAAGTGCGACATATTGTCGCGCTGTGCTTTTCGAGCGACGGTCTTTCAAGATACCTCTGCTCTGCGAGGTATCTGACCAACAGGACGCACGACATGAAGATCTTCGCCAGACGCGATAGCGCGGGCAATAGCGTGGACAATATATGCATCGGGGTAACGTCATCCGGAACGGATGCTGGCGATTCGTGAAGACTGGATCGCACTGCTGTGATCCAGTCTTCCTGCTACCTATAGTTGAAATTCCCTTGAAAAGGCATCACCCAAGAGATGCTGCTTTTGCTGCCAGATTTTCCTGATACCGGAAAATCATATCCGCGCGGTCATGCTCACGGCCGCGCGATTTTAGATGAGATGATGCGGAAAAATATTGACAGTTTTCGCCACATCAACTGGGGCATTATGTCACGCCATAATGCCCCATATCCGCCCCGCCTTTTCTCTTACTTCACCGCAGTCACAACGTAATTGGCGCCTTGCTGCCTGATCTCGACGTTGACCTTTTTGTCGACGGCGAGTTTATCGAAAAGCATTTTGTCGTTCACCATGAAGGTCATCGTCATGGCTGGCCATTTCAACGTGTTGATCGGTCCGTGTGCCAGCGTTACAGTTCCTTTCGTCGAGTCGACGGCTTTCACTACGCCGGTGGCCTGATGGATAGCGGATTTCGCAGCGGCGTCGTTAGTGGTCTTGTTCATGTCCATGCCTTTCATGTCCATATCTTTCATGGCCATGTCTTTTCCAGTTCCAGACTGCGCAAAAGCAATGCCGGAAGCGGACAAAGCAAGGATCAAGGACAGCGTAGCAGTACGTTTCATGGTGTTTCCCTTCGTTGGTTGGGTAAGTCAGATTAAAAAATTGCTTGTCTTATTTGCGTCCCTAATTTGCGTCCCTCATAAAACTACTATTCCACCAGTTCAGGAACGACAGGCGTTACCCGCAACTGCCGCCGGCGCAAGAGCAGATATACGACAGGCACCACAAACATCGACAGCAACGGCGCCGTGATCATGCCGCCGACCATCGGCGCGGCGATGCGCTTCATCACTTCCGAACCGGTACCGGCGCCCAGCATGATCGGCACCAGACCGGCGATGATGACTGCGACCGTCATTGCCTTCGGGCGTACCCGCAACACCGCACCTTCGCGAATGGCGTCCAGCAAATCCGCTTCGCCGGTCTTGCCATGCGAGACACGCTCATCCCATGCATGCTTCAGATAGAGCAACATGATCACGCCGAATTCCGCAGATACACCGGCCAGCGCAATGAAGCCGACGCCACTGGCAACGGATAGATCGTGTCCCAGCAGCCAAAGCAGCCAGATGCCCCCTGCGAGTGCGAACGGCAGCGTCGCCATGATCAATGCCGCTTCATCGAAACGCTTGAAGGTCAGATACAGCAGCACAAAGATAATGAGCAAGGTCGCCGGCACCACTACCTTGAGTTTTTCAGTGGCGCGCTCCAGGTACTCAAACTGTCCGGACCAGGCAATCGAATAGCCGGCGGGCAGTTTCACCTGTCTGGCGACGGCTTGTTGCATATCGCGCACCGCGGAGCTGAGATCGCGGCCGCGAATATCGACATACACCCAGCCCGACAAACGGGCATTCTCGCTCTTCAGCATCGGCGGTCCGTCATTGATCCGGATGGCTGCCACGTCGCCCAGGTTTATTTGCGCGCCACGCTCTGTCAATAGGGGCAATTGGCGCAAGTTCTCGACCGAGTCGCGGATTTCACGCGGATAACGCACGTTGATCGGAAAGCGTTGCAACCCTTCGACGGTTTCGCCGATGTTGTCGCCACCAATAGCCGCAGAGACGACGCTTTGTACGTCGGCGATATTCAGGCCATAGCGCGCTGCCGCGTCACGGTCGATATTCACATCCACATATCGTCCGCCATTGAGCCGCTCTGCGAGCGCCGATGACACGCCGGGTACCTGTTTGACGACGCGCTCGATCTCAGCAGTGATGCGGTCGATCTCCTGCAGGCTCGTCCCGGCCACCTTGACGCCGACCGGACTCTTGATGCCGGTGGCCAGCATGTCGATCCGGTTGCGGATCGGCGGCACCCAGATATTCGATAGTCCCGGCACCTTCACGGTACGATCCAGTTCTTCAATCAGCTTGTCCGTGGTCATGCCGGCTCGCCACTGGTCGCGGGGCTTGAGCTGGATCGTCGTTTCAAACATTTCCATGGGCGCGGGATCGGTCGCCGACTCTGCACGGCCGGCCTTGCCAAAGACTGTCTGTACTTCAGGCACGGTTTTAATCAGCCGGTCTGTCTGCTGCAACAACTGCGATGCCTTGCCCACCGACAGCCCGGGAAGCGCCGACGGCATATACAGCAAATCACCTTCGTCCAGTGGCGGCATGAACTCACCTCCCAGCCGTGATATTGGCCAGATCGTCACCACCGCAACCAGACCGGCAACCAGCAGTGTCGTCTTCGGGAAACGCAGTACGCCATTCAACAGAGGACGATAGAGGGCAATCAGAAAGCGATTGAGAGGATTTTTCTGCTCATCGGGAATGCGGCCACGGATCAGATAGCCCATCAACACCGGTATCAGCGTCACAGCCAGCCCGGCCGCAGCCGCCATCGCGTAGGTTTTGGTAAACGCCAGCGGCGAGAACATCCGCCCCTCCTGCGCTTCCAGGGTAAATACCGGGATGAAGGACAAGACGATAATCAGCAATGAGAAAAACAATGCCGGACCGACTTCGGCCGCCGCATCGCCAATCACGCGCCAATGCTCATTGCCCTGCAGCTTTACGCCGGGATGCGCATGGTTCCAGGCCTCGATATGCTTGTGGGCATTCTCGATCATGACTACCGCCGCATCGACCATGGCGCCAACGGCAATCGCAATCCCGCCCAGCGACATGATGTTGGCGTTCACGCCCTGGTAGTACATGATGATGAAGGCAATCAATATGCCGATCGGCAGCGTAATGATAGCGACCAGAGCCGAGCGCATATGAAACAGGAAAATGGCACAGACCACGGCAACGACGATGAACTCTTCGATCAGCTTTTCCTTCAGGTTGGTGACCGCGCGTTCGATCAGCTTCGAGCGGTCGTAGGTCGGAATGATTTCGACGCCGGGCGGCAAACTCGCTTTTAACGTTTCCAGCCTGGCTTTGACCGCATCGATGGTTTCCAGCGCATTCTTGCCGGATCGCATGATGATGACGCCGCCGGCCACCTCCCCTTCGCCATTGAGTTCAGCAATGCCGCGCCGCATTTCCGGCCCGACCTGGACCCGCGCAACATCGCCCACCCTGACCGATACGCCGGCCTCGGTCGTCATGAGTGGAATCTTGCGGAAATCGTCCAGCGATTTCAAGTAGCCGGATGCGCGCACCATATACTCGGCTTCGCCGAGCTCCAGTACCGAACCGCCGGTTTCCTGGTTGGCCTTCTGTACGGCATCGATCACTCTGCTCTGCGGGATGTTGTAGGCGCGCAGTTTGGCTGGGTCGAGCACGATCTGATACTGCCTCACCATACCGCCAATGCTGGCCACCTCGGAGACGTTGGGCACTGTCTTCAGTTCATACTTGAGGAACCAGTCCTGCAATGCGCGCAGCTGAGACAAATCCATTTTTCCGCTCTTGTCGGTCAATGCGTATTCATAGACCCAGCCGACGCCGGTCGCATCCGGCCCGAGCGACGCCTTCGCCTGCGGCGGCAAACGTGACTGCATCTGATTCAAATATTCCAGCACGCGCGAGCGCGCCCAGTAGGGATCGGTGCCGTCCTCAAACAAGATATAGACAAAGGAATCGCCGAAAAACGAGTAGCCACGCACCGTCTTCGCTCCCGGCACCGACAACATGGTGGTGGTGAGCGGATAGGTGACCTGGTTCTCGACAATTTGCGGCGCCTGGCCCGGATAGCTGGTGCGGATAATCACCTGCACATCGGACAGGTCCGGAATGGCGTCGAGCGGTGTGCGCGCCAGCGACCAGATACCCCAGGCGACAACCATCAGCGTTGCCAGCAACACCAGAAAGCGGTTGGCAATCGACCAGCGGATCAGTTTGGCGATCATTTGGCGACTCCATTGCCTGACTTGGCCGGATGCCTTGCTGCCGGCGCAGATGCAGGTGCAGGTACGTCAACAGTCGGGACAATGCGTGCGATTGCAAACATCCCGTCGCTCATCGGGCGGATATCAAAGGCGACCGTGTCGCCCACAGCGATATTCTTGGGAAGACCGCCGGCCGGCGCCGCAAAGCCCATCGTCATCGCTCCCCATTGCAAGGTCGCTATCGGGCCATGGGAGATGGTAATTTCATCTTTGCCGATACTTTCAACTTTACCGACGCCGTGGTGCGTTGGTCCCGATATTGGCCCTGCCGCGCTCGAAGCCTCAATATTGGGCGAGGCCGCCGTCATGTCGCCCATGCGTGTCGCCGTACCTTTCAGGCTGGCTTCCGAGTCGATCAGGAATTGGCCGGAGACGACAACTTTTTGTCCTGCCCTCAATCCAGCCCGGATCTCGCTCTGGCCGTTCGTCTCGGTACCGAGGTCAACATCGACCGGCGCGAACTTGCCGTCACCCTGATCCACCATCACGACGCTGCGGGTCCCCGTCTGAATCACCGCTTCCATCGGCACCAGCAGGACATCTTTGCGCGCAGGCGAGACGAAGTTCGCCGTCACAAACATGCCGGGGATCAGCTGTCCTGAAGGATTGGCCAGCTCGATGCGTGCCTTGAGCGTGCGGGTGACCGGATTGACGTCAGGCAGGATTGCGCTGATCTTGCCTTTGAAAATCGTTCCGGGCAAGGCGGCCGCATGCGCCTCGACCGCATTGCCGATACTGATTTGCGCAGCGAGACTTTCCGGGATTTCCGCGTTGACCCACACCGTGCCCAAGCCATTGATGCGAAACAGCGGCGCGCCCATTGCCACCGTCATGCCCTCGTGTACCGCCAGTTCGGTCACAACGCCACCGGTCGGAGCCGTCACTGTTGCACGTGCTTGCACCTTGCCGCTGGTATCGACCTGGCGGATTTGGGCGTCGCTCATACCGACCAGGCGCATCCGCTGCCGCGCGGCGTCGGCCAAGCCGTCCGCACCCGCGCCGTGCAAGCGTTTGGCGGTCAGATATTCTTCCTGCGCGGCGACCCATTCAGGGACATACAAATCGACCAATGCCTGGCCCTTATGGACCGCATCCAGGGTTGCCTTGACGTAGAGATGCTCCACAAAGCCATTGCTGCGGGCCTGCAATTGCGCCACGTCGCGTTCGTTGTAGGCCACGCTGCCGACGGCAACGATGGCTTGCCCCAGGTTGCCCTTGATGACTTCAGCGGTCCGGATGCCCAGATTCTCCTGGACACGGGAACTGACGCTGACCTTGCCTTCATCGCCGGCGTCGCCCGCATACACCGGTACCAGTTGCATGTCCATGAACGGCGACTTGCCGGGCTTGTCGAATTTCTGGCCAGGCACCATCGGGTCATGCCAATACAATACTTTCTTGCCGGCGCTGTCGGCTTTCGCTGCGTCTCCTGACGCAGCCGCACTCGCCACCGGCGCCGACATAGTCATGCCGCTATGCATGCCGCGACTGACGCCGAGACGATAGAGGCCATAGCCGCCGGCAGTAAGCAGCCCGATAGCCATCAGGGCGAAGAGGATCTTCTGGTTTTTCATGGGGCATCCTTGTTGATGGTCATGGCCGAATGCGCATCAGCGTCTTCTGTCGGAACCAGGAAATTGAGTTGCGCCCACAGGCGGTCGGATTCGGTGGTCAGTTGCAATGCCTGAAGCCGCACGTCAATTTCGTTGCGCCGCGCTGCCAGCACTTCCGCCAGGGTCGCTTTGCCGCCGCGGTAGGCCGTCAACATGGCAAGGATCCGTTCGCTGGCCAGGGGAATCAGTTCGCGTTCGTAGCGTACGCTGCGTTCACGGTCGTTATCCCATTCATTGATCATCGAGCGGGTCTGCGCAACGTGGTCACGCAACATTTCGTCGCGCTCGGCCCGGGCCTGTTCAACCATCGCCAGTTTTGAAGAAAGCTCACGGTCCTGGCGGTTCTTATGATTCCATTGCAAGGGAATCGAAAGACCGACCGATATCATGTTCGAATAGGCGGAGCCACGCTGTTGATAGGCCACTTCGACGCTCCAGTCGGCTTTCTCGTTGGCTTTGGCGAGTCTGGCCTCATTCGCGGCGATATCTTCCTGCCGGCTCAGCACGGCGATTTCCGGATGGTGGGCCAGTTGCGTATCGAGCGTAGCGGGGTCCAGGCGGATCTTGTCGGTCGCCGGCCTGGCGGCCAGGAGCACATCGGCGTCGCCGCCGCCAATCCAGCGCACCAGCATGGTCCTGGCATTTTGCACACGGCGTTGAATCTCACTGGCGCGATCATCAAACATCGCCAGCGCACTGCGCGCAGCGACAACATCGGCCTGGTTACCGCGGCCGGCACGATATGCGCCTTCGGCCGCCTGAATTTCAAGCTTCGCCTGGCCGCTTTGTTCGGCAACGACGGCCGCCATCGCTTGTGCGTAATACAGGTCGAGCCAGGCCAGCGCCGTGTCGCGCTCAATGGCGGCAGTCGTCACGGTTTTCTGGGCCAGCGTTTTTTGCGCTTCCAGTTCATACCGTTCAGAGCGCAACTGGCGCTTGTCGCCACGCGTAATTTCCTGCATCAGGCCGATCCGCCGCATGGTCATGAAGTCGCGCGTGGTGCTGTAACGATCCTGGCCGTTGACAGGCAGGTTGTCGATGCCAACCTTGAGGACGGGATCAGGCAATTGGCCGGCAGCCACCGCCATGTCACGCGACGCGGCGACGGCATAGTCCTGTGCGCTTAGCTGCCGGGAGCGCTCCACTGCGCGGCGTTGTGCCTCTGCCAGCGTGAGCGGTGGGTCGGTTGCAAAAGTATTGGCGGAGAAAACGGCTGCGCCAGCCAGCGCGAGCACGCGGATACCTCGGGGATGCCGAAGTATCGCACCGCGCGTCCGGATGAACGCGCTAAAAAGGAAAAACATGCTTACCTCCAGATAGCATTGAACACATCGTTTGCGCACACGGCGCAACGATGACGGGCTAAGCGATCTGGGGGATTAAATGCGGAAGCAGCAGTGTTGGATGGAAAGCGGGGGCGCAGTGGCCCGTTGCAGCCATGTCGACTCAGGCAACAAGGCTATTGGGTAATCAACGACAGCGATAACGCTCAGCAGCACCAGCGTGGCTGGAACAAATGGCTGCACATGCGGCAAATTCGGCTTGTCGAGCGACTGTTGCCCGGCTTGGGTATGTACCTTGCACAAGCTGGGCTGAGCATGGTCGATCTGCTCGCACCCAGGCATCGCCTGGCTGTCCGCCATGACAGACATTCCTGCCATCTCGGAAATTTGTTCCACAGCATGTTCCGGACACACGTAACCGGCCACGGCGAGCTGCATGAACAGCATGCTGAACAGTGCGACAAGCGCTACGGTGAGTCGTGATCGACGGAACAGTTTCATTGGATTGGTTTTCTTTGACGAAGCATGATATCGACGGACTAAGCCAAGTGTCAACTTGGCTTAGTATAGGTTGATTTTTCCCTTATTCATTATTTTTGATCCAAATTTGATCTTGCTTTGATCTCGCTTTGATCTCATTTTGTGCCGGATTACGCGAGATAGCCGAGTCTAGACATTCCCCCCATAGGAAGGTCAATCGTTTTTTAACGGCGTAGCTAAACTTCATTGGATCGGAGCCACAAAAAATCTTAGCGTTGAAGATGCAACTGCATACAGCCTCCTCACAGCAAACCGGATCAATTTGCACCGGTGCCCAGGCGTTTGCGAATCGGCTCGAACTCCGGCGTGGCGTGGCGCTCCAGCGGATCCGGCTTGCGCTCGTCAATGGCTTTCCAATAAGCCCAGGGCACCTTGGCGCTGCCGAGTTCGTAGTCCATGCCGTCCCAGCTGTCCTCCCGAAAACTGTAGAACGCCCAGTGCACGCGGGCGTCATCCAGCACCGTCAGCACGTTATCTAGGTACTGGCGGCAACCGGGTAAGCGGCGCATGCATCCGAACTCTCCGGCGACCAGCCGATTGGCCGGGACGCCATGCTTGCCGGCCCAGTCAAGCGGGAGCTGCAGGTAGGCTGCAACCCGGGCCGCGTCCCACTTCTCCTTGCCTGCGCCGAACGGCACAAGGCCGGGATAACTGTAGGGCTTGGCGCGCTTCAGGTTGGGCGCGCTGGTGGCGGCATAGGGCTCATACATATGGAAACTGTACAGGACGCGGGAGTCGGCCAGCGGCTTGGACCAGTAGGAAAACGCATCGGCTGCGGCATACCAGCCGGCGTCGACCATGACCGGCGTCAGTAGGTCGACCATGCGCAGCGCTTGCAGGATGGATGTGTAGAACGCGGGTAAATCGCGCGCACTGCCCGCCTGCTTCTGATACCAGGCTTGCATCTGCGCGGCGTCTGCATGTTCAGGAAGCGTTCCCTGTTTTTCCGGAGCCGGTTCGTTAATCAGGTTGTAGGCAGCGACTGCCGGATGGTCTTTGAGCGCTGTGGCAAGATCGTGCCAAAACGCGGCAGCTTGGATCCAGTAAGCCTTGTCTTGCCATAGCCGGCCGTCGAAGCGCCCGCCATTGTTTTGCGACCAGCGCATGCCCGGCAGAGAGAGCGGCGTGATGACGACTTTCAGCCCTGCCGCGTGTGCACGGTCGAGGACCGTTTTCAACACGGCCAGATCGCTGGGCACCAGGCCCGTGTAGTGATCGGCATCGCCCAAAAGAAAGTCGCGCTGCGCAGGCTGCCATTTGTCGTAAGACAAGCGCACCCAGCTGGCGCCGTAGGCTTTCAGGGCGTTGAAATAAGCCTGGTCCGGAGGCAGGCGGTTGAAACTGTTGCCGCCATGCTGGGGCTTGCCCCAGAAATTGATCAGGTCAGCCGCGCTGGCGTTAGACGCCAAGCCGGTCAGGAAAGTCAGTAGCACCAGAATTTTATACAGAAATACGCGCATGGATTAATGCCCTCACCAGATATGCGGTCAAGATTATCGGCTGTCGAGATCAAGCGAATTGTCGTTGTGCATCAGCTTGAAAACAGGACGCAGGGGGAAAATAAGAAGTCAAACCGCGATTATTCCCTAAACGCTCTATCGAAGATGACATCTTTGTCATTTTTTTGTCACGCGAATGCTCTCCTGCATGGCGTACATTCATCTTCATCGTGCCGCTCCCGGGCATCGAACTTGCCTTGTTGACGGTCCGATCGAGCGCCACGCAGAAAATTGAATCCCTCTTTGTAAGATTTTGTCATCAGAAACGACCAACACCTGAAAACAGGCTCGATGTGAATCATCCCGGACTATCGGCCAACTCTTTTAACGCAGCATCAATAGATAAAAACAGAGAAAAACGGATAAAACATGATCTTGCTTCTACTAGTCTATCTCGGCGGCGTACTGACCATACTCAGCCCATGCATCTTGCCGGTACTCCCCTTTGTTTTCGCTCGGGCGGAACAGCCTTTCCTGCGCGCCGGCTTGCCGATGCTGGGCGGGATGGCGCTGACCTTTGCTGCGGTAGCCTCTCTGGCTGCGGTAGGCGGCGCGTGGGCCGTTCACATCAATCAATATGGACGCGTCCTGGCGCTGATGCTGCTTGCAGCATTTGCACTGACCTTGCTGTCAAAGCGGCTGGCTGACTTCATCGCCAAGCCTTTTGTTTCTGTGGGAAACCGCCTGGTTGAAGGCGCTTCCGACGGTGGCAATGGCGCCAGTCCGTCGCGTTCGTTTTTGCTGGGCATCGCTACCGGCCTGCTGTGGGCGCCTTGCGCCGGCCCCATTCTTGGCCTGGTCCTGACCGGCGCGGCCATCTCGGGGCCAAATACGCATACCTCGCTTCTGCTGTTTGCCTACGCGGCAGGTGCAGCCACGTCGCTTGGCGCGGCGTTGCTGATCGGCGGTAAGGTGTTCGCCCTGATGAAGAAATCGCTGGGCGCCGGTGAATGGATCCGACGCGCCTTTGGCGTGGCGATCTTGTTTGCTGTCGTCGTCATCGCCGCCGGCTGGGATACGAATGTGCTGACGCGGCTCTCGCTCAACAGCACCAATCAGCTGGAGCAGTCCCTGATCGCGCGCATCAAGCCGGCACAGGCGGCAACGAGCACCGGCGGGGCCACAGGCGATGTCGCTTCGGAAGGCGACTTGCCAAGCCTCGCGGGCGCTACCGCCTGGTTGAATTCGGAACCGCTGACCCCGCAAGCCTTGCGCGGCAAGGTGGTGCTGATCGACTTCTGGACTTACTCCTGCATCAACTGCCTGCGCACCCTGCCGTATGTCAAATCATGGAGCGAGAAGTACAAGGATGCAGGCCTGGTGGTGATCGGCGTGCATGCACCCGAATTCGCTTTCGAGAAGGAACTGAAAAACGTGCAGCACGCTGTACAGGATTTAGGCGTGACTTATCCGGTCGCGCTGGATAACAACTTCAGTATCTGGCAAGCCTTCAATAACCAGTACTGGCCGGCGCATTATTTCATCGACGCACAAGGCAGGATTCGCGGACACCATTTTGGCGAAGGAAATTATGACGAATCAGAGCAATTGATCCGCAAGCTACTGGTGGAAGCCGGCGCTAAGAATTTACCGGCGGCCGACACTCTAGTCAAAGCCAGCGGCATCCAGGTTGCTGCCGACAATGCCGACATGCAGTCTCCCGAGACCTACGTCGGTTATGCGCGCGCCGACAACTTCGCGGCCAAGCCCGGTCTGCAAGCCGACCAGCCGACCGACTATACGTTGCCGGCGACGCTGGCGCTGAACCAGTGGGGCCTGCAAGGAAAATGGCAAGCGGACAAAGAGAAGGCGATGCTGGCCGGCGCGACGGGGAAAATCGCCTTCCGCTTTTATGCACGCGACCTGCATCTGGTGATAGGGCCAGGCGCGGACGGCAAACCGGTGCGCTTCCGCGTACTGCTGGATGGGCAGTCGCCGGCAGATGCACACGGCGTTGACACTGACGAGAACGGTAACGGCATCGTGCGTGAACAACGGCTGTATCAGTTGATCCGGCAATCGAAGGATGTGCGCCAGCACACCTTTTCCATCGAGTTCCTCGACGGCGGCGCGCAGGCGTTCGCCTTTACTTTCGGCTAGGAGATATCATGCAGACCCCATCCATCAAAGCAAAAACCCGCGCTGCATTGCCACGCCGCACCGCGATCAAATACGGCCTGGGCATGCTGGTGCTGGGCGGCCTCTTCGGCCGTACCGTGGCCGGCAGCCTGGCTGATCCCAAGCAAGAGCAAGAGAAAGAGAAGGAGGTCATGATCGACCTGTTCCTGCCCTCTGGCAAAATCGACAAGACCGTGCGGCTGCCCAGGCTGGTCAAGTCGGATGCAGACTGGCGCAGGCAGTTGTCCGACATATCCTATCAAGTAGCGCGCAAGGCAGGGACCGAACGGCCCTTCACCGGCAAGGATTGGAACAATCACCAGGATGGGCTGTATCGCTGCATTTGCTGCGATACAGCGCTGTTCGATTCAAAGACCAAGTTTGAGTCCGGCACCGGCTGGCCGAGTTTCTGGCAGCCGATTTCTGCGTCTAATGTCAATGCAGAAAGCGACAGCACCTTTGGCATGACGCGCACCGCGATTGCCTGCCGTTTGTGCGATGCGCATCTGGGCCACGTGTTTGACGACGGCCCCAAGCCGACCGGTCTGCGCTACTGCATGAATTCGGCATCGATGCGGTTTGTGGCGCGCGCTTAGGAAGGTACGGGGTTGGATCCCTGGTGATTACCTGACAGGTAATTGTCCGTAATCACCTGAATCGATATCGTAGGACATCGTTCAAGCGATCAACCAAGGAGATCCAGACCATGTCCACCTTCCAAACTACCGATAAAACCACTTTGTTTTTCCAGGACTGGGGCAGCGGCCAGCCCGTCCTGTTCGTACACAGCTGGGCCATGAATTCCACCATGTGGGATCCGCATATGGCGCACTTCAACCGCTTGGGCTTGCGTACCCTGGCGATGGATCGCCGCGGTCACGGCCGCTCCGACGCGCCGGGAACCGGCTACCACTACGACAGGCTTGCAGACGACCTGGCCGAATTGATCGAACATTGCGATCTGCACAACCTGACCCTGGTTGGACATTCGATGGGTTGCGCAGAGATCGTGCGTTACCTGGCGCGCCATGGCGCGAGCCGCATTGCGCGCGTCGTCCTGATTGCTCCGGTCATGCCGTGCTTCCTGAAATCGGCAAGCAATCCCGACGGCGTGGAGATGAACGTGATTGAGGGCTTGCAGGAAGTGCTGCGCAAGGATTTTCCAAAATGGCTGGCCGATAATGCGGACGATTTCTTCTTGCCGACATCTTGGGGGACCACGCCGGAATTTACGCAACATACTATCGACATGATGCTGTCCACGGTATTCAATGCTGCAATGACCTGCCTCCACACCAAAATGACAACCGATCTTCGCGGCTGGCTTGCAGAGATCACCGTCCCTGCCTTGGTCATTCATGGCGACCGCGACGTCAGCGAACCTGTCGAGGGCGGGCGGCTTACCGCGCAACTGATCAGGAATAGTCAATATCGGGAATATGCCGGTGCGCCGCATGGCATCTATCACACGCATATGTCGCAGGTGCTCGGGGATATCCTCCACTTCGCGGAGCTGGGCAAAGCAGGCTGACTGCGGTAGCTGATTTATACAGCAGGCAATTTCATTAATAAAAATACCATTATGGCCGCTGCGATACGCTCGTTGCGGCCATAAAGGCGTATCAGAGCGTAGTGTCATCTCGCCACCTTCAACTTGCATCTTCCACCGGTAGCGAGCATTGTCAAAGATTCGCATTGGTGCAATTCCTGCGTCGCAGAAAACAGAAGGATCCGGTGTTTCGCTTTACAATGCGCGTAATTGCTGTTTTGTCGTTGTGCTTTTGCACACACGGCGTCATCCATCGATGTTTCAACATCCCTCATTAGTCAAATCTGGAAGTCATCCCCCATGCTTATCGTCACCATCAAACAAGGCAAAGAAAAAAGCCTGCTGAATCGTCAACCCTGGATTTACGCGTCCGCGGTTGAGCGGGTTGACGGCAAACCCGGGGAACACATGAAGCCGGGAGCGACGGCGCTGGTGCAATCGTCTTCCATGCAATTTCTGGCGCGCGCCGCCTACAACGCGAAATCGCAGATCCGCGCCCGTGTCTGGACTTTCGATCAAAACGAAGCGGTTGACCATGCGCTGATCAAACGTCGGGTCAAGACGGCGGTGGCGGCACGCAGCACCAAAGGCAAGAAACCCGCCGCCGGTTCCGGCCAGCCGCTGCATCTGGTTCTGGGCGATGAGGACGGCTTGTCCGGCCTGGTGGTTGACTGGTTCGGCGGAAAGAACGGTTTTCTGGTGTGCCAGTTCCAGGCGGCTGGCGTCGATGCGTGGAAAGTGCCTATCGTGCAGGCCTTGATCGCCGAAACCGGCTGCCCGAATGTGTATGAACGATCGGACGAACTGCTACGCAAAGGCGAAGGCTTGCCGATAGTATCCGGCGCACTGGCAGGCGACGAACCGCCGGACGACATGCCGTGCACCGACAATGGCGTGCGCTTTACCCTGGATATCAAAACCGGGGAAAAGCGTTTCTTCAGATAAGCCAGAGGTCGCCTGACCGGCCATGGCCGGTTCGCCGCCGCAATCAATTGGAATCACCGATTATTTATGCGTAATAGCTAACGCATAAAAATGCACAATGGTCCCGGCATTCGTATCAGGTGTGCCGGACACGGCGGTTTGATCGTAATCGCCAGCCTTGAAATAGAATTTCTCTCCAGCGAAGCTTGCATCTGCCGTAAAAGTTTTTACGACGCCATTTGCAGTCACCGTCACCGTGCGATTCAATAGCTGCAGTTGATAGTCAAACCTGGTTCCCAGCGGCACGCTGGTGACAGGGAAGACTTTTGCACTCCCTCCTTGATTCGTATTTTCAAGCAAAAGCTGGACCTTTCCCTTTGACGTGACCTGCAATTCGCATAACGGCTTGCTGGGTCCGCTGCCTTGGAAAATCTGGCCGATGGTCGTATGGTCGGACACTTGCGATACTTTTACCGTGGCGTTCAGGAGATTGGTTCCGGTAGCAGGCCAGACGGCGTTTTCACGCAGTTCCGTGCGTGGATGCTGCGAACCGGATGTGGTCCAGCCGGTTCTGGGGTCCATCATGATCAGCGAGCCATCGGCGCTGTCGGTATAGAAATAGAACTGGTTGGTATAGCCTGCCGCCAGATTCGCGCCGCTCACCGTGTCAACCGAACCGGAGGAACCGGTCGGCAGCTGGAGCGTATAAGGCGCGAGATTGAAATTCTTCCCTGGCGGATTGGCGGGGTTGAGAGCCACGGCGGTTGCTACCGTGTTTGCGGCTGCTTCCATGGCTGTTGTAGCGCAGGCGCCACCCGATACCGTTATCCCGATCACGCCTGCAATAAACATTGGACATAGTTGAACGCGCATTATTTTTCCTCCGCGATTGCTTGAAACAGGACGGCGCCCTGTCGGTATTGGCGGGGCGGGTGCTGACGTGCATCAATGCATTTGCGTAAAGTTGACCGGCAACCACTGGAAGCCCTTGCCCATTTCCCGGATATGTCCCAGGGCAGGAAACGGCAAATGCGCTGCGGCGAACAGGTAACCCTTTCTGGACGCATCGCTGAATTCCTTGATGCGCTCGGCTTCCGCCTCTTTGCTATCGCTGTCGAATGTGACCGTCACGGTCGGCTGTTCGAATTGCACCGCCGCCACGTGAATCACGTCCCCCGCCAGCATCAGTTTCTGACCTTTGCTTTCAACCACGTAGCCGCTGTGGCCTGGCGTATGGCCGGGACTTTCATAGGATCGGATGCCTGGCGTCAGCTCGACCGAGCCTTCGAACGGCTTGTATTTTCCGGCCTGGATATACGGGGTCAGCAAGGTTGCCACCTTTTTGAACGTGCTTTTGGTCGCCCCTTTTTCACCTTCTGGCGCCTTGTTCATGTTTTCCTCGCTCAGCCAATAGTCGGATTCACGCTTGTCCGCGCGCACAATCGCGTTGGGAAATGCCAGCTTGCCATCTGCGATCAAGCCGCCGATGTGGTCGGCATGCATGTGCGTGAGGTAGATTTCATCGACTTGTTCCGGCTGGTAGCCCGCGGCTTTGAGGTTGGCTACGAGCTTGCCCAGATTCGGGCCGAAGCCTGTGCCGGCGCCGGTATCGACCAGGACCAGCTTGTTGCCGGTATTGACAAGGAAGCCATTGAACGAGGTTTCCACCGGGCTTGCCAGATAGGATTTGGCCAGGGCCTGTTCAACCTTGTCCGGGGTGGTGTTGGTGAGTATTTTATCGACCGGCAAATCGAGCGTGCCATCGTTGAGCGCGGTAATTTCAAAATCGCCCAGCATGATGCGGTAGAAACCCGGCGCAGGGGCTTTCGCCATAGGCGCCGCGGCTAGTGCCGGCCCTACGTTGAAGGCCATGATGACGGCGCAAGCAAACAAAGCGGCAATCTGAAAGGGCTTGTACATTCGGCTATAAGTCATGTTGATCCAATCACAAATAAAATAACTTCGGTAGAGTGGCTTCAACCCGCTGCCGGCGGGCATTGAGCGCAGCTTGTCCGGTGAACCCGATTCTTTCGTGCCGGCTCCACAAAATCCGGCGCGGTTCATTATCGGGACTTACGCAAAGCCGCCCTGGCCGCGTTGCATCTCCTGGCCGACCATTCGTACTGTCTTCGTCGATGCGCCTTGCCAGGACGATTTTGCGTAAGTCCTGATTATCTATCTTTTCCAGAAAAAATTCCCTGAGGCAACAAATACTTGGGCGCACAAAAATAATTGCGGCATAAAGTCCCATTGATCTTCTCAACGCGGTGTCTGCATTTATTCAGATCATGTCCGGATTGTGAATGCCGCCATCCGGCGCAAGAAACGGAGTGCCATGGCGATGCGGCATCGCTAGCCTGCGAATTGTTTCTCAACTTCCGGATACCCGATATGCCTTCGCATGTTCATCCCTCTCCGTCGCAACTCTCCTCCGCTGGCCGTAACTCGTACTTCAATCTGCTCACCCGGTTGGGCGCGGGTGTCCTGGATGAAGTGCCTACACTGACAACGCCACAAGCCTTGAAGGAGATACACACGAACGATCCTCACCATGGACTCGCCCTGATTCTGGCGGCGCTGGATGGAGCGCCCGATCTCTGCGCTCATTTTGGGCATATCCGATTAAGCGCCCTGGTGTGGCATTGCCTCGACATGGATCCGGCGGAGGCGCAACTGATGTCGGCGCTCGCCGGCGATTGCCCGATGCAGAACGAGCAGACACCGGCGGCATTCAATGTTGTCTTGCATGAAGTGCTTTTCCAGCATTGCTTGCGGAATCTGTTTTGCCCCGGCGCGAGCGGCAACCACCATCGCGGCATCGTGCCAACTGCGTACAACGAACGCACAGGCGAGATCGACGCAGATGAGATGGCGCGCTGGCGAGCGGATTTTCGCGCCATGGTCCCCGAGCGTCAAATAATGGCCGCAACCATCATCTGGCTCTATCAATGCGGCCCTGACTCCACATGGCTGCGCCGCGTTCCGTGCACCTGGCCCGCGACCGAAGCGCTGCACTGCCTGCGGCATGCCGGATGCCTTTCCCAGTGGCTACGGCTGATGGCGGCTTATCCGGGATGGTGATCTTAGAGGCTGTTGTAAACACACCTGGCGTTGTTGCCCTTGCAGGGCGCGCCCGGGCTTGCAAGCCCGGATCGTTCCGCAGGCAGACGACAGCGTCGTCTGAAACCCCTGCTACACCCTCCTGGCCGCACTACTCGTACTGTCTTCGTCGAAGCGCCTAGCCATCTATGTTTGCAACAGTCTCTTAAAATCAACTTCGCCTGACTGCGTAAAAACAACGGCGCATGCGCCAGAAGAAAACGCGCAATCACTATTTCCAGCTTCTTTTTAAAATCTTGATCGCGGTTAAGTACATGACCGCGAAAGGTTTCTAGTGTTAAGCCTCCTTACACAAAAACAAAAGGAGACAAACGCATGGCAACCCTCAGAAAAATGGCGCTCAGCTGCGCTCTGGCATGTACGGCAATCGGCGGTCTATATTCTGGAGGAGCTTATGCACAAAGCACTTCCAGCAAGGAAAAACAAGATATCGATGCACTGAAAGAACAGATCCAGCTGTTGATGAAAAAGGTCGATGAACTATCCGCCAAACAGGCGAGCACTTCTGACAAGCAGGCGTTGATGGAACAAAAGGTCGCGGCAGCACCGCCAGTCTCCGACAGCCATCAATTCCTCGAACGCAAAGCGGGCGACGGCATTACCTTCCTGACCCGTGGCGGCGAGGTATCGCTGTATGGCAATCTCGACATCTCCATCGACGACACCACCAAGGGCATCAGCGGCGTGCAAGACGTAGCGGGCAAAGGCGGCTGGCTGCCGGCGATCTCGACCAATATGTCTTATGTCGGCATACGTGGCTTCCAGGATATTTCCGATTCCCCGTTCAAATTCCTGTATCAGCTCGAAACCCAAATCGACGTGAGCGCCACTTCCGGCACCGGCGACACCAACAGCAACACCAGCAATACCGTCAAGGGCGGCCTCACATCCAGGAACAGCTTCATCGGCATACAGTCAGCGGCCATGGGCGCATTCAAGATCGGCAAGACGGATGCGCCTTACAAGACATCTACCGCACGGATGAATCCCTTCAGCGGCATGCTTGGCGACTATTCCGTCATCATGGGTAATACCGGCGGCGACAACCGGGTCGAATTCGGCACCCGGCTCGATCACGCCCTGTGGTACGAATCGCCCAATATGCATGGCTTCTCGTTCAATGCGCTGATCTCTCCAGGCCAGAACCGGGGCTATGACAACAGCAATATCGCTGCCGGTGAAAGCGATTGCACCGGCGGCAATATTCCGGGCAGCGGCGCGACGCCGGCAGCCTGCAACGACGGCTCGTATGGCAGCGCATACAGCGCCAGCCTGTCCTACACCAATGGTCCGCTGTACCTGACCGCCGCCTATGAAAAGCATAAAGACGTCAACCGGACCAGCGATCTTCCTACCTACGATCCGAATGACATCGCCGACGAGGACGCTGCAAAAATTGGCGTCCAGTACAAATTCCCGACAAAGACCACCATCAGCGCAATTTATGAAAACATGAAAAGACATGTCCCCGCCTACCTGGACTATCAAAACGAACGCAGCCGTTCAGGCTATTGGCTCGCACTCAGCCAGGAGCTGTCCGCAAAAGACAGCGTGCATTTTGGCTGGGGACATGCCAACCAGGCTACCGGCGATCCCGGCCAGCACAATACTCCTGGCGGACTGAACTCCGATAATGTCGCCAATCTGTACACCGTGGCGTGGAAACACCAGGTCGACAAGAATTTCAGCACCTACGTCGACTATGCGATGACCGCCAATCACGGCTCAGCGCATTACGACCTGGGCGCCGGTGGGCGAGGCGTCACCACCGATTGCCATGATGCGTCAAATCCGGACACCAGCGGATTCGACCCGAATGGCGGCTCGCCGCACTGTTTCGCCGGCGGCAAGCTGCAAGGCGTTTCGGCCGGAATGAAGTACATCTTCTAAGAGGCTGTTGCGAACACAGATGGCTAGGCGCTCCGACGAAGACAGTACGAACAGTACGGCTAGGAGGGTGTAGCAGGGATTTCAGACGACACTGTCGTCTGCCTGCGGAACGGCCCGGGCTTGCAAGCCCGGGTGCGCCCTGCAAGGGCAACAACGCCAGGTGTGTTTGCAACAGCCTCTAAACGCCGCGAGCAGTCATCGAGCGCATTCATGCGCTGGTTTGAGCGCCACCCGATCAACCTCCGTCCGAGCCAGGGACGGAGGTTTTTCCGCTTATGGATACCGGGATGGTTATGCCCCCTGCCGCAGATCTCGCCGGAAATGTAAAAAAAATTGCCAAAAAGTGGCCCCTTTTTTGATCTCGAATGGCAATATTGGTAGGGTCACTTACCAACCTGACAAAAAACCAGTTCCAGACGAATCAACACCAAGGAAACCGATGGCAATGAAATCCTCCCTGACCTGTTTCTGGGTCACCCTGCTTGCGGCCGGCGTCACGTCGATTCCGCTTGCCGCGCAAGCAGCTTCGCCGCAACCTGCCGCCAACTCAGCTCCCTCAACGGCTGCGGCTGCCGCCTCTGGCGCTTCTGGCTACAACCAGCCGCCCAAGAACATCCTCGACGTCATGCACGCGCCATCGCCGCCGGTGCCGGTCATTAGCCCGACGCGCGAGCGGATGCTGCTGGTGTCCTGGCAAGACTATCCGTCCATTTCCCGGGTAGCGACGCCCTTCCTGCGCCTGGCCGGGGTACGGGTCGAACCCGGCAATCACAGCAAGCACGATACCCCGGGCGGCTACGGCATTACCCCTTGCGCCAGCAGTTTCGAGCTGGTGCGTATCGCCGATGGCGCGCAGACGCGTATCGCGCTGCCTGCGGATGCCTGCCCGAACCGGCCGCTGTGGAGCGCCGACGGCAAGCGCTTCGCTTTTGAAAACACCACCGCCAGCTCGGTTGATCTCTGGGTGGGCGATGCCAGCACCGGCGCCATACGCAAGATTCCTAGCGTGCGCCTGAACCCGATGCTGGAAGACGAGCTGCAATGGATGCCGGACCAGAAAACCTTGCTGGTCAAGCTGGTGCCTCCGCGGCTCGGTCCGCCGCCTGCGGAACCGACGATTCCGACCGGTCCTAGCATCCAGGAATCGGACGGCAGCAAAGGACAGAGCAGCACCTACGAAAACCGCGACACGCTGGGTAACCAGCACGACGAAGACCTGTTCGATTACTACGCAAGCGCGCAACTGGCGCTGGTCGACGCCAATAGCGGCGCGGTCACGCCAATCGGCGCAGTGGGCCGTTACGAGTCGCTGGGCGCTGCGCCGGATGGGCAGCACCTGTTGGTGACGTCGATCCGCAAGCCTTACTCCTACGTCACGACCTTCGACCGCTTTCCGCAAGAAGTAGAGATCTGGGACCTGTCCAAACGCCAGAACATGGCGGTGCATCACATCGCCTCGCTGCCATTGGCGGACCGCGTGCCGATCGGCGGCGTGCCGCTGGGGCCGCGCGATTTTTCCTGGCGTGCGACGGAACCGGCAACTCTGGTCTGGGCTGAAGCGCTTGACGGCGGCGACTGGAAGGCCAAAGTCCCGGCGCGCGACAAGCTGATGCTGCAAAAGGCGCCATTCAATACCGCCCCGGTGGAACTCATGCGCACCGAACAACGCTATGTCGGCATCGCATGGGCCGAGCAGCCCGGCCTGGCGCTGATGACCGAATACGATCGCAACCGGCACTGGCGCAAGACCTTTGTGATCAATGTCGATGATCCGCAGCAGTCGCCGCGCCTGCTGTGGGATTTGTCGACCGATGAGAAGTATGCGAATCCGGGTACCGCCGTCAGGCGTCAGTTGCCGAACGGCGCGTTGGTGCTGCGCCAGGATGGCGACGCCATCTTCCTCAGCGGCGCCGGCGCATCGCCGGGCGGTGACCGTCCGTTCCTTGACCAGCTCGATCTGAAGACGCTGAAATCGGAACGCCTGTTCCGCAGCGATAAAACCTCCTACGAGCAATTCGTTGCCTTCACCGGCGCGGATGCGAGCAAGTTCCTGACCTGGCGGCAATCGGTGAGCGACGCGCCGAACGCGTTTGTCCGCACTCTCGGCGCACCAGTCGAAGCCGCTGCTGGCGAACCCGTCTTTGCATCGAACAGCGTGGCCATCACGCACATTCCCGATCCGACGCCGGAAGTGCGCCAGATCAAGAAGCGCCTGGTGAAATACAAACGCAACGACGGCCTCGACTTGTCGTTTACCTTGTACACGCCGCCCGGCTACCAGGAAGGCACGCGAGTGCCGACCATCCTGTACGCTTATCCGCTCGATTACGCCGACGCCTCGAAGGCGGGCCAGACTACCGGTTCGCAAGAAACCTTCACGCGGCTGCGGCAATACAAATTGCTGCTGCTGGCCGGCTACGCCATCATCGACAACGCGGCCTTCCCCATCGTCGGCGATCCGAAAAAAGCCTATGACACCTACATGGAACAACTGGTGGCCGACGCCAAGGCTGCGGTAGATGAGGCAGTCCGGCTAGGCGTCGCCGATCCCGAGCGCATCGGCGTCACCGGCCATAGCCACGGTGCGTTGATGACGGCGAATCTGGTGACCCATTCCGATCTGTTCCGCGCCGGCGTCGCCACCAGCGGCTCCTATAATAAAACGCTGACGCCGTTCGGCTTCCAGAGCGAACAACGCTCGGTATGGGAAGCGCAGGATGTCTATCTGAAGGTGTCGCCATTCTTTTACGCCGACAAGATCAAGACGCCGCTGCTGATCGTGCACGGCGCCGACGACGCCAACCCTGGCACCACACCGCTGCAATCGAGCAAGCTCTACGAAGCCATCCGCGGCAACGGCGGCACCACGCGCCTGGTGCTGCTGCCGCACGAACCGCACTGGTACGCGGCGATGGAATCGAACGAGCAGCTGGTGTATGAAATGCTGCGCTGGTTCGACACCTATGTGAAGAATGCGCCGCCGCGCACGTCAACTGCAGCAACTGCTGCAACTACTGCAACCGCAGCAACCACAGCAACCACAGCAACCACAACAGCCACAGCAACTGCGGAGACAACGCCGCGTTAGTCAACTCGGCCGGATAGCCGGTCACCGAAACGGCATCCGGCAAGACCCTCAGCCCAACCCGCAAGGTTGGGCTTTTTTTTGCAGATCCATAGCGTCCGGCTACGACGGCGCAACTGCCGACACACGCCGGCAAAAATGCCAAATTAATTTCTCTGTGGCATTTAATGTCGTAAAATCAAAACCCGACCTTAGGTATAAATGGCCGGAACAATGCCGGACATCTCCGGCGATTGTTCTCATCCACCTCGCTCCCATAAGGAAAACCAATGCTGATCCGTTCTGTATTTTCCGCAGCCGCGTTATCTCTCGCCGCCTGCACCGCCGTCCCGTCGATTGCACAGACCACCAGCAACGACGCACTCGCCGATGCCAATGGACAAGGCCATCCGGTCAAGGTAATGATCATCACCATGTTCGGCCCCGAAGGCCAGGCATGGCTGGACCACATCGGTCCATGGAAAAGCATTCCGGTGCCCGGCCTGTCGCCGGACTACCCGGACGTGCACTGCAACAAACAAGATGTCTGCGTGGTCACCACCGGCATGGGCTACGCCAATGCATCAGCCTCGATCATGGCGCTGACGTTCTCCTCGCGCTTCGATCTGCGCCACACCTATTTCCTGATCTCCGGCATTGCCGGCGTCGATCCGGCGCAAGGCACAGTCGGTTCCGCAGCATGGGCAAAATACCTGGTTGACTTCGGCATCCAGTGGGAACTCGATGCGCGCGAAATTCCGGCCGGCTGGAACACCGGCTATCTCGGTATCAACACCAAGAGCCCCACCGAAAAGCCGCCGCTCGATTATCGCAACGAAGTATTCCAGCTGAACGCCAAACTGGCCAATACCGCCTATGTGCTATCACGTAACGTCGTGCTGGCAGACAGCGCACAAGCACAGGTAGCACGCTCGAAATTCAGCTACGCACCAGCCAACCAGCCGCCTTCGGTAGTGCAATGCGATATCGCTTCCGGCAATACCTGGTGGTCAGGCACGCTGCTCGGCCAACGCGCCCGCGACTGGACCAAGATCCTGACCGACGGCAAGGGCGTGTATTGCATGACAGCGCAAGAAGACAACGCCACCTTCGAAGCCCTGAAGCGCGCCGCGAGCATCAAACGCGTAGATCTGAGCCGCGTGGCGGCGCTACGCACCGGCTCCGATTTCGACCGGCCCTACCAGGGCCAGACCAGCGCCGATAATCTGCTCAACTATGCGGACCAGGGCGGCTTTGTACCGGCGACGGAAAATCTGTACCGCGCTGGCAATCCGCTGGTGCAGGATATTGCGACGCATTGGGGTGAATGGCGTGACGGGGTGCCGCGTCGGTAACGGTTTGTCTGCAAAGGGCTGCCCGGATTTTGTTGTGGCCGGGTGGCCGTTTTCAGTTGTCGCAATTCAGAGATAGCCTAACCCTGTATATCGGATAGGCCCGAGCTCAAGAGACGATCCGTGGATGACTATCGGCCAAGAGCAGCCGGTCGCCAACCAAGTAATCCATAAAGGAATATATGGAATTAACTAAAGAGATTCTTGAAGATATTTTTCAGATTACACGTCAGGTTAGTAAGAACAACATGACGCTGACTGAAGGAAAAAATGAGCTAGTACGCTTGTATGGCATCAACCCCAATTCGGCAACAATGTCGATTCGTTCGCTGCGGCATATGATTAATGGTGAACGCTATCGTCGAGCATTGACGATTGATGCAACGGATTACTTTCTTGCCAGAATAAAAAAAGAAGATGGCGAGAGTGCGTTGAAAGTTGCCTTGGCGGGATTGTCAGCGCATATCGACTATCGTACTTTAACGGGCGTGCTCGTACCAGGCTTGCAGTCGGTATTGGCCAAACATAGCAGTTAGGTAGGTTGATGGCTGGCTGATATCGGCCACAAGCGGCCTTAACGCATTCCAGCAATTCGATATTGCTGCGGCAACTTATGTGTGGCAGCATTCGGCAGATGTTCCCCATTTGTGGACCGATGCATAAAATTGCGAAGCCGCCGTGCGAACTACGGTGTGGCAACAAAAAAAATAAATTCCGAGATCCAAATGCCGTCAGAGGTTGTTGTGCCCTGTTGGACGCAAAGCCGGATGTGGCCAACGATAGCGTATTTCGTGGTGATGACGGCAAGCAGCTTACTATTATATTTATATAAATCTAGTCACTCCGCAGCCCCTTGGATACCGTCGATATTTTCGCAGCACATATGCGACGGTGAATATCGGTAATGCTGCGCAAAAGAATTTTTTTAGAAGACCAATAGCCCTATTGCAAAGGAGTATAGCTATGGAATTTACAGCGATTGCCGATATTCAGCGCATTGCTACCGAGAGTGCGACAGCAGTGGTAGCCTTTGCACAACAAAACTTCGGAGAGCATCTCGATTATTCGGACGCCAGCATCGGAATAGTGGAGAGGATGCTGGAAAGCGCCCATGCCGCCTACCGCAATGGACAACTGGCAGCTGAGGATGTTCAAAAGCAGGCGCAGTTTATCGGTTCCTATATCGGTGAAACATACCGCCGAAATCACTGTGCCGATTGGGGGCTCGTCACGAGTGATGGCGCGAAAGCAGTTGGATTGCAAAGCAAGTCTGACAGCAAGCCTAATGGGCTGTTCTGGCCTATTGCACGCGTTGAGAAGCGGATTTTAAACGGGGGTGAAGACAATGTTCTTCATTATTACCAGTTCCTCGTTCGCAAACACGGCATACATATTTGACGACGCTTTTTTCCAGACTTAATTGAACGACCGCTTCCAAGCGACTCGAGGGTCTGGTCTGGTCTGGGTCGTTTGCATCCGATCGCATCAGACACATCACCCCCTATCTGAATTTATCCACATCGGAGCTTACAAACGGATGAGCATAGGATCAGGCTCGCACAAGCACATTTAAGCGCCAGATCTGGGACCATGACTCTATCCAATTTAGCAAAGACTCAGAAAAACCTTGAGTGCACGCATATAAATATTCTGCACTTGCGTGTCGTTGCAGAAACTTGCCCTCGCCCCTCTTTCCGTATCACCGGCAACCATACCCAGCCTCAATCACCAGCTCCGTCCCGCTGACAAACCGGCTTGCATCCGACACCAGATACAAAATCCCCGCCGCCACATCCGTCGCCGAACCCCGGCCCGTCAGCATCTGCACCTCCGCCAGATCAACCAGCCTCTGCGTCAGGTCCCCTTGCTTGCGTAAAGCCTCCACCAGCGCCGGTGGCCGTGAAAACCCAGGATGAATCGTATTGACACGGATATTGCGCGCCGCATAGCGCATCGCATTCATGCTGGCCATCCGCAGCGCCGCCTTCGCCGCATGGTCAGCCGCTTCATGCCGCTCATCCTCCAGAGCGCATAAGGACAGCACATTGACGATAGAGCCGCCACCAGCCCGCTCCATTGCTGCGATCACATGCTTGGAGCACAAGATGCTGCCGTTGACGTTGGCCGACATGGCCTTCTCCCACTGCGTCAGCGAGAGCCCTTGTGCCGACGGATTATCAGCATCAATGCCGGCGCTGTTAACCAGAATATCGATACGACCGAAATGTCCCTCAACCGCTGCCATCACTTGTTGCACCGCTTTGCGGTCGCTGACATCAAGCGACCAGAACCTGGCCCGGCCCTGGGTGCTGCCAAGCAGCCAGGCGACGACCTGCCCCTCCTGCTCGCGCACATCCAGGATCGCCAGCCGAGCACCGGCGGTGGAGAGAGCGCAGGCGATGTGAAGCGCAATACCGCGTGCAGCGCCGGTGACCAGGGCGACTTTGTTTTTGAGGGAGAAGTAGGCGTTGAGTTGGTTCATGTTGGTCCTCGCGACATGCATTGCTCCCAAATCATGGGGCTTCTGTTTGTTGATTGATCCCGGCAGAGGTAAGCCATGTGCCGCGCCGGGAAAGAGCCGTTGCCATTCATCGATATTGCAGATGTTGTGCGTTAAACCATGCCTAAAAATTATTACGCATGTAGTTGGAATAAAAATCATAAAAATGACTTATTATGTCATTAGTTGCAATATACATCATTTTCGTCGAGGAGGGATAGATCGACACTTCATGTCATCTAATGATATGGAGGCTCCTCCTTGGACGATCAGGCAAAACTGCGCGACAAAACACTTTCCAAACTGGTTGGCGCTCGTTTGGCGGCGAGGCGCAAGGAACTGAAACTTACGCAAGCGGACCTGGCAGAAAAACTGGGAATCGAGAAGGAAAGCGTTTCACGTCTGGAAACGGGCGTTATATCTGCCTCTCTGGGAAGGCTTTCGACTCTGGCTGATGCGCTGGATCTTTCGATGGAAAGCCTGCTGCGCGATGTATCAGCTCATCCTAGCGATCAGGCGGCAAGCCTGATTGCGGCAATTGAAGATTTACCCGAGAAAAAGCGTGCCTTGGTTCTTCGCACTGCAACAGAGTTGGCAATGATTTTAAAGACAGACAAATAAGAAGCGACGAGAGAGTTACCCCATTCTGCATTACAGTGAGCAAGCCCGGCAGGCAAGGAAAAACGCCTTGCCTTACTGGCTATGGAGTCGGAAATTTTTACTACACCTTATCCTTCCAAGCGTCACCGGTGACCTGTATTTAGGGTGCAGTGCGTCCTGCTTAGGATGCCTCCAACTGCACTCGTCTTCAGGAGCGACGGGGATGCAACCCAAAGAATGCGCGAATGAATGCCAATCACTCGTCTGAACCGGCTACCTCGATAGACAATACAATCAACGGGGCACAAAAAAACCTGGCCCAGGTCGCGTGCTTGGACGCACTGCAACGTATCGCGAAGCTAGAAAAATCATGCAATCAGTTTTTATCTTGCGCCCAATGTATCTTCCAAACCAACCGCTGGCATAAAGCGCAGCGAGTTGCTGAGCGACCGACCGTAAAACATTCCATAGCGGGACTCAACAATAGAATTTTGGCGACTTTGCCCCATTGAACGGGTTGAAATATATCGAATGAATTGTCAATAAAAAACGCAATGACACTCATTCGAAGTCATTGCGTTTTCATTAGCTATCCGACGAAATGCATTACTCCGGATATCTAGGCCAAGTGCTTATTTCCACTTGAAACCGTAGCCAAGACTTAAACCGGCATTGTGGCCGGTAGTGCTGACCCCAGCCCCCCAAGCGCTCATGCCGGTCTTGCTGATGGACTTGAACTGCAGGGCCAGCGCACCATAACCCTGATATGAGCCAACACCGACACCCACACCTTTTTCACCCGCATCCAGAGCCGGCATCACTGCCCCCGACATCGCCATACTCATGGCGATACCCGAGTAAGCAATCCGTTGCACATTACCAATCTGGTTTTGCACGTTGTTGAGTTGGGATACATTCACAGCATCAGTCGGATTGACACCTGGAGCCACATTGGTAATGCGACGTTCGCTACCATGAGCACCTACAGACACCGTATTGTCCTGATCCGCCACAGAACCTGCACCCAGCGCAACAGTGTTGTTAGCAATCGCTTGCGCTCCCGCCCCCATTGCCACAGAGTTATTACCGGCGGCAACCGAGTTATAGCCAACTGCGACGGTTGGGTCGCCGGTAGCCTGAGCGTTATAGCCGATGGCGACCGCGCCTTCCTGGGAGGCAAGCGCCCGGAAGCCCACAGCCGTGGTATTGACTGCCGTTGCCCGCGCATTGGAACCATAGGCGCTTGCGCCGTCCTGGGTGGCCTTGGCGCACAATCCGGACGCTGTGCTGTCGATGCCATTGGCAGAACCGCAAGTCGCCACGACCACCGATGTAATCGTGTTGCCTGATATGCCTCGTGTTTCCGCCATTCCGTTGGCGTTGACGGCACCGATCAGGGTGGCGCCGATACCCATTCCGGAATTCGCGGCATATGTGCTGCTCGCTACCAGCGGTGCAATAGTTGTAGACAACGACGACACGTTGCTGTTGGTAGTGCTCAGGCCGGTTGACAGTGACGACACACTGCTATTCGTTGTACTCAACCCGGTCGACAACGACGATACGTTGCTGCTCACCGTACTCAGACCGGTCGACACGGAAGTCGACAGCGAACCGACATTGCTATTTGTCGTGCTCAGGCCGGTCGACAGTGAAATCACACCGCTTTGCGTCGTGCTGATCCCGGTCGAAGCCGATGTCGACAACGACGTCATATTGCTGTTGGTAGTGCTCAAGCCTGTCGACAGCGATGACACATTTGTGTTGGTGGTGCTCAGACCAGTCGACAGCGACGAAATACCGGTCGATGCAGACGTCGACAGCGAGGAGACATTGCTGTTGGTCGTGCTCAAACCGGTTGACAGTGACGAAATACCGGTCGATGCGGAAGTCGACAGCGAGGAGACATTGCTATTCGTCGTGCTCAGACCAGTCGACAGCGATGAAATACCGGTCGATGCAGACGTCGACAGCGAGGAGACATTGCTGTTGGTCGTGCTCAAACCGGTTGACAGTGACGAAATACCGGTCGATGCGGAAGTCGACAGCGAGGAGACATTGCTATTCGTCGTGCTCAGACCAGTCGACAGCGATGAAATGCCGGTCGATGCAGATGTCGACAACGACGACACATTGCTATCGGTCGTGCTCAAACCGGTCGACAGCGACGAAATACCGGTCGATGCGGAAGTCGACAGCGAGGAGACATTGCTATTCGTCGTGCTCAGACCAGTCGACAGCGATGAAATGCCGGTCGATGCAGATGTCGACAACGACGACACATTGCTATTGGTCGTGCTTAACCCTGTCGACAGCGATGAAATACCGGTCGATGCAGACGTCGACAGCGAGGAGACATTGCTGTTGGTCGTGCTCAAACCGGTTGACAGTGACGAAATACCGGTCGATGCGGAAGTCGACAGCGAGGAGACATTGCTATTCGTCGTGCTCAGACCAGTCGACAGCGATGAAATGCCGGTCGATGCAGATGTCGACAACGACGACACATTGCTATCGGTCGTGCTCAAACCAGTTGACAGCGATGAAATACCGGTCGATGCAGACGTCGACAGCGAGGAGACATTGCTGTTGGTCGTGCTCAAACCGGTTGACAGCGATGAAATACCGGTCGATGCAGATGTCGACAACGACGACACATTGCTATCGGTCGTGCTCAAACCAGTTGACAGCGATGAAATACCGGTCGATGCAGACGTCGACAGCGAGGAGACATTGCTGTTGGTCGTGCTCAAACCGGTTGACAGTGACGAAATACCGGTCGATGCGGAAGTCGACAGCGAGGAGACATTGCTATTCGTCGTGCTCAGACCAGTCGACAGCGATGAAATGCCGGTCGATGCAGATGTCGACAACGACGACACATTGCTATCGGTCGTGCTCAAACCGGTTGACAGCGATGAAATACCGGTCGATGCAGATGTCGACAGCGACGACACGTTGCTATTCGTCGTGCTCAGACCAGTCGACAGCGATGAAATGCCGGTCGATGCAGATGTCGACAACGACGACACATTGCTATTCGTCGTGCTCAAACCAGTTGACAGCGATGAAATACCGGTCGATGCAGACGTCGACAGCGAGGAGACATTGCTGTTGGTCGTACTCAAGCCGGTCGACAACGACGACACATTGCTGTTGGTCGTGCTCAAACCGGTTGACAGCGATGAAATACCGGTCGATGCGGAAGTCGACAACGACGACACATTGCTATCGGTCGTGCTCAAACCAGTTGACAGCGATGAAATACCGGTCGATGCGGAAGTCGACAACGACGACACATTGCTATCGGTCGTGCTCAAACCAGTTGACAGCGATGAAATACCGGTCGATGCAGACGTCGACAGCGAGGAGACATTGCTGTTGGTCGTACTCAAGCCGGTCGACAGCGACGACACATTGCTGCTGGTCGTGCTCAAACCGGTTGACAGCGATGAAATACCGGTCGATGCAGATGTCGACAACGACGACACATTGCTATCGGTCGTGCTCAAACCAGTTGACAGCGATGAAATACCGGTCGATGCAGACGTCGACAGCGAGGAGACATTGCTGTTGGTCGTACTCAAGCCGGTCGACAGCGACGACACATTGCTGCTGGTCGTGCTCAAACCGGTTGACAGCGATGAAATACCGGTCGATGCAGATGTCGACAGCGACGACACATTGCTGCTGGTCGTGCTCAAACCAGTTGACAGCGATGAAATACCGGTCGATGCAGATGTCGACAACGACGACACATTGCTATCGGTCGTGCTCAAACCGGTTGACAGCGATGAAATACCGGTCGATGCAGATGTCGACAGCGACGACACGTTGCTGTTGGTCGTGCTCAGACCAGTCGACAGCGATGAAATGCCGGTCGAAGTCGATGTCGACAAGGAAGTCACATTGCTATTGGTCGTGCTCAGGCCGGTCGACAGTGAATTCACGCCGCTTTGTGCTGTGCTGATGCCCGTCGAGGCTGAAGTCGACAGCGAAGTCACATTGCTGTTGGTGGTGCTCAGGCCAGTCGACAGTGAATTCACGCCGCTTTGTGCCGTGCTGATGCCGGTTGACGTTGAAGTCGACAGCGAGGTCACGTTGCTGTTGGTCGTGCTCAAGCCAGTCGACAGTGAAGTAATGCCGGTCGAGGCCGAGGTTGACAGCGAGGAGACATTGCTGTTGGTCGTACTCAAGCCGGTCGACAGCGACGAAATACCGGTCGATGCAGATGTCGACAACGACGACACATTGCTATTCGTCGTGCTCAAACCGGTTGACAGTGATGAAATACCTGTCGATGCAGAAGTCGACAGCGAGGAGACATTACTGTTGGTCGTGCTCAGACCAGTCGACAGCGACGACACGTTGCTGTTGGTCGTGCTCAGACCAGTCGACAAGGAACCGATGTTGCTGGCGTTGGTGCTGATGCCGGTCGACGCTGAAGTCGATAGCGATGTCACGTTGCTATTGGTCGTGCTCAGGCCCGTCGACAGCGATCCGATGTTGCTGGCGTTGGTGCTAATCCCTGTCGATGCCGAAGTCGACAACGAGGTCACGTTGCTATTGGTCGTGCTCAAGCTAGTGGACAGCGAACCAATATTGCTGGCGTTGGTGCTGATGCCAGTTGAGGTGGATGACGATAAAGATGACAATTGGCTGAAGTTGACGGCATCAGTTGGAGCCGCCCCTGGTGCAACATTGGTAAGGGTAACTGGTGCTGTAGCACCTGCACCTCCCAATGTAACGCTCGTGTGACCAGGATTATCATACTGAACTGAATTAGCAATTCCAGTTGAAGCAGAAGTCGACAACGAAGTCATATTGCTGTTGGTAGCGCTCAGGCCAGTCGACAGCGATGAAATACCGGTCGATGCCGATGTCGACAGCGAAGTCACATTGCTGTTGGTTGTGCTCAAGCCAGTCGACAGCGAATTCACGCCGCTTTGTGCTGTGCTGATGCCGCTCGAGGCCGATGTCGACAACGACGTCACGTTGCTATTCGTTGTGCTCAAGCCAGTGGACAGTGAATTCACGCCGCTTTGTGCTGTGCTGATGCCTATCGACGCCGATGTCGACAACGACGTCACGTTGCTGTTGGTGGTACTCAGGCCAGTCGACAGAGAATTCACGCCGCTTTGTGCCGTGCTGATGCCGGTTGAGGTCGACGTCGACAACGTGTAGAGTTGAAAGCCGTTCACGGCTTGAGTACTTGTCGCGTTTATCGCGCCGGCTGCCACTCCTGAAAGCTGAACACCGCCTGTGGGGCCGGCCCCTGGCACGTTAGTCATGGTCAAGATATTGCCGCTCGTACCCCCGGGCCGGAAATATATTAGCCCGGTGTCACCATTGACTTCAACCTGCGTTCCATTAGCGCTAACGCTCGCAAAAGTCGAGCTCCCTGGAGTTCCGACAATAGGTGTATCAGCCTGGCTGCAAGCGTTACCAGCGCCGTTAGCCGACCCTCCCACGAGATACGAGGCCGAACTGCTGTTACTGATGTTGCTTGCGCAGAGCCCCGGAGCTTGGACCGCAGCCTGCGCCTCTGGCAGCAAAGCAGCTCCGTCAAAGAAAATCAAAGCGCCCAAGGCAACTGCAGCGGCAACTTTACTTTTACTCGGCTTACCGCTGCGAACGGTCACTTTTCCGGACCGTGCGATATCAGCAAAGGAAATTATAGACAGAGCGGAAATAATTCCCGCTGCTATAGGCTTCAAGCTATCAAATCCTGTCAGGCGCAGAATCGTACCAGCCCCGCGCGTACTTTTTTTCTTGCTACTGCGAACACCTTCTGACACCACAACCCATTGACGATGGAATTCGCTCCAAACTGTTGCATATATCTTGTTCATTTCCTCATTCCCTAATTCGATGATGTCGCACGGTTTGCCCAATGTCGCGTTAACCGATTGTCCGGCGCCCTCGATGCAACTTTGGCCACTTTGAATTGTGCGAGATTCGCGGTGACGTTTTTAGATAAAAACTACAGAAACAGACAGCTTTTCAGCTGTTACCACCGGCTAGGAAAATGCCAATTGCGACATGTCCATGCTTAAGATCATTAATGCCCATAGGATCAATGAAGTGCGTCGTTGATCTTCTATTTTCAATTTCAGATAATTCAAGTAAAGATTCCGGAGACTCCGTCCAACAAATTTGGCATCAAGGAGATTTCTCGGCATCCTTTTCCACGCTTAGTTGATCCAATCGATAGCCATACCGATAAATCGAACAAAGCCTAAAACCACCTTCTGGCCGCAATCGCAATTTTTCACGTATGCGCGAGATATGTGTGTTCAAGGTTTGAGACGAAATCACAGTCCCTCGCGACCATACCTCCTCCAAAATCTGCGCACGAGAGACGGAGACACCAAGGTTGCGAAACAACA
This sequence comes from Collimonas arenae, assembly GCF_000786695.1. Lineage (NCBI taxonomy): Bacteria > Pseudomonadati > Pseudomonadota > Betaproteobacteria > Burkholderiales > Oxalobacteraceae > Collimonas > Collimonas arenae. Next base: position 317,508 of record NZ_CP009962.1, on the reverse strand, counting down.
TGAGCGCAAGAGAAAATTCCTTTGGCTTGATATCAATCAACTCCTCTGCCACGGTCAAACGACAGGCACGTGTGTCGAATAAATAATCACCAAAAGCAAATTTTTCAGCCACGTTCTGACTCGGATAAGCGAGCCGTATAAGTGCCTTCACGCGCGCCACCAATTCATTGCGACGGATTGGTTTAATGAGATAACTATCAGCACCGGCGCTCAAACCTTCAACGGCCTCATGTTCGTCCGCATGATTGGCAATACACATAATTGGAATGACCTTGGAAAATTCGCTTCTTATCCAACGAAATAGCTCAACCGCAGTCAGATCCGCAACTCGCCAATCGATAATCAACATTTCGTAATTTCCTCCGCGCAGCTGACTCAACATCTCCATCCCACTATCAAACGCCTTACAAACGTATCTTTCAGATTCGAGAATTTCGCAAACGATACCGGCTTGATTTCGATCCTCGGCAAGAACAGCAATTTTCATATTTCTCCAACCGGGACTTCAGCCTTGCGCGCTTTTGACATCCTTGAAATTCGTCTAAAATTTTGGAACTTAAAAATTCAGACGAGATTGAAATCCCCCGTCTAAGCCACTGATGACGCGATTGTAAGCAGCCGATAAGCAAAAAAATAATCATCAATTGTTAAATTCCGGGTCGCTAACAATTGTTGAGATTGTGTCGACCATCGACAACAACGCAATGATGTAAAGAGTGAGGAATATGAAAAAAATCGATGAGGAAAATATTCTGCAGACGCCCTACGTCGTTCGTTTTTTTGCTATCTGGTCACGTAGAGATAACCCTGTCGCAATAAACAACCTCAATTAAAAGAAAAGAATCCGGCATAACTTTTCTAATGAGAAAAAGGAGAGTAGCCGTGAGGAGAAGTAAATTCACAGAGCGGCAAATGACTTTTGCTTTGAAGCGAGCGGAATTGGGAATGACGATAGATAGGTATGTCGCAAGCTTGGGATATCTGAGGCGACGTTTTGCACCAGGACGAAGATTGCGACCGAGGACCTTCCGAACTACGTCGGCTTCGTCATTTGGAAGAAAATAATACGAAGTTCAAGAAACTGATTGCGGATCTATAGCCGAAAGCAATCGGCGTGGTAACGCCTGCGATATTGCCGACGTAGTTGAATATCAAACTGACCAACCTCATGGTTTCCCCAGCGCCGTCTTGCAACCAGGTATCAATCTCGGTCGTAATGCTTTTGCCAAAAACGGTCAGCGTCATCAATACGATTGATCACGTGCTACTGTCCACGAGAGCGAGACAGAGTCAGCCGCACACCGGCCGCTGCGCCCCCGAAAATACCGATGGTGAAAAACGATGTGGGTCAGCCGAACCTGCCACTCAGCCATTCCGCAATGGGCGTGAAAATAGTCGTCACGAAGTACGAAGCAGAAGAAAGGAGTGCCATTTCCCATCCGCGCTATTGCTTCGGACACCACATGGCAGTGACCCAGCTATTGGCAGGAAAGCGCCGGGCTTCGATGAATCTCAGTGCAAAGCGCAATGCAAACGACAAGCCAAGCGTCAGTAGGATTGGTCGTCACTTCGCCATGAAGCACACCAAAATCGTGGCAATTGACCATCCCATCAGCGTGAACAAGTACAGGTTCCTGCTACCAATCAGAGGCTTGTAATGAACGTCAAAGGCCTCATGATTTTACTTTGTGTGCATAAAAATGCATTTCAGATTTCCCCTAACAGGGCACGCAATTCTTTGATGCTTAGTCCGCTGGCGTCATGCATCTTTATCAAGACAGATGCTCCAATCACTATTTGATGATTTCGAATTTTGCTAATCACGGGTGGAGAAATTTTAAGTTTTCGCGCCAGCTCCGCATCATTTCTGAGGCACAAATTAACTATCAGAGTATCCAGCAATCGATTTGGATTACACGTCGTATTTGCAATACAGTTACTAGACTTTCCATCTGACGGAATCTGCAGCGAAGCAGAATCTTCAATCCCCCTCAGATTGCGACATTCGATACTTTTTAAGTACTCCAAGTCACCAGTCACTTTTTTTTCAGCGCCGCGGGAATCTGACATCAAATCGACCCAATGCAAAGGCGAATCTTCTGAAATTTTCGATTCATCGAAGCTTCTGAAAAATTCTTTTTTCGAGCCATTAATCTTGCGGCTTTCTCTTCTGAAAGATCTCTCATTAACTCGCATTAACACTCTGTCGCCATAGGCGGAAATTTCTTCGATTATGGCGCGCAATTCCAAATCTTCACTTACATGCGACATGAGTTGATGCCAGAAGCCGCTTACACTCCAGCGTCTAAAACGCATATACGCTGTGTTCCATTTTCCAAACTCAGATGGTAGTTCTGGCCACGTTCCGGAACCTGCCAATTTCCAAAGAATTGCATCGATAAACAATCGATTATTACGGCCGGTTACCCCTGGTTCATTTTCTGATCCAAGAAGCAGCGGCTCCAATTTTTTCCAGTGGTCGTCTCGAAGACTCATTATCTTTTCCCGCACAAAACACCTAGCTCCACAACTGTTTCGATATCTCTTCCCCGCTTTGAAATGACTCGCATATACGTCCATCGCACGTAGGCACGTCGTAAAATAGCGGCATGATCGCAATCATTATCAAGAACGGCCATTTTCACGTTTTTTTTCAAAGATTTGAAAGCTGATCGGCAACTTTTTTCGCATCGAATTTATGCTAAAAATCCAAAATAAAACGAAGAAATTCCGCATGTGGATTCTTGATTTTTTACTGCGTTTGTTACGTTAGTATTGTAGGCAGCATGCGACCTAATAAATAATTAGTAATTGTTAAATCTGAGAATTTTTACAAATGTTTAGATTTCATCGGTCACATTCAATCCGATGCTGATATGGCTGACAAAATTTGTGTCGTGGTGAACTTAATCACGAAGCAGCTGCTGCTTCTACATGGCTTTCCTACACATATAAACTGAGTGTGAAAAAATATCCCAGACGACTTTACGGCACGATCACCGCGGTAGGTATACCAAGTCGCGTGAAGCGATTGAGGATGGCGACGCGCACCTCAACTCGGGAACCAGACGATCGAAGCCGCCTGTCATTGCCCGCCACCCAGCGGCCCGAAACAATCAATTTTTTCTTCGGCCAGACTGCGCCGACGATAGCCGGCCACCTCTTCAAAATCATTAGTCAAGACGGCGCGTGGCATGCAATAGGGCTTTGTGCGCCCAGCGCCAGAGCTGCGCTCTTTCTACGGTTTGCCGTTTATTGCGTGTCGGAATACTGCCTTGTACACCGCGCCGCGCAATGGCTTCATGACAGCCTTTCGTGTCATAGATATCCGACCAGATGAGCCGCGAACTATGGCCTTCAACGCCACGTTGCATTTTTCTCAGTAGGTCGTTCGATACTTCCGTTTGACGGGAGCACCCATAGCGCTAGCTTGCAGGAGCCTCAATTCAGATGAGACTGGCGAAGATTTATGCAACAAAGCCATCTAGCATCATCAAGTCGCAACTGCTGCGCATTGTTTACTTGTGTTGAGTCGTTGCAGTTGATAACCATATCGATAGATTGAATAAAGCCGATATCCGTTCTCTACCTGTAGCTGCAATTTGTCTCTGATATTGGCAATATGTGTATACAAGGTTTGGTACGAAACGGGAATGCAGTTTGACCAAACTGTCTCGAGAATATATGTGCGAGTAAGGGGGCAATCAAGGTTGCGAAAAAAAAGCAGCGCTAGATCAAATTCCTTTGGTGAGATGTCAATTGGTTTACTTGCCCGTGTCAGCTGGTGGGTACTCATATCAAATAAATAATCGCTAAATTCGATTTTCTTATTTGCATTCATCGGATACGCGCGCCGCACCAACGCCTGCACTCGCGCAGACAGTTCATTGCCCCGTATAGGTTTGATCATGCAGCTATCGGCACCCGCAGTTAGTCCTTCAACAATGCCTTCTTCGTCAGAATTGTCCACGACAAACAAAATAGGTATAGCTTGGGGGAGTTGCTCCCTTATCTCTTTTAATACATCAAGCGCACTCGCTCCGCCCAGAATCAGCAAGTCGAAGTTACCACTGCTCAACCGCATCAATACGTCTTCATCCCTTTGGAACGCGGCACAAATATGCCCTTCGGATCTGAGAATATTGGAAATAAGATTAATTTGATGAAAATCATCATCAAGAATCGCGATATTCATTTTTTAGTACTTCCACTTTGATAACGAAGTCTTGGCGATCATATGGCCGTCAATGAAATGATCAATTGGTGTAGTGTTGGTTTGCATGGAATTACCTCTATATGTGAATTAAATGAAGTTTTGAAATCAGGCTGCTGAACTATGGGAACCAGCCATGGCCTTATCGATGACTGGCCTGCCCGCCGTTGCAGCGGCGGTCTCGTAGACAATGCGGCTCGCGTCGAAGAAATACGCCGCATCGGAATGGTGGACGATCGAAATTGCGCAATGCCAAGTGCTCCGCCGGAGACATTTGGACCACACAGGCACTCTTCAAAGGTTGCCGCCAACCACGCGCAGTGCGAAGCCCGAATGGGCACAGCGCAGCCCTAAATGGGCTAACACCGCAAGCACTACGCTGATTGCCAGGCCCACATGAACATCGATTCCCGCGATGACTGGGGGCATGTGGTATGCGTTGATCGGATGAATCAAAGGCTTGTCCATTCAATACTGCAAGCTTGTCGATCATGATTTTCCTTCGAACGCCAGTCTGACACCGAGCGCCAGCAGGACGATGCCACTGGTCCGGTGTATGCGGGTTAAAATACGGGGATTACGGTGGATCGATGCTGACAGCAGGCCAGCGAATAATGCGACCGGCCCTTTAACGAGAAACGTCAGGCCGGCAAACGTCGCACCCAGAACAAATAGGGAAAGCATCGGATGCGTCGCATTCGCAGGGACAAATTGCGGCAGGAAGGCAAGGTAAAAGAGCACAATCTTCGGATTCGAGGCATTGGACAAGGCTCCCTGCGCGAAGGTCCGCAGCGTCGATGCCGGTGCGCCCCGAATGCTCGCCAGAGACAACTCGCCCGACGAACGCAACAGCGTGATGCCGAGGTATAGCAGGTAAAGCGCGCCGACGAGCTTCAGTGCCGTGAAGAGCCACTCCGATGCTTGAAGAAGCGCCCCTACACCTAGCGCCGCGAGCACCGTGTGCACCAGCAGGCCAGTACTGACGCCCGCCGCAGTGACGATGCCCGCACGGGTTCCACCGGACAGCGTGCGCGATATCACCAGGACCATGTCCTGTCCCGGGGTGAGAATGATCAGAAGTGAGGTGGCGATGAATGATAGCCACGAGAGTTGAAGCATGGAATTTTTCCTGAATGGGGGCAAAACCGCACTGCGTGCTCCGTGCGGGCCAGTCGTTAAATTATAGTGCTCCCCCCGTAGCGATTGGATGCGTATTTGGCCATACAAACATCAATTTTTGGAGTTATTATCCACAATCAGAAAAATATGGAGTTAATTATGTCAATAAAACTCGACGCAATAGATAAGCGCATTTTGCGTGCGCTCCAGAGTGATTCAAACCGGACCAATGCCGAACTCGCGCAGCACGTCGGACTCTCCGCGACACCGTGCCTGCGCCGCGTGAACCTTCTCGAGGAGCAAGGCGTCATCGACTGCTATGTCGCGCTGCTGAATCCCGCTGCCGTTGACCTGCGCTTTACCGCCTTCGTGCGAATCACGCTTGAGCGCCAGGACAAAGCGACAGTCGAGCACTTTGCAAAGGAAATGGAAAAAGCGCCAGAAGTGCTTGAGTGCCATCTGATGGCCGGAAGCTACGACTATCTCCTACGCGTCGCCGCCACGGATCTGGACGACTATCAGCGCTTCCAGATGGAGACGCTCACAAAGATTAAAGGGATACGCAACGTCGAAACCGAGATCCCGCTCAGACGAATCAAGCAAACGACCCGTCTCCCGATCTAGAAGCGGTCGCAACGCGGCTATTCCCATCGTAGCTACCTTGCTCCGAATCCTTGTCGAAGTCATTGGACATCTACGATCGATGATCTTGGCGTCGGGGCGTAGGTAGGCTGCGGCAGCCAAAGCGACTTTCCCGTTCACATCAGTCCCCAACCCACCGACAAATGCTGCTCACGGGATAATTAGCGTAATTTCTTGTCGTAAGAGCCCTCCTTCACTCGTCAGCGTGACCGCAGTAGCATTCCCGA